>NZ_LDUE01000055.1 GCF_001038485.1 Ornithinibacillus californiensis
ATAAATAATTCTAAAAGATTAAAGGACGCCTTTGGCGTTTCGAAAGGCAATTCGCTAGAATTGGCACGCGCACTGGCATCCTGTATCTATGATATCGAAAATAATCTAATTGTGAAAGCATTAATTACAAAATGTACGGATAGTGAGCGTCACTTAGCTAAAGAATTACTGGAATCCTTCAAGGAGAACCTTACGGATAATGATCTATTTCTGTTTGATAGAGGATATCCATCCATCGATTTCTTCGACTATCTTGTAGACATTAATGTAAAGTTTATTATCAGAACTCCCATCAATAATTATAAAGCTTTCATTGATCCATCTATTCCAGATCAACTAGTTGAAATTAAGAAGCAGGGTAAGATAGTACGATTACGTGCTATTCGAATTAAACTATCTTCTGGACAAGAAGAATTACTCCTAACGAATATTGTAGATAAGAGGTTCAAACTAGAAGATTTCAAAGTACTCTATTTCAAAAGATGGGGAATTGAAAGCAAGTTTGATGAATTAAAAAACAAACTGAAGCTTCAGAAGTTTACAGGTGATACTCCACTATCAGTGGAGCAGGATTATTATGCCACTATGTTTCTATCGAATATGGCGTCATTTATGGCACATGAAGTTGATGAAATTATTTTGAAGGAACAAGAAGGAAAGAATCTAGAGTATCTATACAAATCAAATACCAACATAATAATTGGTAAATTAAAATCAAACCTTATTCATTTGATATTAGAAGATAATCCGAGAAAACGAAATAAAATTTACAAACAGTTGCTCGAAGAAGCAAAAAGGAGTAGAATCCCAATACGACCAGGACGAAGTTACAAACGACGTACTAGAAACTTGAGCGCTAATAGAAATGGATTAGTACAGAAGGCTGCGTTATAACCCGCTCTAAATAGAATAGGATGCCTACCAGGGGATGAAAAAATAGATATTTCCATCTCCCGGGCATCCTATTGCCTTTTTTATGTTGTATCAAAATTCACTTAAACTTTAATAGGATAAATGAGATTTGAAGAACTAATTAGTTTAACTGTGGTAAAAAATGTAAACTTAACTTAATGACATTGGGACAGACCCCTCGTGTACTACCTATGGTAAAAAAGAAAATTAGAACGTATAATATTAATATTTTATGTCGATTCCTTGACATTATTTTTCTAGACAGATAAAATTAATTTGTATAATTTTATATTTTTATTATACGATGATTAAATTATTCATTGAATATGGTACATGCCGACATTTTAAATGAATGAAAGCCGAAACAATTTTATAGCAAGAGGAGGTGAAAACGTGGAAGAATTAAATCTACTCATCTCCATTTTGCTTGCCGTATTTTTCCTTATAGTCGGTATTGTTGTTGGTTATCTGATTCGTAAATCTATTGCAGAAGCTAAAATTTCTAGTGCAGAAAATCTAGCGAAGCAAATAGTTGAAGAAGCACATCGAAATGCAGATGCCGCCAAAAAAGAGGCGCTTCTTGAGGCGAAGGATGAAAATCATAAACTTCGCCAGCAGACAGAGCAAGAATTACGTGAACGTCGTTCTGAAGTACAAAAGCAAGAAAATCGCCTGATGCAAAGAGAAGAAAATCTGGATAGAAAAAGTGAAACATTGGATAAGCGAGAACTTAGCCTTGAAAAACGTGAACAATCGCTTACAGAAAAACAACAACAAATTGAAGAAATGGAAAGCAAAGTGGAAGCAATGCTACAAGAGCAGCAAACGGAGCTTGAACGCATTTCTGGATATACTACTGATCAGGCAAGAAGTATTATTTTAGAGCGGTTAGAAAAGGAATTAGCACATGAATCAGCAATTATGATAAAAGAATCTGAAAATCGTTCGAAAGAAGAGGCAGATAAGAAAGCAAAAACAATCTTGTCTCTAGCTTTACAACGCTGTGCTGCAGACCACGTTGCTGAAACTACCGTATCTGTTGTAAATCTTCCAAATGATGAAATGAAAGGTCGTATTATTGGTCGTGAAGGTCGAAACATTCGTACATTAGAAACGTTAACAGGAATCGATTTAATCATTGACGATACACCAGAAGCTGTAATTTTATCTGGTTTTGACCCAATTCGTAGAGAAACTGCTCGTATAGCTTTAGAAAAACTAGTACAGGATGGCAGAATTCACCCCGCAAGAATTGAAGAAATGGTGGATAAAGCTAGACGTGAGGTTGATGAATTTATACGAGAAGTTGGTGAAGAAACAACATTTGAAGTTGGTGTACATGGTCTACATCCTGATTTAATTAAAATATTAGGTCGCCTAAAATATCGTACAAGCTATGGTCAAAATGTATTGAAACATTCAACAGAAGTTGCGTACTTATCAGGATTACTTGCTGCTGAATTAGGTGAAGATGTAAGATTAGCAAGAAGAGCTGGATTGCTTCATGATATTGGTAAGGCCATTGATCATGAGGTTGAAGGAAGCCACGTTGAAATTGGTAAGGAGCTAGCTATCAAGTACAAAGAACACGAAGTAGTGATTAATGCGATTGCTTCTCATCATGGCGATGAAGAACCTACATCGATCATTTCAGTACTAGTTGCAGCAGCAGATGCTTTATCAGCTGCACGCCCTGGAGCTAGAAGTGAGACATTAGAGAATTATATCAAGCGATTAGAAAAGCTTGAAGAAATATCTGAGTCATTTGCAGGGGTTGAAAAATCATTTGCAATTCAAGCAGGTAGGGAAATTCGTATCATGGTGAAACCAGATGAAATAGACGATATAGATTCTGCTCGCATCGCTCGAGATATTCGTAAACGTATTGAAGGTGAGCTTGATTACCCAGGTCATATTAAAGTGACTGTAATTCGTGAAACAAGAGCAGTAGAATATGCTAAATAGATAAAACTGCGTAAGTGGGGGAATACTACCCCCACTTTTTGTTTGTCCTCTTTTTGCGTTGATTTTTTATCCGTATTATTTTGACTTTATAATAAGGTTATGAAAAACTAAATATACATATAAAACGTTAGGATGATTGTACTTATGAAAATATTATTTATAGGGGACGTATTTGGTTCTCCCGGAAGAGATATGGTGCAAGATTATTTACCGAAATTAAAAGAAAAGTATAAGCCTCATGCGATCATCATAAATGGTGAGAATGCTGCATCTGGTAAAGGAATAACTGAGAAAATATATAAACAATTTATGGGGCTTGGAGCTCATGTTATAACCATGGGAAATCATACATGGGATAAGAAAGATATCTTTGAATTTATTGATGATGCGAAGAATTTAATTCGGCCAGCTAATTTCCCAACTGGTAATCCTGGGAAAGGATTAACCTTTATTAATATTAATGGAACTGAAATTGCAGTAATGAATTTACAAGGACGTACGTTTTTACCAGCAATAGATGACCCTTTTACAAAAGCAGACGAATTAATTGAACAAGCGAAGAAAAGAACTAATATTATCTTTCTTGACTTTCATGCAGAAGCAACTAGTGAGAAACAAGCTATGGGCTGGTACGTTAACGGTCGAGTCAGCGCTGTAGTTGGTACACATACACATACGCAAACTGCAGATAATCGCATTTTACCAGATGGTACAGCATATATTACTGATGTGGGCATGACTGGACCATACGATGGTATTTTGGGGGTAGAACGAGATGCAGTGTTGAAAAGATTCCTAACTAGCTTACCAGTACGATTTGAACCAGATACAGATGGACGAAATCAATTAAATGCTGTCTTGGTGTCAATCCATACAGAAACAGGGAAAGCGAAAAGTATTGAAAGAATTATCATTAATGATGACCACCCATTTTTTTCATAGACATTCTAGCAAAAAGGAAAATTGAATTTTTTGAATAGTTGATGCATAATAAGGTTATAAGCTAACGTCTAACAGAATATAGTGAGAGTAGAACTATAATAGGAAATGAAGGAGGTACTAGTAGTGGATATATTAAAAGTCTCAGCAAAATCTAACCCAAATTCAGTAGCGGGAGCACTTGCGAATGTATTACGCGAACGTGGCACAGCGGAAATTCAGGCTATCGGTGCTGGAGCATTAAACCAGGCCGTAAAAGCAGTTGCAATCGCTAGAGGATTTGTAGCCCCAAGTGGTGTCGATTTAATTTGTATTCCAGCTTTTACAGATATTATGATTGACAACGAAGAACGGACAGCTATTAAACTAATAGTTGAACCTAGATAAGAGACTTGATTACATAGTGTTACGCTATAGATGCGTAGCACTTTTTTGTTATTACAAAACCTATCTTATATTTATAAATTTATTGTGTCGTTTTTCCACATTTATTGTTTAATTTGCTTAAAGGCTTTATACTGTAGTAATGAGTAACTATACATATATATTTCCTTATTCGCTAGAAAGGAGAACGTCAAATGAATGAAAAACAACTACTTGAACAAGCACAAATAAATCCCGTTCAATCTACTGATAATATTTCAGAGCAAGAAAATGTTGAACGTATCAAAAAGATGTCTAGTGATGAAATGATTACAAAGTATTTTCAAACTAGTTATCAACCACCTGATTTAAAGAAAGCTAGAAAAAGACGTAGAGAAGAAGTTCAATTTCATTATGACTTTACTATTCCAGAAGATATGCAGGAAATCGGAAGAGGCAAGAAATTTCTTATCCGTACATATGGTTGCCAAATGAATGAACATGATACAGAAGTAATGGCAGGTATCTTAACTGAGATGGGATATGAATCTACTACAGAAACAAATGAAGCAGACCTTATTCTACTTAACACTTGTGCAATTCGTGAAAATGCAGAGAATAAAGTATTTGGTGAAATCGGTCATTTAAAACCTTTAAAGGTTGAGAAGCCTGATTTAATTCTAGGTGTCTGTGGATGTATGTCTCAAGAAGAATCTGTCGTTGATCGTATCATGAAGAAACATCAGCATATTGACTTAGTGTTTGGTACGCATAACATTCATCGTTTACCACATTTAGTAAAAGATGCCATGTTTGGAAAAGCTCAGGTAGTAGAGGTTTGGTCAAAAGAAGGTGACATTATTGAAAACCTTCCAAAGGTACGTAATGGTAAAATTAAAGCATGGGTAAATATTATGTACGGTTGTGATAAATTCTGTACATATTGTATCGTTCCGATGACCCGTGGTAAAGAAAGAAGCCGAAGACCAGAGGATATTATTCAAGAAGTTAGAGGGCTTGCCGCACAAGGTTACCAAGAGATAACACTACTTGGTCAAAATGTTAATGCTTATGGAAAAGACTTTGAAGATTTGGATTACCAATTTGGGGATCTGATGGATGATATTCATAAAATAGACATTCCTAGAGTGCGTTTTACAACCTCACATCCACGAGATTTTGATGATCATTTAATCGAAGTTCTGTCTAAAGGTGGTAACTTGCTTGATCATATTCATTTACCAGTTCAATCCGGTAGCAATGAGGTCTTGAAACGAATGAACCGCAAATATACTCGGGAAGACTATCTTGAATTAGTACGTAAAATTCGGGAGGCAATCCCTAATGCAACACTTACTACTGATATTATTGTCGGGTTCCCCAATGAAACAGAGGAACAATTTGAGGAAACGATGACACTTGTCGAGGAAGTAGGTTTTGAAGCTGCTTATACTTTCATTTACTCTCCACGTGAAGGTACACCTGCTGCTAAAAAGAAAGATGATGTTCCAGAGGAAGTTAAGAAACAGCGCCTATATCGCTTAAATGCACTTGTTAATAAACAATCTGCAGCTTCCATGAAATCATATGAAGGTAAAACAGTAAAAGTATTAGTTGAAGGCGAAAGTAAAAAAGACCCAAATGTGCTTGCTGGCTATACTGAAAAAAGTAAACTAGTAAACTTTGTAGGTCCTAAATCTGCAATTGGTAAAATTGTAGACGTCAAAATTACAGAAACAAAAACCTGGTCCTTAAATGGAGTCATGGTTGAAAATATGGTAGAGGTGAAATAAATGGCAGATTATACACGCACACAAATACTTGATGAAGCAAAAAAACTTGCAGAAATGCTTGCAAACACGGAAGAAATTGACCGTTTTAAGCAAGTTGAGGCAAAGATTAACGATAACCAAAAAGTTCAGAAGTTAATTCAAAAAATTAAAACCTTACAAAAGCAGGCTGTTAATTTCCAAGCCTACGAAAAAAAGGAAGCACTAAAGCGAATTGAAGAAGAAATTGATCGACTGCAAGCAGAGATAGATGAGATTCCTATCGTGCAAGAATTTAAAGAAACTCAAATCGTTGTAAACGACGTATTACAGCTTGTCTCCAAAACAATTGCACGAGAAGTAACGAATAAAGTAATTGAAGCTACAGGTGGAGACCCACTATCTGGCAAGACAGCTTCTGGTGAAAAAAATAGCGTCGGTTGTGATCATTAATGAAGAAACAAGCAAGAAAATTTCTTGCTTGTTTTTTAATACTTATATCCCTGTAATTACTGATATGAAACGGTTTTAGCCCATTTTTAAAAATTCTTATCATGCCTTTCTTGATTCATTATGCACTTTAGGTATTTGTCTTGCATAAAATGACTATGAAAAAAGAGGAGGTAAACGTTATTATGAGTTTTCTAGATAAAGACTATCGGGAAATTATTACAAAAGCGGTTATCGGTAAGGGTAAAAAATTCACGCAGGCTACTCATTCCGTTTCGCCATCACATAGACCGACAAGTATCCTTGGTTGCTGGGTAATCAATCATCTTTATAATGCGAAGAAAAAATCAGAAGATACTATTGAAGTTAATGGAAGCTATGACATTAACATATGGTATTCCTATAACGATAATACAAAAACAGAGGTAGTAACAGAGCGAGTAACTTACTGTGACTATATTCCACTAGGAGTTCTAGATGAAAATTGCATTAATGATGATTACGATGTAATTTGTAAAGTATTACAGCAACCAAATTGCCTAGAATGCAGAATTGCGAATCAAGGAAATAAAGTACTTGTTGATATTGAAAGAGAATTTTTAGTGCAAGTAGTTGGCGAAACAAAAGTATTTGTTAAAGTTAAACCTAAAGGGTATAAGCATCACGACGATGACGAAAGCTGGGATTATGCTGTAACAGAAGATGAGTTGAGCGATTTAAACCCAGATTTTTTAGAGAGTAGCTCAAGTAGCAGAAGTAAAGATTAATAAGACTTACGAGGTATGCTCCTCGTAAGTTTTTTTTGCCCTTTTATTTCGATTTTAACAACTCTCAAATTTTATCTTTCGCCGGGGATCATATCTAATTGAGTTAACGAGCAGTTAATTAAGATTACCGTCTTAGCCTAATAGCAACCACATTATATTTTATGCTATAATAATAGAATAATATGTAGGTTTTTGGAGGATTTTGTAATGGCGAAATTAACACCAATGATGGAACAATATTTAAGAATTAAAGCAGACTATCAAGATGCATTTTTATTCTTTAGATTAGGCGACTTCTACGAGATGTTTTTTGATGATGCAATAAAAGCTTCTAGAGAACTGGAAATTACGCTTACAAAGCGTGATGGTGGGAAAGAAGAACCCATTCCAATGTGTGGTATCCCTTACCACGCAGCAGAAGGTTATATTAAAAACCTTGTAGAAAAGGGATATAAAGTAGCCATTTGTGAACAGGTGGAAGATCCAAAAACTGCCAAAGGAGTAGTCAAACGAGAAGTTGTACAATTGATTACGCCAGGAACGGTAATGGAAAGTACGATGTTAAACGAACGGAACAACAACTATATAGCAAGTTTATCACACTTCAATGACTCTTCGTTTGTCGTTGTATATTGTGATCTTTCTACTGGTGAGAGTAGAATTGCACATTTTTCTTCAGATTTCGACAGGGTAATTCATGAGTTTTATAATCAACCAATTAAAGAAATTGTTGTTTCTTCTAATTTACCTGAAGAGTTGAAAAAACAATTAACTGATAAATTGCAAGTTACATTATCCTATCAGGATGAAGTAACATTTAACGGAGAATATCGCAATATCTGTGAAAATCTCAATGATGAACGTTTAATTAAAGCATTTAGTCGCTTATTAAATTATATACAATATACACAAAAACGATCTCTAGACCATTTGCAGCAAGCAGAAATCATAGAGCTTGATCATTTTCTTTCACTAGACATGTACTCTAAACGTAATTTAGAACTTACTGAAACAATCTTAAAAAAAGGGAGACATGGTAGTCTTTTATGGGTACTTGATAAAACAGTTACAGCCATGGGCTCTAGAATGTTAAAGAAATGGATAGAGCGACCGTTACTAGATAAAATTCAAATCACCAATCGCCTTGATGCGGTGCAAGGATTTTATCAGGCATTTATGGAAAGAGAAGAACTACGTGAAAGTCTCAAATCAGTTTATGATTTAGAACGATTAGCAGGTAGAATTGCATTTGGAAATGTTAATGCAAGGGATCTCATTCAACTAAAAAAATCACTGAAACGACTGCCTGGGATGAAAGAGTTGTTAGCTTCCATTGATAATAACCAAATCAATCATTTAGCAAATCTATTAGAGTACCCAGAAGACCTGGTTGAATTATTAGAAAATAGTATTATGGAGGAGCCTCCTATTTCAATCAAAGAGGGATCAATAATAAAGGATGGCTACCATGAACAATTGGACAAGTATCGTTATGCATCCAGAAATGGTAAAAAGTGGATTGCTGAACTTGAGCAGAAAGAGAAAAAAGAGACAAATATTAAATCGTTAAAGATTGGATATAATCGTGTGTTTGGCTATTATATTGAGGTGACAAAGGCGAATTTACATCTGTTGCCAGAAGGTAAATACGAACGGAAGCAAACTCTTACGAATGCTGAACGTTTTATTACACCTGATTTAAAAGAAAAAGAGCAACTAATTCTAGAAGCTGAAGAGAAAAGTGTCGAATTAGAATATACGCTATTTACGGAAATACGAGAAAAAATAAAGATACAGATACCAAGATTACAATCTTTGGCTGAGGTTATAAGTAAGATTGATGTTCTACAAGCCTTTGCAACAGTCAGTGAAGCAAATAATTACAATCGTCCAACCTTTACAGATGAGAAGTTACAGGTAAAAAATGGGCGGCATCCAGTAATTGAACAAGTAATGGACGATGGTACCTTTGTACCGAACGATATTGTACTTGATGATGAAAAAAGTATTCTACTTATCACTGGTCCAAACATGTCTGGTAAAAGTACTTACATGAGACAGCTTGCATTAATTGCAATCATGGGGCAAATCGGATGTTTTGTGCCTTGCGATGAAGCGCAATTAATTATATTTGATCAGATTTTTACTCGAATTGGTGCAGCTGATGACCTTGTATCGGGTCAAAGTACATTTATGGTTGAAATGCTTGAAGCCAATCATGCCATAGCACATGCAACCGAGCGAAGCTTAATTCTATTAGATGAAATTGGACGTGGGACTAGCACTTATGATGGGATGGCACTTGCACAAGCAATTGTAGAATACATCCATGATCATATTCATGCTAAAACATTGTTTTCCACACACTACCATGAGTTAACCGCATTAGACGAGAGTCTATCGAAATTAAGAAACATTCATGTGCGAGCGGAGGAATATGAGGGAAATGTTGTATTTCTTCACCAAATCAAGGAAGGGGCTGCTGACAAAAGCTATGGTATTCATGTAGCACAGCTTGCAAACTTACCGGATAAGCTTATTGAACGGGCAAGTATTATTCTTAAACAGTTAGAAAGTGACGATGCTTCTGTTATTCAATCTCCACCAGTGGAATCGAATCAATTGTCTTTCTTTGAAGAAGCGGTAAAGGAAGAAAATAAACTTACTTCTGTCCCAAATGAGAAAGAGTTAAGCATATTAAATGCCTTAGATAATATTGATTTATTTGATATGACTCCTTTAGAAGCGATGAATGAACTGCATCGTTTACAAAAGATAGTGAGGAAAAAAGTGATTACCAAATAGTAGTACGAATGGAAAGGGTTCTTTCTAATGAAAATTTTTCAAATGCCAGATTCATTAGCAAATAAAATTGCAGCAGGAGAGGTCGTCGAAAGGCCAGCTTCTGTTGTAAAAGAGTTAGTGGAAAATAGTATAGATGCAGGAAGTACTTGGATAAAAATAGATGTAATGGAAGCTGGTTTAGAAGAAATTAAAATAACGGATGATGGGGAAGGTATGGCTGAGGAAGATGTGGAAAGAGCTTTCCTTCGCCATGCAACCAGTAAAATTCGAAGCGAATCAGACCTCTTTCATGTAAATACCTTAGGCTTTCGTGGTGAAGCATTAGCTAGTATTGCATCGGTTAGTCGATTAACGATTAAAACGTCTCAAGGGGAGGCGGCAGGAACCTTTTTATCTTTGGAAGGTGGCATCGTTAAGGAAAGGGGTAAGGCGGATGCTAGAAAAGGTACGGAAATTACCATATCTGATTTATTTTACAATACGCCTGCCCGTTTAAAGTATATGAAAACAATTCATACGGAGTTGGGGCATATAACTGACCTGCTAAATAGACTGGCTTTGTCTCATCCAGAAATCCGTTTTGAAGCTACACATAAAGGAAAAACGTTATTTAAAACGCCTGGAACAGGAGATATGTTGCAAGTAATTGCACAAATATATGGAATGGGCGTTGCCAGAAAGATGCTTCCGATTGAACAGGAAACATTAGACTTCAAAATTAGTGGATATATTGCCAAACCTGAAATCACAAGAGCATCTAGATCCTATATTTCTATTATATTAAACGGGAGATATATCAAGAGTATCCCATTGACACAGGCGATTATTAGAGGATACCATACGTTACTTCCAATAGGACGTTCGCCTATTGTCGTGATACAAATTGAGATGGATCCTATTTTAGTCGATGTGAATGTTCATCCTACTAAATTAGAAGCTAGATTTAGTAAAGATAAAGAACTTTTTATATTAGTAGAACAATTAATTCAAAATACTTTTAGGCAGACTAGATTAATCCCTGAAATTGAGCAAAAGCAAAAACCTGTTGAAAGGCCTAAGACATCTTTTCAGCCTACGTTAGATTTTGACAGAGGTGCTTTTGTAGCAAAAGAAACAATGAGTTTCTCTACGAAACAGCAGAATGTGAAAAACTATGATTCTGATACAAAAGTGGATAATTCTGGAAGTAGGGAGATTGTTCAAACTGAAGATAACAATAACGATGAGATAGCAGTAGATTTATTTGAACAGCTAGATGTGCAACCAATATCAACTGGAATAGTAGATAGCCTCGCTACAGAACAACGAGTGCCGACAATGTATCCTATTGGTCAATTACACGGCACATATATCCTAGCCCAAAACGAGAATGGCTTTTATATGATTGATCAGCATGCCGCACAAGAGCGCATTAAATATGAGTTTTTCAAGAAAAAATTAGGACAAACTTCCAATGAAGTACAAGAATTATTAATCCCTATGACGTTTGAGTTTTCGAGACAGGAATCCATATTTATTGAGCATTATAAAGACGAGTTAGTACAAGTCGGTCTGTTATTTGAAAACTTCGGAAATCAATCTTATATCATTCGTTCCTACCCAAATTGGTTTCCTAAAGGATTTGAAGAGGAAATCATACGAGAAATGATTGAACAAATTATGCAGGATGAGCGAATTAATGTTGAATCAATCCGAGAAGAGGCAGCTATTTTAATGTCGTGTAAACGTTCAATAAAAGCAAATCATTATTTAAATAATGATGACATGTTTCGACTATTAGAGGACTTGAGAAAAACTACTGACCCATTTACTTGCCCTCATGGTAGACCAATCATTGTACATTTTACAACTTATGAATTGGAAAAAATGTTCAAAAGGGTTATGTAATAGGTATATTTCCACTGCACTCCGTGAATCATAATAAAGAGGTGGAGTGCAGATGGAAAATCAAAAACTAATTAATTTTTTAAACCAACTATTATCCAATCAATTTGTAATGTATGTTAAATTACACCGCTATCATTGGTTTGTACAAGGTAGTCATTTTTTTCAACTACATGAGTTATTTGAGGAGATGTACCTTAAATTTGCGGAAGACCTTGATATTGTAGCTGAGAGAATATTAATGATTGACGGAAAACCTTTAGCAACAATGTCTAAGTATTTGAAAGAAACAACATTAGTTGAAGCAAATGCAGACGATGAAGAGGACGAAATAATTGATCAATTACATAACGATTTTAAAAAACTAATTGCAGAAATTAAAGATATTGGATTTAAGCTTGCTGAAGAAAGAAATGACGAGCCTACAAAAGACGTACTAGTTTCGCTTCTAGGAAGCTATGAAAAATATGTTTGGATGTTATCTGCATACCGCGCATATAAATAATAGAATTACACTTTAGGGGAAGATGAATGAAACAGAAGGTTATCGCTATAGTAGGTCCAACTGCTGTAGGTAAAACAAAGCTAAGTATAGAAATTGCCAAAAGATTTAACGGGGAAATTATTAGTGGAGATTCGATGCAAGTTTATTCGGGAATGGATATTGGTACAGCAAAGATTAAACAAGAGGATACGCAAGGAATACCTCACCATATGATTGATATTAAAGAACCTGATGAAAGTTTTTCTGTTGCAGATTTCCAATACTATGTACAAAAATATTTTGATGAAATATCAGCACGGAACCACATCCCTATTATTGTTGGGGGAAGTGGTCTTTACATACAAGCTGTACTCAATGATTATCACTTTGCTGATGAAAAGAGAGATGATGCTATAACTAAAAAGCTCGAACTTGAATTGGAACAGTATGGGATAGAACCTTTGTACCGTAGACTAAAAGAGGTTGATCCTACACAAGCCAATAAAATACACCCGAATAACTTTAGGCGGGTTATTCGAGCTTTAGAAGTTTATGAAAAAACAAGTTTAACCATGACAGAATATCATATGCAACAAAAAACCGAAAGCCCTTATGAAAGTTTGTTAATAGGCTTAGAAATGGAACGATCACTATTGTATGATCGTATAAACCGGCGTATTGATATTATGATTCAAGAGGGTTTGTTAGAAGAGGTCAAATTGCTAATTAAGAAAGGCTATGAAAATAGTCAATCCATGAAAGCGATAGGATATAAGGAATTAGTACCCTATTTTGCTGGTGAGTCTTCCTTAGAAGAATCCATAGAATTACTAAAACGTAATTCAAGAAGATATGCAAAGAGGCAATATACTTGGTTTAAAAATAAAATGAATGTTAATTGGTATAATTTGACACCTTTAACAATTAGTGAAAAATTTGATGAGATTTTAGTTGATTTAGCAGGATTTATTGAAGTTAAGTAGAAATATATAATATAGACAGAAAAGAGGAGGAAACTTAGGTGGCGCAATCTGTGAATATCCAAGACCAATATTTAAATCTTTTAAGAAAAGAGCATATTTCTGTTACAGTCTTTTTAACCAATGGTTTTCAGTTAAGAGGTATTGTAAAAGCTTTTGATAATTTTACAGTTTTGTTGGAATCAGAAGGAAAACAGCAGTTAATTTTCAAGCATGCGATTTCTACTTTTGCACCTGCTAAAAATGTGAATTTAGATAAAGAGTAATAATTAAATTGATGATTTCAAATAAGGGTAGTGCACAGGGGTCTGTCCTCCTAAAAACAAACGTTGTTCACTCTCGTTCGTTTTTAGGGGGACAGACCCCTCTTCCTCTCTATATGTAGAGGAAGTATTTATATTCATATGGGCATTTGTCACAACTTTATCCTTAGAAACGTATAATGAAATGACTAAGGAGTGATAAAGTTGGCTACGCAAAAGATCCATCATAAAAATGGGAAAATTAATATTGTATTAAAAGATAATAAAGCATCTAAAATAGAAGACAATACTAGTGAAGATTTTATCGGTAAAGACCCTTTCGCTCACATCGATCAAGAGCTGGCCACATTTGTTGGTCTTGATGATTTAAAAAGAAAAATAAAAGAAATCTATGCAACTATTGTTATAAATGAGAAACGGGCACAAATGGGCCTTTCGAATACGAAACAGGTGTTGCATATGCTTTTCAAGGGAAATCCGGGTACAGGAAAAACCACAGTTGCTAGAAAATTAGCTAAAATATATTTTGACATGAACCTTTTATCAAAAGGGCATTTTATTGAAGCGGAAAGAGCGGACCTCGTAGGAGAATATATTGGTCAAACTGCACAAAAGACACGTGCTCTAATACAAAAAGCAATGGGTGGGATACTTTTTATTGATGAAGCTTATTCTTTAGCACGTGGAGGAGAACGAGATTTTGGTAAGGAAGCTATTGATACACTGGTGAAACACATGGAAGATAGTGGGGATGACTTTGTGTTAATATTAGCTGGATACCCTTATGAAATGGAGCGATTTTTAACCCTTAACCCCGGGTTGAAATCAAGATTTCCATTTATTTTAGACTTTCCAGATTATGATATAGATCAACTAATGGATATTACAAGACAAATGGCATCTGAAAGAGAATATCAGTTATCAAAAGATGCGGAGTGGAAATTAAGAAACTTCTTGTATAAGCAAAAGAATAATCCCAATTCAAATTTTTCTAATGCGCGCTTTATTCGCAATGTTATTGAACACGCCATACGAATGCAGGCTGTACGATTGCTTTATAAAGACAATATATTACCAGATGAGTTAATATTATTAACAGGTAATGATTTAAGGTTAGAAGATATTGAGGCTATCTGGTGATTTATCTTCTTTCAATTTAGAAATATCCATTGCAATACCTGAAGGAGAGAATATACGCAATGTCTGAAGAAAGAGTAATTGTAATAGCGGTCAAAAAACCCAAACAATTAGATGACTATTTCACTTCATCTCTAGAAGAACTCATCTCTCTAGTAAATACAGCCGGAGGAAAAGTGGTTGAAGTTATAACTCAAAATAGAGAACGAATTCATTCCGCTTTTTATATTGGTGAAGGTAAGATGGCTGAGATCAAAGAAAGAGTTGAAGAACTTGATGCAGATTTAGTCATATCTAATGATGAATTATCGGCTGGTCAATCTCGAAATTTAAGTGATTTCTTTGGAGTGAGAGTAATTGATAGAAGTCAATTAATCCTTGATATCTTTGCTGGCAGAGCAAAGACAAAAGAAGGTAAGCTTCAAGTTGAATTAGCGCAGCTTCAATATTTATTGCCAAGGCTAAGGGGACAGGGCATTCAGTTGTCACGCCTAGGTGCAGGTATTGGTACGCGTGGACCAGGGGAAACAAAACTAGAAACTGATCAACGTCACATAAGAAGACGAATTGATGATATTAAGAGAAGACTAAAGCAGGTAGTAAAGCAACGTGATATTTATAGAAAACGAAGAAAACAAAATGAAGTTTTCCAAATTGCCATCGTTGGTTATACCAATGCTGGGAAATCCACCTTGTTTAATAGGTTAACCAATAGCGAGTCGCTAGAAGAGGATAAATTATTCGCAACATTAGATCCACTAACAAGAAAATTTCAATTACCATCAGGCTTAGGAGTTTTATTAACTGACACAGTTGGTTTTATTCAACAACTTCCAACTACATTGATAGCAGCTTTTCGGTCTACATTAGAAGAAGTAAGTGAGGCCGACTTTATCCTTCATGTAGTGGACAGTTCTCATCCTGATTATGAACAACATCAGGATACAGTATTAAAATTGTTAGATGAATTAGATAGTAGTTCAATACCGATGCTAACCGTCTATAATAAGAAGGACTTAATATTAGCCGATTTTATCCCGAACAATCGCCCTTATATTATTATTAGTGCACTTGAAAGCGACGATTTAACTCGACTAATCCATAAAATTGAAGAGGTATTAAAATTAGAATGGAAGTCCTATGAAATTAAGGTCAAAGCTGAGAATGGAAATTTACTAAATCGTTTGGAGCATGAGACAATTCTTGTGGAAAAACATTTTGATGAACAGACGGAATCCTATGTAATTAATGGATTTATTCGTCCTGATCATCCACTTTTAGGTATTATAAAGGAGAACAGTCAGTAACATGTTAGAAAAAGTCATAGAACAAGCAGAACAAGATATTATAGAAATTCACCAACAGATTAATCAAACCGTAGAAATAAATCAAAAAAGAGTATTAGATGCATTCAAAAAGAATAGAGTTAGTGATAGCCACTTTAATTCAACAAGTGGCTATGGTTATGATGATTTTGGACGAGATACCCTTGAATCTGTATATGCGGATGTATTTGGAGGAGAATCTGCAATCGTACGTCCACAATTAGTTTCAGGAACCCATGCTATTACTACAGTACTGTATGGATTACTAAGACCAGATGATGAATTAATTTACATAACAGGAAAACCTTATGACACCCTTGAAGAGGTAATTGGTACAAGAGGGGAGAATACAGGTTCTTTAAAGGAATTTCATATTACCTATAAGGAAGTTTCTTTAACAGTGGATGGGAAAATTGATTTCACATCTATAAAAGAAAAAATCACTCACCGCACAAAAGTGATAGCGATTCAGCGTTCGAAAGGATACGCCGATCGTCCTTCTTTTACAGTGGACGAGATTTCTGAAATGGTCGAGTATGTTAAAAGTATCCGAAAAGATTTAGTCGTATTTGTAGATAATTGTTATGGAGAATTTGTAGAAAAGAAGGAACCCTTACATGTTGGAGCGGACATAATAGCAGGATCTCTTATAAAAAACCCTGGTGGAGGGATAGTACGTGCCGGTGGTTATATAGTAGGTAGAGAAGATTTAGTAACTTTATGTGCATATCGTTTAACAGCCCCTGGTTTAGGGAAAGAACTAGGTGCAACCTTCCACTTACTGCAGGAGATGTACCAAGGATTTTTCCTAGCTCCTCACGTTGTTGGAGAAGCTTTAAAGGGCGCTGTCTTTACATCTAGATTGTTAGAATTGTTAGGATTCATGACCAAACCTCATTACCAAGCTAAAAGAACAGACCTTATTCAGTCAGTTACCTTCCAGACTTCTGAGCAAATGGTCGCTTTCTGCCAAGAAATTCAAAAAAATTCACCAGTCAATTCATTTGTAACTCCGTACCCAAGTGAAATGCCTGGCTATGAGGATGAAGTAATTATGGCTGCAGGAACATTTATACAAGGTGCGAGTATTGAACTTTCAGCAGATGGTCCAATCCGGGAGCCTTTCACGGCTTTTGTTCAAGGTGGATTAACCTATTCCCATGTAAAAATTGCGATCATTGAAGCAGTAAAAGTCTTACTTCGTGAACAATAGAAGAGTCTAAATGACTCTTTTTTATTTTTTTGTAAGGATACCTAACATTGTGTTGACAGAATACCTAACATCACATATAATGTTTTATAGAAAGAGAGGAGGTCATGTTAATGAATGATAAAGATCGCCGTTCGATGCCTTTGTTTGGAATTGGTATAGTGATGAAGCTTACTGAATTAACAGCTAGGCAAATTCGCTATTATGAAGAACAAGGACTAGTCAATCCAGAGAGAACTTCTGGTAATCAACGGTTATTCTCATTCAACGACGTTGATCGTCTTTTAGAAATTAAGAATTACTTGGATAATGGCTTGAACATTGCCGGAATTAAATTATTACTAGATGAAAGCGTTGAAAGAGAAACTCGGAAGCCTGCAGTGGAAAAGAAACAAACAGAGCTTACTGATAAAGCAATTCGTGAGAGACTACGAAGAGAGATTAATGAAGCTGGCAGATTCGGGAAAACAAGCCTACGCCAAGGAGAACTGTCGAGGTTTTTTGTAAACCGATAATTTAAAAAGTCAAAATTTAGGAGGAGATTTATGGGTTATACAAGAGAAGAAATTGAGAAGAAAATTAAAGAGGAAAATGTAAGGTTTATTCGTTTACAATTCACAGATTTGCTAGGAACAATTAAAAATGTTGAGATTCCATTAAGCCAATTAGATAAAGCTCTAGATAACAAAATGATGTTTGATGGATCTTCTATTGAAGGATTCGTACGAATTGAGGAATCTGATATGTATCTCTATCCTGATTTAGATACATTTGTTGTATTCCCATGGACTTCCGAAAAAGGAAAGGTTGCTCGTTTTATTTGTGATATTTACAACCCAGATGGTACACCATTTGAAGGATGTCCACGATATAACCTAAAACGTAATTTAGAGAAAATGGAAGAACTTGGTTTTGATGCATTCAACATTGGTACTGAGCCAGAATTTTTCTTGTTTAAACTAGATGAAAAGGGAGACCCTTCCTTAGAATTAAATGATCATGGTGGTTATTTTGACCTTGCACCAACAGATCTTGGTGAGAATTGTCGCCGTGACATTGTATTAGAACTTGAAGAAATGGGATTTGAAATTGAAGCATCCCACCATGAGGTAGCTCCTGGTCAGCATGAGATTGACTTCAAATACTCAGACGCCGTAAAACACGCTGATGATATACAGACGTTCAAACTTGTTGTAAAAACAATTGCAAGAAAACATAATTTACACGCAACATTCATGCCAAAACCTTTGTTCGGTGTAAATGGATCTGGAATGCATGTAAATATGTCTTTATTTAAAAATGGAGAGAATGCTTTTTTTGATCCTAGTGGTGATTTACAACTTAGCAAGACGGCATTTCAATTTATAGCAGGTATTATGAAACACTCTACAGACTTTACAGCGGTAACCAATCCAACCGTGAACTCTTATAAGCGTTTAGTACCTGGGTATGAAGCCCCGAGTTATGTAGCATGGTCTGCATCTAATAGAAGTCCATTACTTCGTATTCCAAACTCACGTGGTCTAAGTACACGAGTAGAGGTGCGTAGTGTTGACCCTGCAGCGAATCCATATATGGCTTTATCTGTTCTTTTAGCAGCTGGCCTTGACGGAGTGAAGAATAATTTGACTCCACCACCTGCTGTGGATCGCAATATATATGTAATGACTAAAGAAGAGCGTGAAGAAAATCAAATCCTAGATTTACCAGCTACACTAATGGACGCTTTATCATTGTTGACAAAAAATGAAGTTATTGTAGAATCCCTAGGCGATCATCTATTTGAACATTTTATTGAAGCAAAAGAGATTGAATGGGATATGTTCCGTACGACGGTCCATCCTTGGGAGAGAGAACAATATTTATCGATGTACTAAAAAACAAAGCCGATTATAAGGGGTAATCCTTTCTAATCGGCTTTTTAATATTTAAATACTATCGAATGTGGCGATATAAACCTACTACTTTTCCAAGTATTGATACATTTTGGTAAATTAAAGGCTCCATTGTTGCATTTTCTGGTTGTAAACGAATGTAATCTTTCTCTTTAAAGAAACGTTTTACCGTTGCCTCATCATCCTCAGTCATTGCTACAACAATATCGCCGTTTTGGGCAGTGTTTTGCTGCTTAACAATTACCATGTCACCATCTAATATTCCCGCTTCAATCATACTTTCCCCATCGATGACAAGAACAAATAGATTTTCTTCAGGACCTGCAGTTGAACTAGGAATAGGTACAAATTCTTCTATATTCTCTACAGCGGTTATCGGAATACCTGCAGTTACTTTCCCAATCACTGGAGCATAACGTGCTTCATCTTTTGGAATATTATTTTCTTCATCTAAATCTAGTATTTCGATAGCTCTAGGTTTAGTAGGATCACGACGGATAAATCCTTTGCTTTCCAATCTAGAGAGGTGGCCGTGTACAGTAGAGCTTGAAGCAAGCCCTACTGCTTCAGCAATCTCTCTAACAGATGGCGGATAACCTTTTAGTTTGACTTGTTCTTTTATGTATTCGAGTATTGCTTGTTGTCTTTTTGATAATTTTGTCATCTATTAAACACCTCGCTCATATTATTTATTAATGCTAGTTTACCATCGTTCTTAACAAAAAGCAAACATTCGTTCGAAAAAAACAGTTGACAAGAGCGTATGTTCTGTTATAATAAATTTATCGAACAAAGGTTCTCGTTAAGTGAACAAGAAAGGGTGATGAAGAAATGTTTAGTAAAGTAAATAAGACAGACCTATTTTATATAGTTGCTTTTGCTTTAACCCTAGGTTTCTTATACCTTTCATTAATTAGTGCATAATAGGAGATAAAAATTTGAAAGCTATCATATACTGCCGCGTAAGTACAGATAAAAAGGTTCAAGAAACATCACTATCTAGACAGAAAGAAGAGTTATATCAACTAGCAACGCGTTATCAGTTTAGTGTCGTAACCTGTATAGAAGAACAAGCAAGTGGTTATGAAGTGGAGCGTGATGGTATATTCCATATGCTAGAGTTAATTGAAAAAGGGCAAGCTGAGGCGGTTCTAATTCAAGACGAAACTAGGCTAGGACGGGGAAATACAAAGATAGCCTTGTTCCATCAACTATCAAAATTAAATATCCCCATCTACACTGCAATAAACGATGGTGAGCTAGAACTATCAGAATCTGATTCAATGGTGCTCCAAATTGTTGGAATTGTAGAAGAGTATCAACGGAAAATCCACAACGCTAAAATCAAGCGTGGTATAAAAAAAGCAATTGCTAATGGCTATGATCCAACACAAAACCTATCTAATCAAAACCTATCACCTGGTAGGGAAAGAAAAGATGTACCGATAAAAGAAATTGTTAGATTGAGGGAAAATGGACTTACTTTTAGTGAGATTGCTACAACCTTGAATGGACTCGGTTATCATATTTCAAAAGCAACTATACATAGAAGATATCAGGAGTCTAAATTAATTGATTCAGATAAATAGAAAAGGTAATATTAAAAAGCAAGGGCATATTATGTTCTTGCTTTTTGAATGTAAAAATTGAAATATGATATAGATTCCCTATGGAGGTATTACTAATGATTTCAAAGTCGAAATTAGATCGCATTAATGAACTAGCTAAAAAGGCAAAAACGAATCAGGGGCTAACTGATGAGGAGAAGAAAGAACAAAAACAATTACGAGAAGAATATTTGGGTAATGTTCGTAATTCGTTCAAAAATCAATTAAAAACGATGACTGTGATTGACCCTGCTGGAAACGATGTTACTCCGAAAAAGCTACGAGATATGCAAGATAGAAATAGCAAGCACTAAACATACTATTAGAATAAATTAGGAATACTATTACTTGTTAAGCTACCAATTTAATTATAAGATAAACATGGTATATTAAAGATGCAAGATGAAAGGAGTATAAATTATGTCGAACAATGTTGAACAAATGTCTATTAATACGATTCGTACGCTATCGATTGATGCTATTGAAAAAGCAAATTCGGGTCACCCAGGACTTCCAATGGGTGCTGCACCAATGGCATATACACTATGGACTGATTTCATGAATCATAATCCGAAGAATTCCAAATGGTTTAACCGTGACCGCTTCGTTTTATCAGCGGGACATGGATCAATGCTTTTATATAGTTTACTACACCTATCCGGTTATGACGTAACAATGGAAGATGTTAAAGAATTTCGTCAATGGGGCTCCAGAACTCCAGGACACCCTGAAGTACATCATACAGATGGGGTAGAGGCAACAACAGGTCCACTTGGTCAGGGGATTGCCATGTCTGTTGGAATGGCTATGGCAGAAGCCCATCTAGCGGCAAAATACAATAAAGATGAATTTAACTTAATCGATCATTATACATATACATTAGTTGGTGATGGTGACTTAATGGAAGGAGTCTCACATGAAGCTGCTTCACTAGCTGGCCATTTACGGTTAGGGAAGTTAATCGTACTTTATGA
Source organism: Ornithinibacillus californiensis (assembly GCF_001038485.1). Classification (GTDB taxonomy): domain Bacteria; phylum Bacillota; class Bacilli; order Bacillales; family Amphibacillaceae; genus Ornithinibacillus; species Ornithinibacillus californiensis. The sequence goes on from NZ_LDUE01000055.1 coordinate 21,730, forward strand.
TTCTAATGATATCTCCTTAGATGGTGAATTAAATCGCTCATTCTCTGATAACACAGAAGAGCGTTTTAAAGCATACGGCTGGCAAGTAATTCGGGTTGAAGACGGAAATGACTTAACAGAGCTTCGTTCAGCAATTAAAGCTGCCAAAGAAAACACGGAACATCCAACACTTATTGAAATAAAAACAGTTATTGGTTATGGTTCCCCGAATAAATCTGCTTCGTCCGATTCACATGGAGCACCTCTTGGTAAAGATGAAGTTGTCTTAACAAAGGAATTTTACCAATGGGGACATGACGATTTTCATGTTCCAGAGGAAGTTTATGCTGATTTCAAAGAAAAGATTGCCGTTAAGGGTGGCAACACAGAAGAAGAGTGGAATAATGTATTTGCAGCATATAAAGAAAAATTCCCTAATGAAGCGAAGGAATTAGAAGCGGCAATTAATGGCGAACTACCAGAAGGTTGGACCAATAATTTACCACAGTATGAAGTAGGGAAATCTCTAGCAACTAGAGCTTCCTCTGGAGAGGTTTTAAACGCTATTTCACAAGCGATTCCTTATTTCCTTGGGGGTAGTGCTGACTTAGCAGGTTCAAATAAAACTACCATCAAAGGCGAAGAGGACATGACCCGTAATAATTATGGTGGAAGAAATATCTGGTTTGGTGTGCGTGAGTTTGCAATGGGTGCAGCTTTAAATGGTATGGCCTTACACGGTGGAGTAAGAGTGTATGGTGGTACATTCTTTGTATTTAGCGATTATGTACGTCCAGCAATCCGTTTATCTGCAATCATGAATGCACCAGTCACATATGTATTTACACATGATTCTATTGCAGTTGGTGAAGATGGGCCGACACACGAGCCAGTTGAACACTTATCTTCATTCAGAAGTGTTCCTAATCTTTCAGTTATTCGTCCGGCTGATGGTAACGAGACACAAGCAGCATGGAGATTAGCAGTGGAATCGAGGGATCAACCTACTTTACTTGTGTTAACAAGACAAAACCTACCAACACTGGAAGGTACTAAAGAAAGTGCTTATGAAGGTGTTAAACGAGGTGGATATATACTGAGTGATTCTACAAAAGAAACACCGGATGCTATCCTAATCGCTACTGGTTCTGAAGTGCAACTCGCTATTGAAGCGCAAAAAACACTTCGTGAAAAGAATATAGACGTGCGAGTTGTTAGTCTAGCATCATGGGATCGATTTGATGCTCAAGATGAGACTTATAAGGAAAAAGTACTTCCAAGATCTGTTAAGAATCGCCTTGCAATTGAAATGGGATCACCTTTAGGTTGGGAGCGCTATGTAGGTCTAGACGGAAAAATTATGGGCATAAATACATTTGGTGCATCAGCAAATGGTGAAAAGTTAATCGAAGAGTATGGATTTACAGTAGAAAATGTAATCAACCATGTTAAGTCTCTAATGAAATAATCGTATAGGATAGTCCAATTCAAAAAGAATTGGACTATTTTTTGTCTAGATTTGCCCTTTCGACAAAACTAGTGGTAATTTGTACCATGGAATGACATTTTATTTTAATAGAATACGTATAATAGAGAAAAAGGGGAGGGGAACTAAATTGAAAGAATATAGAGTATATTGGATTAAAGAAGAATTTGCAAAGCATTACTACTATAAAAGTGATATTCTGTATCGTTTTTTACAAGAATACCATGTAAAGCAACAAAGAGATGACTTACGGATGCAATTTAATTTTATTACTGAAAGTTTCCCTAAGGATCCATTAATTTCTCAGTTAATTAGACAACCCAGAAATACCTATCGTAAAGATAACAGTAGTGAAAGTCTTACAATTGGAAATAAGCAAGAATTAATTACTTTACATATTGAAGAAAAACATATAAAATTTCGTTGTGAAACATTACAGGATGCAGAAAGCTTATTATTTCCAACGTTGAGGCGGTTTCATCCATTTTTATTCATTGTTGACCAAAACAGTGATAATCATGGTTGGATTTCACCTGCGAAAATCACGACAGCGTATAATAATGAACAGGTATTGTATTCTTAGAACTGTTTTACTATACTGTATAAGAGACAACACGAAGGAGGAAAACGATAGATGGACGTAATTTGGGTAGTACTTATTGCTATAGCAGCTTTAATCGCTGGTGTTGCTCTTGGATTTTTTATCGCAAGAAAGTACATGATGAGTTATTTGAAAAAGAATCCACCAATTAATGAGCAAATGCTTCGCACTTTAATGATGCAAATGGGTCAAAAGCCTTCACAAAAGAAAATCAATCAAATGATGCGTGCAATGAATAACCAAATGGATAAATAGTATATAGGAATAATCGATTACTAACATACGTATACATTGCACAAGATAACCCCGCACTAATTTATAGTAGGGGTTTTTTCATGTAATATATTCGACTAATTGTCATATTCGAGATAAATTTGGTAGCCGACTTTCTGCTATACTTATTAATAGAAAAAGAATATCAGGAGGCTAATTATGTCTGAAATCAATATATTTCTTGCATTTGGTGCAGGGTTCCTTTCATTTATTTCACCGTGTGTTTTACCATTATTCCCAGCATTTCTATCGTATATTACAGGAATGAGTGTTAGTGAAATAAGAGAAGAAAATAAAATGTTAAACCGAAAAAGCATATTACATACTGTATCCTTCTTGATTGGGTTCTCGAGTATATTTATTATGATTGGCTTTACTACTACGGCTATATCTGACTTTCTTCTTACATATCAAGATATTATTAGACAAGTAGGGGCTTTACTAATAATATTCTTTGGTTTAGTTATTGTAGGTATCTTTAATTTTCAGTTTTTAATGAAGGACAAAAAAATACATTTTAAAAATAGACCATCAGGTTATTTTGGTTCAGTGCTGATAGGAATGGCGTTTTCGATGGGATGGACTCCTTGTACGGGGCCAATTTTAGCAGTAGTTCTATCACTTGCAGCAACAGATCCTGGTTCTGGAATGATTATGATGATTGGATATGTATTAGGTTTTTCTATACCGTTCTTGTTATTATCATTCTTTGTTGGTAAGCTAAACTGGATTAAACGTAATAGCCAAAGATTAGTTAAAATAGGTGGTTATTTTATGATATTTATGGGGATAGCTTTATTCTTCGATTGGATGACAAAGCTAACGGCCTTCCTAGCTGGCTGGATAGGTTTCTATGGATTTTAATTCAAATCTATATTATTATTGTACCTATAGATTATACATAAGGAAGTGTTGTTATTGAATAAACCTAATAATCTAATATTACAAACTGCAACATCACTAATTGCATTTTTATTATTAGGATTTTCACTATACTTATTTTTAGCCGGGCATAACTCTCCTGGTGGAGGATTTGTTGGTGGTCTTGTTACTGCTGCAGCTGTAGTATTACTTTATATGGCTTATGGAATAGATTTTGTCGATAAGATTTTGCCTGTCAATTTTCGATTACTAATTCCCATCGGTTTATTAGTTGCATTGTTAACCGGTGTAGGATCGTTTTTGTTCGATGTTCCATTCTTATCTCATACGTATGGATATTTTGAATTTCCATTCTTTGGAGAAGTTGAACTTGCGACAGCGATGTTATTTGATTTAGGTGTCTATTTAACGGTTGTTGGTGTAACGGTTACTATTATTATTAATATAGCGAATGATAGAGAAGCAGAAGTTTGATTATTTACATTGGGGGATTTGTTAAATGGCAAGAATTCTGTTAGTTGATGATGCTAAATTTATGCGAACGACATTACAAGCAATATTAACGAAAGATAACCATGAAATTGTAGGGGAAGCAGAAAATGGAAAAGAAGCTATCTCACTATTCACAAAAACTAACCCAGATTTAATCATCATGGACATTACGATGCCGATTATGAATGGAATTGATGCGATTCGAGAAATCATGAAAGTTGATCCGAATTCTTTAGTAATTGTCTGTTCTGCAATGGGCCATCAAAAAGTCGTGGTTGAGGCTATAGAACTAGGGGCAAAGGATTTTATTGTTAAGCCTTTTGATGAACATCGTGTATTTGAAACGGTGAATCGTGTTTTATCAAATATCACGAGTTAATCTATCCACGGAAAGAGTGTTACTATGTTTTGGGTAATAGCTAGTACTGTTGTGGCTTTTATTATGGCTTCTATTATGATAGTTATTCGGTTAAAGGCTTCTAAGAAACCAGCTTCTGTTAAGAGAATTATTTTGCCGCCTATTTTTATGAGCACAGGTGCATTAATGTTTCTGTTTCCAGCATTTCGATTAGCTTGGATTCAAGTGATAGAAGCATTAATAGTAGGAATTGTTTTTTCTATACTTCTAATTAAGACATCTAGGTTTGAAATTCGCAGGGAACAGATTTATCTAATTCCTTCTAAATCCTTTGCGATTATTCTAGTAGGTTTACTAATTATACGCCTTATCTTAAAGATCATTGTTGGTGGAACTATTTCAATAGGGGAAACTAGTGGAATGTTCTTTCTCCTAGCTTTTGGTATGATTGGTAGTTGGAGACTAGCAATGCTATATAAATATAAGCAACTAGAGAAAGAATTAAGGGTGCCATCTTCTTGATGGCACCCTTCTTTATAGTTAGTTCTTCTTATAACTTGCTTCCCAGTTTGCTCGATAGCCTTCTTTCGATAATTTAAACAGAGGCTCATATGGTGTAACATCAATCTTTTTCTCTTTCAGTTTCTTTCTTAGAAACTTATGATCACGCTTTGGTGTGGCTAAGATATATCCTTCAATAACTACATCTTGATTAATATAATCCATACCTTTTTCTATTGACACTTGGCCAATTCTACTTGCGATTTTTTGCCTTGCAACATCACGGAATAATTCAGGCACAGGAGATACTAGTTCTTCAAGTAACTCTCGTTCCCGCTTCTCCCACATATGTTTTGTCTTTTCAATGTAATGAAGCTCCCAGTCCATCATTGATTTTCCGTCTTCTTTAGGGAGTTGTTTAAGAAATTTACGGAACATGAAATAACCACCAATTGCCATGAATCCAATCATGAAAAATCCCCAAAACACTATAATAAATGACATAATATCCCCCTTTTTCTATTGAATTGAACTTTCTTTATTACCATTTTAGTTGAATTATAAGTAACAATACTGTAATTTTACTACTGAAGAGTTAAAATAATTCTGATAAACTTATTACTTTTAATAACTATGTATGCTAATATTATTATAATTATAGTTTTCTTTTTAAACAACTTTCATATTTGTATAAATATCAACATATAGTTTAGTATAGCATTGAAATTGTATCTATTTGTAGTAAAGGGGCGGATTCATGTGGAGAAAGAACCAATTAAAGATAGTTTAAAACAAAGTGCGACAACCACAATCAGCCCTATTGAAAATGTTCTAGCTTTAGCAAAGAAAGGTAATCTATCTCATCTACCCAACTTTATACTCGATTGGATAGAGCAGAATAGTAGCGATTTCTTTTCCATTTGGGATGATAGGGGAAACGGTCAGTATTTTTCAAAAGCTGTGGAGAAAACCCTCGGATTTAAACCCGATGAATTAATAGGCAAATCATACCGGGATATGATTTTACCTGAGGAACTTGATTACATAAAAAAGCAATTTAGTAAGGATACATTTACCAACCAAACCTTTAACGTACATATTATAAACTTTGATCAGAAATATATTTGGTGTGAGTGTAAGTTAGCAAAAATTAAGGATCCTAGTACTGGAAAGGTTCACTATGTAGGTACAACTCGAGACATAACCGATAAGAAAGAAACAGAAGAGATGATGATTCGTTCGGAAAAAATGTCTATTGCTGGTCAACTTGCTGCTGGAATTGCTCACGAGATTCGAAATCCATTAACATCAATAAAAGGCTTCCTGCAATTATTACAAGCAGGTGTAAATAGAAAAGACGTCTATTATAAAATAATGATTGATGAGATTGAAAAAATGGAAACAATTACCTCCGAGCTTTTATTCATATCTAAACCACTTACAGATAATAAGAAACAAGAATCTATTAATCAAATGATTCAAGATGTTATGGAACTACTTAAACCGCAAGCAAAATTAAAAAATGTCATCTTAGAAACTAACGGTAATGAGAACTATATTTATTGTGATAAGTCGCAAATTAAACAAGTATTAATAAATATCATTAAGAATGCAATTGAAGCAATGGAAGAGGCTGGAAAAATATCGGTCTCGATTGATGAATTGGAATCGGATGTTAGAATTGATATTTCTGATGAGGGACCAGGGATTGATGAAGAAGTTATTCACAAATTAGGTGAACCATTTTTTACTACAAAACAGCAAGGAACTGGACTAGGGTTAATGATTACTAAGCAGTTATTACAAAGACACAATGCTAGCTTGGAAATACTCCAGAATCCCATAAAAGGAAGTACATTCAGGATTATTTTTCCGAAATAGGACTAATACGTAACTACTATGGCTATAATTAAGTGGAAAAGTAATATTAAATTGTATATAAGTAAAAGTTATCACCTTGAATAACTTTTTACTATAGTAAATCGAGTATGAAACAATTGTTTTATACTCGTTTTTCATTTAAGATAAAAATGAACGATAAACATAGAATTTGGATACGCTAATAGGTATTATTGATATCACTTTTTGAAAACGTTCCAATTCTGGTATTCTGAATGTGAGAGGGGTTTGAACAAATGGGAGAAAATAAAATTTTAAATGCGAAGAAAAAGTTTGATCTAAATGGAAAAACGTATAACTATTATCATTTGAAAACATTAGAAGAATCTGGTTTTGGTAAAGTTGAGAGATTACCATTTTCAATTCGCGTTCTATTAGAGTCACTTGTTCGTCAATATGATGGTCGCGTTATTAATGATGATCATGTTAAAGCACTTGTTAAATGGGGCACAAAAGATGGTAAAGGTGTAGATGTACCTTTTAAACCATCTCGCGTAATATTACAAGACTTTACAGGTGTACCAGCTGTAGTTGACCTAGCATCTTTACGTAAAGCGATGGTTGATTTAGGTGGTAAACCGGAACAAATCAACCCAGAAGTTCCAGTTGATTTAGTTATTGACCACTCTGTGCAAGTTGACCAATATGGTACTCCTAGTGCATTACAAGCAAATATGGATTTAGAATTTAAACGTAATGGAGAGCGTTATGAGTTTCTACATTGGGCTCAAAAAGCATTCGATAACTATCGTGCAGTTCCACCAGCAACTGGTATTGTTCACCAAGTTAACTTAGAGTATCTTGCAAATGTCGTACATGAAGTTGAAAATGGAAATGGTGAATTTGAAGCATTCCCTGATACATTAGTAGGTACGGATTCACATACTACAATGATCAACGGTCTAGGTGTATTAGGTTGGGGTGTTGGTGGTATTGAAGCTGAAGCTGGTATGCTTGGTCAACCTTCATACTTCCCACAACCAGATGTAATCGGAGTTAAATTTACTGGTAGCTTCCCACAAGGAACAACTGCTACTGACTTAGCACTTAAGGTTACGCAAGTATTACGTGAACGTAACGTAGTAGGTAAGTTCGTGGAATACTTTGGCCCTGGACTTCAAGATATGCCTTTAGCAGACCGTGCAACAATCTCTAATATGGCACCTGAATATGGAGCAACTTGTGGTTTCTTCCCTGTTGATGCAGAAGCACTTAACTACCTTCGCCTAACTGGAAGAAGTGAAGATCATATTAAATTAGTTGAAACATATTGTAAAGAGAATGACCTATGGTATTCTCCTGATATGAAGGATCCAGAATACACAGAAGTGGTTGAGATTAATTTATCAGAATTGGAACCTAACCTTTCCGGACCGAAACGTCCACAAGATTTAATCCCACTTTCTGAAATGAAAAAGGAATTCAACAAAGCAATTACTGCACCACAAGGAAACCAAGGCTTTGGTTTAGATGAATCTGAGTTTGAAAAAGAAGTAACCGTTAAACTTTCTAACGGTAAAGAAACAGTGATGACAACTGGATCGATTGCAATCGCTGCAATTACTTCTTGTACGAATACGTCAAACCCATATGTTATGTTGGGTGCTGGATTACTAGCTAAGAAAGCTGTTGAAAAAGGTCTAGAAGTTCCAGCTTATGTTAAGACTTCTTTAGCACCTGGTTCAAAAGTAGTTACTCGTTATCTAGAAGATGCAGGCTTAATGCCCTATCTTGATAAATTAGGTTTCAGTCTAGTTGGTTACGGATGTACTACGTGTATCGGTAACTCAGGGCCATTACTTCCTGAAATTGAGGAAGCAATTGCTAATAATGACCTAACAGTTGCCTCTGTATTATCGGGTAACCGTAACTTTGAAGGTCGTATCCATCCATTCGTAAAAGCTAACTACTTAGCATCACCACCACTTGTAGTTGCCTATGCTCTAGCTGGTTCTGTTGATTTTGACTTATCAGAAGATGCACTTGGAACTGATGCAGATGGTGAACCAGTTTACTTGAAAGATATTTGGCCATCAATGGAAGAAATTAAGAAAGAAGTAGCAAGTGTTGTTAACCCTGAAATCTTCCGTAAAGAGTATGAAAATGTATTTAATTCTAATGAAAAATGGAATGAAATTAATACTACTGATGAACCTCTATTTGAATGGGACGAAGATTCAACTTACATTCAAAACCCACCGTTCTTTGAAGGTCTATCAAAAGATGCAGGTACAGTAAAAGCCTTAAATAACCTACGTGTTATTGGTAAGTTTGGTGATTCTGTAACAACAGACCATATATCTCCAGCAGGGGCAATTGCTAAAGATATGCCTGCAGGTCTTTACTTGCAAGAAAAAGAAGTTTCTCCAAGAAACTTTAACTCTTATGGATCTCGCCGTGGTAACCATGAAGTAATGATGCGTGGTACATTTGCAAATATCCGTATTCGTAACCAAATCGCTCCAGGTACAGAAGGTGGTTATACTACTTACTGGCCAACCGGTGAAATTATGCCTATCTATGATGCTGCAATGAAGTATCAACAAGAGGATACAGGTCTTGTAATTTTAGCTGGTAAAGATTATGGTATGGGATCTTCTCGTGACTGGGCGGCTAAAGGTACTAATCTTCTAGGGATTAAAATGGTAATTGCAGAGAGTTTCGAGCGTATTCACCGTTCAAACCTAGTTATGATGGGTGTGCTACCATTAGAGTTTGAAAAAGGTCAAAGTGCTGAAAAGTTAGGTCTAACTGGTAAAGAAACATTTAACCTAGAAATTGGAGAAGATGTTCAACCGCACGACCTACTTAATGTAACTGCTACTGATGAGGATGGCAAAACAACTAAGTTCAAGGCTGTTGTTCGCTTTGATAGTGAAGTTGAAATTGACTACTATCGTCATGGTGGTATTTTACAAATGGTATTGCGCAACAAATTAGCGTAAGAATTTATACGAGCTCCTTTAAGGGGCTCGTTTTTTTGTACAGCTAGTTTTAGGGACTATTCTAGATTGGTTACGTTTCTTTTTCTAATTGTGAACACTCTTTGAAATAAAGGGTTTATTTCTTTATTATTTTGCCTAAGGTTGTATACTATACTATATACAAAGCTAACTTTATAACGATATATAGGGAGTTCTATAAAATGATAAAAAAAATCTTAGGTATTGGAATATTAGCAGTACTCGGTATTGTTTTAGTTATTAATGTAATTAATACAAATGATAAAAATAATAAAGAAACTTCTGGTCCAAACCTAGTTGATGTCACAGGTGATACTTCTGTTGAAGGAGTCACTATTGTACCCTCGAGTGCATCAGGAATTAATAAAGGGGATCCGGCTCCAGACTTTGAGCTACCCTTATTAACTGGTGAAATGGTTAAGTTATCTGAACTAAAAGGGAAAAAGGTATTGATTAATTTTTGGGCTACTTGGTGTCCACCATGTAAAGAAGAAATGCCAGAAATGCAAGAGTTCTATGAGGAATACGGAGATGAAATAACGATCATAGCAATTAATGCAACAGGGTCAGAACGCAATGAACAAGCAGTAAAAGATTTTATAGATGAGTATGGTTATACATTTCCAGTAGCCATTGATAAGGACAATCAGATTACTGATGATTATATGGCAATTACTATTCCAACCTCTTATTTTATAGGCACAGATGGAACCATACAAGTACCACGCAAAGTAGGTCCTATGACTTATGATTTTATGGTTGATATGATGAACACGCTTCAATAACCGGGTTGAAATTTTGCAAGAATTATTATAAAACTTAGCAGAAATGGTAATACTTCTATTAAAAAGGGAGTGATTACCATTTCTTTAAAGAAACGTCTTTCATTTGAGGAATTGGTTCGAGTCAATCGGCAACAAATATTAGCTGATAGGGACATATTGGACCGAATAGAAGATAATCTTGAAAAAAGAGCACAGGAAATACTAACGAAACGAAGAGAAGCTTAATCAAAATTACCTCTCCTAACTGTATCCATATAGTTACAATTAGGAGAGGTTTTTCCTTTTTAGAAGCCTCTGTTTATTGCATAGATAAGGGAGTTTATCAAAAAATAACAATGTAGCATGGAAATAAGATATGTGGAGGAGGAATACTGATGAATCATAAAAATCACACACCAAAGCCCGATGATCGAAGTGATAACGTAGAGAAGCTACAGAACATGATCCAAGATACAATTGAAAATATAGAAGCTGCCCATGAAACGATGCAATTTGCTTCAGGAGAAGAAAAGCAGAATATTTCCGAAAAAAATAAACGCCGCGAAGAAGCAATTGAAGGCTTTCGTGCTGAAATTAAGGATGAAGTACGCGAGCAATAGTATTAAAAACCTCAAATCTATTATAGGTTTGAGGTTTTTTATATGAAACATTTCTTTTTATTTGTTACAATACTAACCTAACATACACGAGCACCATTGTATAACTACCACTTAGATAAGGTATGGTAAACTGAATAAAGAATTGAGGGGACATAATGAAAAAAGTAAAAATACCTATTGAAGTTAGGTATCAAGAGACCGATCAAATGGGAGTAGTGTACCATGCAAATTATTTAGTATGGTTTGAAATAGGAAGAACTAAATTTATTGAAAGTTTAGGTCTGAGCTATGTGGAAATGGAAAAAAATAATATCGTTTCTCCAGTTTTAGATGCGCAAATAAAATTTAAAAAACCAGTACGTTATGGTGAAAAAGTATATGTTGAAACGTGGATTAAAGAATATGATGGTCTTAGGACGGTTTATGGGTATAGGATCATGGATGATGATAGGGAAGTAAAAGTGGAAGGGTCGACGAAACATGTTATTGTAAAAAAAGAAAACTTCAGACCTTTGTCATTACGTAAGTCTTTTCCTGACTGGCATGCACGTTACACACAAGCTCTAGAGGAGGAAGAATAGTGGCTTTTGGTTTAAGAAGAGATGAACTAAAAAAGTGGAAAACAAAGGTGGAAAAAGGAGAAATAGCTTTTCTTACTCATTACTGGTTAGATGAAAGATTTCCAGGATGTACTTCTGTAACAAAAGTTGGGTGCGCTGATATAGATAAACTTATAGCCTGGGGGCAGAACTATAATTTAAATCCAGATTGGATCCATCGAGATGAAAGATACCCTCATTTTGATTTATTTGGTGAAAGGCAAAAAGAAATATTAATAAAAGAAGGTATTGAAGAACAACTAAGATATTTTATATATAAAGAAGCACTCAAAGGCAAATAACTACCTCGAGTGCTTCTTTTCCCGTTTATCTGGAACATAATCCACGCCACCAGGATGAAATGGGTGACACTTACTAATACGCCTGATGGTCAGGTATCCACCTTTGAAAGCGCCAAATTTTCTTACGGCCTCAAGACCGTACTCCGAACAAGTTGGATAGAAGCGACAAGTGGATGGAGTAAATGGGCTAATTGCACTTCGGTAAAACTTAATTAGGCCAATTAAAATGTATTTCATATTCTAACCTTCTTTAATTTATGCTTAGCTTTTATTATGACGTATTTTAGCAATTGCGTCATGCATATGGATGGACTCTTCATTCTGACACGTAATTTCAAAACCACTAACAAATGGTAGCTCATATAAATCTGCAGCAACAAGTCGTGCCATGTCTTCCACAAAACGTGGGTTTTCATATGCTACCTCGGTAACCATTTTTTCATCCGGACGTTTCAAAACTGGGTGTAATCTAGCACTTGCATTACTTTCAGCAGCTTCTAGTAGAGCTATCTTCCAGTCAAACTCTAGTTCATTGAAGTCTTCTGGTAAACAGACTTCCATTGTAACTTTTCCACGTTGATTATGAGCACTATATTCACTTATTTCTTTTGAACAAGGACATAAGGTGGTTATTAACACTGACATTCCAGCCTGGAGTTCATAACCAGTATCTTGATGGTAAACTACTCGCATCGTTAAATCAGCATGGTTTAATCCAGCTAATCCTGAACTTGGACCAGTTCGCTCGTAGAACCAAGGAAACGAAAGTTCAATGGTAGCATCTTTTTGGTCCAACCGGTTTGCTAGCTCTTTAGTAAATTCCTTAAGCATCGAAAACTCGGCATAGAAACCATTCTTACTATAAGAGGTTAATTGTTCCATAAACCGACTCATATTAGTACCTTTACTCGTCTGTTTAATACTAGAAGTAAAGGTAAAGGTTGCAACACTAGTTTGTGTATTTGGATTAGTTTTACTTGAGATCTGAACAGGGTACTTAACATTTGTAATCCCGACAGCATCCAGATCAAATAGAAAATCTCGTTGCAAGTTTTGCAAATCTGCCATTTTATCTTTCTCAGCTGGCTTAGTTTTTGGCCCTGGTTTAACAGAACCAAAGAGTTTATGTCTTTCTTCCTTTGTTGGTAGTGTTTTTTCGCGGTAATTATTCATGTGACTGATATCCCTTTCTATTCTGCAAGACTTGTCTCTATTCAAAGTATAAGCCAACTATTATTTTTTTTTCAATTATACCGCATCTACATCCACTTGATTTTTGGTTCCGTCTTATTAAGTATTCGTTTAATATTTGCTATATGTCTATATATAACGAATAGGGTGAGTACACCTATAACTATCATTATTCCAACATCTCCAAAGAAGATTGAAACGACAAAAGAAACTACTCCAGTTATCATAGAAGAAAGTGATACAAATTTTGAAATTTTTAATGTTACAAGAAACGTTAGTACCATCACACCAAACAGTAGCGGGTTCACACCAAGAATAATGCCTCCCGAGGTTGCTACGGCCTTTCCACCTTTAAATCGGGCAAATAATGGATAAGTATGACCAATCACGGCGAATATACCAATAGCCAGCCTATAAACATCAGCATCGAAGATTAATGGAATAAGAGTTGCAAGTGTACCTTTTAATATATCTGCTAAAGTTACAATAATACCTGCTTTTACCCCGAGTACCCGAAAGGTATTCGTACCACCAAGGTTTCCGCTTCCATGTTCACGTATGTCTATGTTATAACCAACTTTGCCAACAATTAGCGCTGATGGGATTGAACCTAACAAATAAGCTATAATAGCAAATAAAACATATTCCATCTAAATTCCTACTTTCATTGATTATTTATACTAAAATATGTATGTAATCTATATTTTATCACGAACTATTAATAGAAGGTACTAATATTTAATTAGAATGACTAAAACTAATATCTAATGATATTCTTAATACTTACGTGCTAAACTAATAATAAGTATAATCGAAAGAAAAGGAGTTACCAAGTATGCAGAATCCATCAAATGAAGAAATTAGTAAAATCTTAGTACAAGCAAAAACGATTGCTGTGGTAGGACTATCTGATAACCCCGAAAGAACATCCTATCAAATTTCAAAAATAATGCAAGAGCTTGGTTATCGAATTATTCCAATTAACCCTACAGTAGATGAGGTGCTAGGAGAAAAATCATACTCTTCTTTACTTGAAGTGAACGAACAAATTGATATTATTAATGTCTTTAGAAGACCTGAATATTTACCAAGTCTTGCCAAAGAAGCAGCACAGACCAACTGTAAGGTATTTTGGGCTCAACAAGGAATAGTTAACCAAGAAGCATACGAATACCTAATCGCTAAGGACTTTACCGTCATCATGGACTTATGTATTAAAGTTGCTCATGCAGTACTTATTAAAAAGTAACGATAAACGGATGGCTCATGTCATCCGTTTTAGTTATAGATGGTAAGTAAAAGCATGTAATAAGGAACAACTATACATTTTAAAATAGGTTGTAGTATACTTATAAAGATATTGTTCTGGTAATAAAAATGGGACCTTTACAAAAACAAACACCTGTTCTAGTATATAAACTATAATAATTAGCAACGATTGGTGAAGGGGGCAATAGGAATTGGACAAGACACCATTACATTATTCTGATGATTCCATACAAGTACTCGAGGGTCTTGAAGCCGTTCGAAAAAGACCTGGGATGTATATTGGCAGTACTGATCATCGCGGATTACATCATTTAGTATTTGAAATTGTTGATAACGCAGTTGATGAGGCATTAGCTGGCTATGGAAACGTAATTAAAGTAAAGATACATAGTGATAATAGTATCTCAGTTGAAGATAGTGGAAGAGGAATCCCTACTGGTAAACACAGTACAGGTAAATCCACAATGGAAGTTATTTTCACCGTCCTTCATGCCGGAGGGAAGTTTGGGCAAGGTGGCTATAAAACAAGTGGTGGACTACACGGTGTAGGTGCTTCCGTAGTAAATGCATTATCTGAATGGTTAGAAGTTACATCACACCGTGATGGAGAAGTATATATTCAACGATTTGAAAATGGAGGAATCCCTGTCGGAACCATCAAAAAAGTTGGGACGACTAGAAAAACAGGAACCAAAATCCACTTCAAACCAGATTCATCCATCTTCTCAACAACTGTTTTTAGTTATGAAACGATTTCCGAGCGATTACGTGAAGCAGCATTTTTATTAAAAGGGCTACGTATTGAGTTATCGGACGAACGTACTGAGGAAACGGAAGCTTATGAATTTCCTGATGGGCTGAAATCTTTTGTTCATTATCTAAATGAGGATAAAGATACGCTACATGAGGTAGTGTTCTTTGAAGGAGAACATCAAGGTATTGAAGTTGAATTCGCCTTTCAATTTAATGACGGGTTCTCAGAAAATATGTTATCGTTTGTTAACCATGTCCGCACTAAAGATGGCGGAACCCATGAATCTGGCGCAAAAGCAGCTATCACTAGAAGTTTTAATGATTATGCCAGAAGAACGAACGCACTGAAGGAAAAAGATAAGAATTTAGAAGGTACAGATATAAGAGAAGGTTTAACAGCTATTGTTTCAGTTCGAATACCTGAGGAGAAACTACAATTCGAAGGTCAAACGAAAGGTAAATTAGGAACTTCAGAGGCTCGGTCTGGAGTTGATTCCGTAGTATCAGAAAAGCTAAACTTTTTCCTAGAAGAAAACCCAGATGCATCTGGGTTACTAATAAAAAAAGCAATTAAAGCAAAAGAAGCGCGAGAAGCAGCTAGAAAAGCGCGAGATGATGCAAGAACGGGTAAAAAGAAACGACGCAAAGATACGATACTTAGTGGTAAATTAACACCAGCACAATCCAAAAATCCAGATAAAAACGAATTATACTTAGTAGAGGGAGATTCAGCAGGTGGATCTGCGAAGCAAGGTAGAGACCGCAAATTCCAAGCTGTATTACCTTTAAGAGGTAAAGTAATAAATACGGAAAAAGCAAAGCTTCAGGATGTATTTAAGAATGAAGAAATCTCTACTATCATTCATACAATAGGTGCTGGAATTGGTGCAGAATTCTCATTAGAAGATTCCAACTACGACAAGATAATAATTATGACTGATGCCGATACGGATGGTGCCCATATCCAAGTATTGTTATTAACATTCTTTTATCGCTATATGAGACCGTTAATTGAAGCTGGTAAAATCTATATTGCGCTACCACCTTTATATAAAGTATCTAAAGGCATAGGTAAAAAGGAACAAGTTATCTATGCGTGGGATGATGATGAAATGCGTACAGCTGTTAATAAATTCAAGAATGGATATATTATTCAGCGCTATAAAGGACTTGGTGAAATGAATGCGGATCAATTATGGGATACCACAATGAATCCAGAATCAAGAACGCTCATCCGAGTAACCATTGACGATATTGCCCGCGCAGAACGAAGAGTCACTACTTTAATGGGAGATAAAGTTGAACCAAGGAGAAAATGGATTGAATCCAATGTAGCATTTGGACTTAATGACGAAACAAATATACTAGAAAACGAGAAAATACAATCTTAGAAATAGAATGTAGAAAAGGAAAGTGAAGGGGGAAATGACTTGACACAGTCAGAAAAATTTCTCGATCT
The DNA here is from genome assembly GCF_001038485.1 of Ornithinibacillus californiensis. Lineage (GTDB taxonomy): Bacteria > Bacillota > Bacilli > Bacillales > Amphibacillaceae > Ornithinibacillus > Ornithinibacillus californiensis. Next base: position 38,121 of record NZ_LDUE01000055.1, read on the forward strand.
TCCATTAGAAGAAGTAATCGGTGATCGATTTGGTAGATATAGTAAATACATCATTCAAGATCGTGCAATTCCTGATGCACGAGATGGTTTGAAGCCTGTACAACGAAGAATTCTCTATGCAATGTTTCGAGAAAAAAATGTACATGATAAACATTTTCGTAAATCGGCAAAGACAGTGGGTACCGTAATTGGTAACTACCATCCACATGGGGATTCTTCGGTCTATGAAGCTATGGTGCGTTTAAGTCAAGACTGGAAGATGCGTAATGTGCTAATAGAAATGCACGGAAATAACGGTAGTATGGATGGGGATCCACCAGCTGCAATGCGTTATACAGAAGCAAGACTATCTAAAATATCTTCTGAGTTACTTCGTGATATCAACAAAGAAACAGTAGATTTAATGCCAAACTTTGATGATACAGATCACGAGCCCGTTGTATTACCAGCTAAATTCCCGAACTTACTAGTAAATGGATCAACTGGTATTTCAGCAGGTTATGCTACTGATATACCTCCGCATAATCTAGGGGAAGTAATAGATGGAGTAATTAAACGAATAGACAAACCAGAAACCACAACAGAAGAATTAATGAAAGTCATTAAAGGTCCAGATTTTCCAACTGGTGGAATTATTCAAGGTGTCGATGAAATTAAGAAGGCATATGAAACAGGAAAAGGAAAGATCGTTGTTCGTGGGAGAGCAATAGTTGAGCCAATACGTGGAAACCGTGAACAGATAGTCATTGATGAGATTCCTTTTGAAGTAAATAAAGCATTATTAGTTAAAAAGATAGACGAACTTCGTTTTGATCGTAAAGTAGAAGGAATTGCAGAAGTAAGAGATGAGACTGATCGTACAGGACTTCGTATTGTTATCGAATTGAAAAAAGATGTAAACAGTGAAGGTGTACTTAACTTCCTTTATAAAAATACTGATTTACAAGTTACTTACCATTTCAATATGGTTGCAATTCAAGACAGGACTCCTAAATTATTATCTTTAGCTAATATGCTTGATGCGTATATTGGCCATCAAAAAGAAGTTGTAACACGATCTACTAAATTTGATTTGAAACAGGCTAAAGATCGCTCACATATTGTGGAAGGTCTTATAAAAGCAATTTCTATACTAGACGAACTAGTAGCTACAATCCGAGCTTCTAAGGATAAAGCGGATGCTAAAAACAGGATCATTGAGAAATATGGTTTTACCGAGAGACAAGCTGAAGCTATTGTTATGTTACAGCTGTATCGACTAACGAATACGGACGTTACACAATTACAAGAAGAAGCAGAAGAATTACGTAAGAAAATAGCTGAATATGAATCGATACTAGCAAGTGAAGAAAAATTACTACAGACAATTAAAAACGACCTGAAAGAAATGAAAAAACAGTTTTCAGAACGTCGCAGATCTGTAATTGAAGATAAAATTGAGGAATTGAAAATTGATATTGAGGTTACGGTAGCTAGTGAAGATGTCTTAATTTCCGTTACTAAAGACGGCTATGTAAAACGCACAAGCATCCGTTCCTATGCAGCTTCCAATGGGGAAGATTTTGCCATCAAAGAAGAGGACCATTTGGTTAGTTTGATTGAGGCAAATACGACTGACAAAATTCTACTCTTCACGAATAAAGGTAAATATCTCTATATCCCTATTCACGAATTACCAGATATTCGATGGAAGGATATTGGACAGCATGTATCCAATATTGTCCCAATTGATAAGGATGAGTATATTATCCATACGATTCCTGTTAGGGAATTCAAAGAAAATGAATACTTACTATTCTTTACTAAAAATGGTATGGTGAAGCGCAGTGAATTAAAAACTTACGAAGCACAACGCTATTCCAAAGCATTAGTAGCATTAAATCTAAAAAAAGATGATGAAGTTGTTAGTGTTTGCCAGACTAAAGGATATTCGGATCTCTTTATTGCCTCTAACAAAGGGTATGGACTTTGGTATCATGAATCTGAAGTACCAGTAGTTGGCCAACGTGCTAGTGGTGTTAAAGCAATTCAATTGAAAGATGGCGAATTTGTTGTCGGTGGACAAGTCTTTGATGACTTATCAGAACCGTCACTTTTCTTAATAACACAACGAGGCGCATGTAAACGAATGAAATTACGAGAATTTGAGAAGTCTAGCAGGGCTAAGCGTGGTCTAATCATGCTAAGAGAGCTTAAATCTAAACCGCATCGTATCGTAGGATTCTTTGCGACATATGAAAATGATACGATAGCTTATACTACTTCCAAAGGGGAAACACACCAAGTGTTTCCATTAGAATTACCGAATAGTGACAGATACAGCAATGGCTCATTTGTTATAGATTCTGATAATCAAGGTGAAGTAATTGAAGTATGGAAAGAAGTAAGTTACGAAAAACCATTTGATCCAACGGTGGAATAAGATAAGCTGTAGTTGGGACATAACTCCATCAAAGGCATTAAAAGACGAATAAACACTTCATTAGCCCCGGAAATATACGGAGACTCCAGTGGGAGGATAGGCTTCGGTGAGACCCCGAGAATGCACCTGCGTCTGCAAGTAACACTACGCAGTAGGCTTCCTCGGTGCAAGGCAGCAATTGAAGTAAATTCAAGTAGTTGCCTGGCTCACCAGCCGCCCACGGAAAGCGCAGTATATTTCCGGGGCGTGTTATATGCACTAATAACAATGTTAGATTTTACATTTGATAGAAATACTTTTGTCTCAACCCCTTTATTTAGAAGTAGAAGTGAACCTTTGTATACCCAATCTTTAGACTAAGACAAGGAGAAGACATGTATATAACTACTGCAGGAAGAGTAAATAGTCATCTAGTAGCAAAAGCAAAGCAATTGTCAACAGAATACAATTATCCATATTTAGAAAGAAAGGGAAATTCTATAAAAAAACTAAAAGAAAAGTATCAGGATAACATAATTGTTGTTGGTAAAGAACGACTTGTTGTTTCACCTTTCAATAGTGAGATGGTTATGTTTTTTCATCCGAATCTAGCTTTTATCCGAGCCAAACGTTTATTAAAAGGAGAACTAGATCCACTTGTCTCTGCCGCTAAGCTATCCAAAGGCATGTCATTTCTAGATTGTACACTAGGTTTAGCCTCCGATAGTGTTGTAGCAAGCCTTGTTGTTGGCCCAAATGGGAAGGTAACAGGGATTGAAGGGAAAGAACTAGTTTATTTATTAGTCAAAGAGGGTCTATCAACACTCACCACAAAGAATATCGAATTTGATCTTGCTATGAGGAATGTACAGGTTTTACATGAGGAACATTTGAACTTTTTACAAAATACAGAAGACAAATCATATGATGTAGTATATTTTGATCCAATGTTCCAAGAAGGAATAGAGGAATCTTGTGGGATCAATATTATTAGAGAACAAGCTATCTCATCCGAACTAACGCAGGAAATTTTAACCGAAGCAAAACGAGTGGCGAGAGAAAGAATTGTATTGAAAGACCATTGGAAAAGTAAAAGATTTCAAGATTTAGGCTTTACTCAACTAAAGAGAAAATCCTCCTTGTTTCACTATGGAACGTTAGAGTTGTATGATTAAATTTAACTTTATAAATTATGAAAATTATGATAAGCTAAAATAGTTATTAGGAGAGGAGGGCTTCTAACGAGTTTAAGAGATAAAATTATTCATTCCGCCTTACACTTATTCGAAGAAAAAGGCTTTCATGGTGTAACTGTCCATGAAATAGTAGAAAGTACTGGAACCTCTAAAGGAGGCTTCTACCATCACTTTACATCAAAGGATGAACTTTTATTTGTAATTCATGATACCTTTATTACGTATGTATTAGAGAAAGCTTACATAGCAAAAAACACCTATGACTCTCCAACACAGAAACTACAACAAATCATTAAAAGTTTTGTGCAAGTTTTTGATTTGTATAAGCCACATATTTCCGTATTTTACCAAGAACATGTTTATTTAAAAGCGAACTACGAGGAATTAATTAAAAAGAAGCGGGATCAATTTAAGGATATTATTATCGATACCATAAGAGAGGGAAAGGCTACTGGAGAATTTCGTGAAGACTTGTCTGAGGAAATCACAGGTATGGCCATACTTGGAATGGTAAACTGGACTTATAAATGGTACAAAAAGTCAGGTGAAAAGTCGATTGATGAAATTGGTGATATTTACGTTGATTTAATTATGCGTTCTATTGTAAGTCCAAAAATGTAAGCGCTATATTTATAGAGTTGAATTAATAGCTTATTACAAAGCTATATTTTTAAGGAATAGACAGACCAACCAGTCGGTCTCGTCATCATAGGAGGGAAATAAATGGATTTTAACTTAACAAAAGAACAAACAATGATTCGTAAAATGGTACGTGATTTCGCAGAGGAAGTAATTAAACCTAGAACAATAGAGATTGATACAGAAGCAAAATTCCCATTAGATATATTTGAACAAATGGGGGAATTAGGTTTACTTGGAATTCCATTTCCTGAAGAATATGGAGGGTCTGGTGGTGACACACTATCTTACGCGATTGCTGTAGAAGAGATTGGCCGCGTATGTGGAAGCACCGGGTTAAGCTATGCAGCAGCAGTATCATTAGGTGCTAGTCCTATCTATTATTTTGGAACAGAAGAACAAAAACAAAAATACTTAACTCCATTAGCAGAAGGGAAAGCACTAGGTTCATTCGGTTTAACCGAGCCTAATGCTGGTTCTGATGCTGGAGGTACGAAGACAACAGCTGTTGAAGATGGCGATGATTTTATCATCAATGGGGAAAAATGTTTTATTACAAATGCTAGCTTTGCTAAAACATTAATTGTTACAGCTGTTACTGGAAAGAACGAGAAAGGTAGAAATATTATTTCTGCAATCATCGTTCCAACTGATACAGAAGGGGTTACAATTACTAGTAATTACGATAAGATGGGCGTCCGTGGTTCGGATACGGCAGAAATAGTACTAGATAATGTTCGTGTACCTAAATCGAATCTACTAGGTGATCCACAAAAGGGATTTAGTCAATTCTTATATACATTGGATGGAGGAAGAATCTCTATCGCTGCTTTAGGATTAGGAATCGCGCAAGCCTCACTAGATAAGGCTTTACAATATGCAAAGGAACGTAAACAATTTGGTAAGTCTATATCTAACTTCCAAGCAATTCAGTTCAAGCTTGCAGATATAGCAATGGAAGTGGAATTATCTAGAAACATGGTATATAAAGCAGCATGGCTAAAGGATAATAATCAACCTTTTACGAAGGAATCTGCTTATGCAAAACTTTTTGCAACAGAAACTGCCTTCCGTGCAGCCAATCAAGCAATCCAAATCCATGGTGGCTACGGATACATGCGTGAATATGAAGTAGAACGCTATTTACGTGATGCAAAACTATTAGAAATTGGGGAAGGTACATCTGAGGTTCAACGATTAGTAATTGCTAGACAACTAGGTTGCTAGGTTTACTGTATATTAGTTTTTTATTGGTAAGGAGTGAAGAAATGATATCAAGAGTACTAATAGCTAACCGAGGCGAAATTGCTGCTAGAGTAATTCGAACTTGTAAAAAGATGGAGATAAAAACTGTAGCTGTTTATTCAGAAGCTGATGCAAGTGCGCCATTTGTTAGTATGGCTGATGAAAGCTATTTACTAGGTCCAGCGCGTGTCAATGAGAGCTACTTAAATGTAGACAAAATCCTTTCTATCGCAAAAGAAGCAGGAGTTGATGCGATCCATCCTGGATACGGCTTTTTAAGTGAAAGTGGTAGGTTCGCAGAAAGGTGCGAAGCGGAAGGCATTACTTTTATTGGCCCAACAAGTAAAGTGATGGATATGATGGGAAGTAAAATTGAGGCAAGAAAAGCTATGAAAGTTGCTAATGTACCGATTGTTCCAGGAACAGAAGAGGCGGTGCCTTCGGCTGAGGAGGCTGTGGCGTTAGCGAGACAGATTGGATATCCTATTATGCTAAAAGCTTCTGCTGGTGGCGGTGGGATAGGAATGCAAGTTGTGAATAGTGACGATGAGTTACTAAAAGCTTTCCAGAACAATGCTAAGCGAGCAGAGACTTTCTTTGGTGATGGTGCCATGTTTATGGAGAAAAAAATTGATGATGCAAGACATATTGAGATTCAATTATTGGCAGATAGTCATGGTAATGCAGTACATTTATACGAACGAGAATGTTCCATCCAAAGAAGAAATCAAAAGGTCATTGAGGAAGCTCCTTCACCATTTATTTCTGAAACTACTAGAACAAAAATGGGTAACGCAGCAGTCGATGCAGCACTTGCACTAGGATATACGAATGCCGGTACCATTGAATTTCTAGTCGATAAAGATGAGAACTTTTATTTCCTTGAAATGAATACTAGAATCCAAGTAGAACATCCAATTACAGAAGAGATTACAGGTATTGACATTGTCGAAGAGCAAATTAATATCGCTAACGGAAAAGAATTATCTTTTAAACAAGAAGACCTAACCATTAGTGGTCATGCGATTGAAGCTCGAATTTATGCCGAGGATCCGAAAACATTTTTCCCTTCACCAGGACATATCACCACATTTGAAGTTCCTAGCGGGGAAAATATTAGATTGGAGTCTGCCGTTACGAGTAATTATCAGGTAACTCCATTCTATGATCCGATGATTAGTAAATTAATTGTTAAAGGTAGTTCAAGAAAAGCAGCAATTGAGTTATTAATAGAAACGTTAACAAATACAAAGGTAGAAGGAATTAAAACGAATGTTCCTCTACTACTAGATATTGCAAAGCACCCAGCATTTAACTCTGGAAATACAACAACAAAATTTATTGAAGAACATTTTAACTCAATTAAAAAATAACCCTGAGGAGGAGAAATAGATGGAAGAAGTAAAAGCAATGATGGCTGGTAACGTTTGGAAGATTGTCGTAGCAGTAGGTGACACGGTTGAGGAAGATCAAGATATCGTAATCCTAGAATCAATGAAAATGGAAATTCCGATTGCTGCTGAGGAATCCGGTATTATAAAAGAAATTAAAGTTGCTGAAGGGGACTTTGTTAACGAAGGCGATGTAATTGCAATTATTGAGTCCTAATATGTGAAATATGGGAGGAATTTTATGTCCTTAGTAGATTTTAAAATAATCGATGGCAATGTAGCCCTCGTTACATTAAATAGACCTGAGGCTGCTAATGCTATGTCAATAGCATTATTAGATGATTTAAATTCTACAGTACAAGAAATAAACAGCAATAAACAAATAAATTGTGTAATCATTACTGGACAAGGTGATAAAGCATTTTGTGCAGGTGCCGATTTAAAAGAGCGAAGGGGCATGAATGATGATCAAGTAGTTGATGCTGTCAGGTATATTGGGAAAACAGTACGTGCTGTTGAATCTATTAAAGTACCTGTTATTGCCGCTATTAATGGTGTTGCGTTTGGTGGTGGATTAGAGCTCGCTTTAGGCTGTGACATTCGTATTGCTGCAGATATTGCCAAAATGGGTTTAACTGAGACATCTTTAGCTATTATTCCAGGTGCTGGAGGAACGCAGCGTTTACCACGATTAATTGGGATAGGCCGTGCGAAACAATTAATTTTTTCTGCAAAAGCAGTCTCTGCAGTAGATGCATTTTCTATAGGGTTAGTAGAAGAAACTATCCCTAAGGAAGAGTTACTAAATTATGTAATTGATGTAGCGAAGTCTATAGCCAAGAATGGTCCTATTGCTTTACGTCAGGCTAAAACTGCAATCAATCAAGGGATGCAGTCTGATTTATCAACAGGCTTAGAAATTGAACATTTATGCTATAAAGAAACAATTAAAACAAACGATCGTTTGGAAGGGCTTGAAGCATTCAGAGAAAAACGTACTCCGGTATATCAAGGTAAATAAACTAGCAAGGAGGTAATACAAATGTCTTATATGGAAGAACTACAAAAAAGAGTACAACATATAGAAAAAGGTGGGCATGAAAAATACCACCAAAAGAACGAAGAAAAAGGGAAGTTATTTGTTCGCAAACGATTAGAATTATTATTTGATGAGGACATGGACATAGAGGATGCATTTTTCGCTAACTGTATGGATGATAGTTTACCGTCAGATGGTGTCGTAACAGGTATTGGTAAAATTAACGGCCAGGATGTTTGTGTCATGGCGAACGATTCGACTGTAAAGGCTGGATCTTGGGGGAAAAGAACAGTTGAAAAGATACTTCGTATTCAAGAAACTGCTATGACCCTGGAATTACCAATACTATATTTGGTTGATTCCGCTGGGGCCAGAATTACGGATCAAATTGAGATGTTCCCTGGAAGAAGAGGGGCAGGACGAATTTTCCATAATCAAATTAAGCTCTCTGGTCGTGTACCACAAATCTGCTTACTATTCGGTCCATCTGCTGCAGGTGGTGCATATATTCCTGCCTTCTGTGATATTGTTGTCATGGTAGATGGTAATGCATCCATGTACCTTGGTTCTCCGAGAATGGCTGAAAAGGTTATTGGAGAAAAAGTTACACTAGAAGAAATGGGCGGAGCTAAAATGCATTGCTCTGTTTCTGGAGTTGGTGATGTATTAGTAAAAACAGAGCCTGATGCAATAAGTTATGCTCGAAACTACCTATCGTATTTCCCTAAGAGTTTTAGAGAAAAACCTCAATCATATGAAACAAAAGAAGTGAAGGAATTTGAAAAGTCAATCGAGGACATTATACCAGAAAACCAAAACGCACCTTTCAACATGCATGATCTCATTAATAGAATAATAGATGAAGATAGTTTTTGTGAGATAAAAAAGAAATTTGCACCTGAATTAATTACTGGCCTTTCTAGAATAAATGGTAAATCAGTTGGCATTATAGCAAATCAGCCGCGAATGAAGGGTGGAGTGCTTTTCCCAGATTCTGCTGATAAAGCCGCGAAATTTATTCAATTATGTGATGCTTTTAATATTCCATTATTATTCCTAATGGATGTTCCTGGATTTATGATTGGTACGAAGGTAGAACGAGCTGGAATTATTCGACATGGCGCCAAAATGCTTGCTGCGATGAGTGAAGCAACCGTACCGAAAATTTCCGTGATTGTCCGAAAAGCATATGGTGCTGGACTTTATGCTATGGCTGGTCCTGCGTTTGAGCCTGACGCTGTCATTGCGTTACCAACAGCACAAATTGCGGTTATGGGTCCAGAAGCTGCAGTAAATGCTGTATATGCTAATAAAATTGCTGAGTTACCAGAAGAAGAACGAGAAGCGTTCATTAAACAAAAGCAAGATGAATATCGTGACGATATCGATATATATCGACTAGCTAGTGAACTAGTTATTGATGCTATTGTCGAACCTAGCAAGCTTAGGAAGGAATTAATGAAGCGATATAGTATTTACGAAGCCAAAAATGTTGTATTTACAGAACGCAAGCACGGTGTTTACCCAGTATAATATTAAATGTCACAGTGATGTTACATCATCTGTGGCATTTTTTATTTCATTAGATGCCTAACAAGATTGCAAATAAGTACATATGTTATACTAATACATGTATAAGTTAACCATAATTACATTATGTAAACTAAATAAAAGAGTTATATCTTTTACATTTCGTGTTAATCTAAAGAAAGAAGGTAAATATAGAAAAAAGTAGGGGATATAATTGGATGAACGCAACTTTAGAAATGCAATGGGTAAATTTGCAACCGGCATAACGGTTGTATCGATGAAATATGGTAACCAAATAATCGCTATGACTGTCAACGCGTTTATGTCTGTTTCGTTATCCCCTAAATTAATTGCTATTTCTATTAATCAGCAGGCAAGTATGCACAATAAATTTGCTAGTGGAAAACCCATTGGAATTAGCATATTGACTCGAGAACAAGAAAGTCTATCTAGCTATCTTGCTAAACAACTAGAAGAGATCGAGGAAATTGAATTTGTTAATTTAAATGAAACACCAGTTTTAAAAGGAGCAACTGCTATATTAGCTTGTAAAATTGTAGATTCCATAAGAGCTGGAGATCATACAATATTTATTGCAGAAGTTACTGAATTCGCTGTTTCAGATGAAGAACCAGTCATTTTCTATAATGGGAAATATCGAAAATTAGTTGAAGAAAAGTAAGCATTATATTAATCGATAAGATGGTGTAAAAAATGCGAATAAAAGAATTTATGATCCCTGATGTAATAAGCGTCAATGAAGATACTACGGTTAAGGAACTACTTGCACTGTTAGTTTCGAAAAGAATAGGTGGTGTACCAGTAGTTAGTGATGACAATATATTGGTTGGTGTAATTAGTGATGGGGATGTCATCCGTTATTTAAGACCAAGTAGTCGAACTGTTTTTGATATGTTTGCTCTAGTTATGGTTAGTGAACAAGAAAAGCTTACTGACAAATTACAGTATGCACTGAAAGAACCCGTATCCAAAATGATGAAAACAAAGGATATAAAATCCCTTAGCCCGGAGCATGATTTAGAGGATGCTTTACAGATTTTTTCACAACATCGCTTTAAAAAAATACCTATATTAGATGATAATAAGAAGGTAGTTGGTGTATTAAGTAGGGGAGATTTATTACGTCATATAACAATTAAAATTATAGAAGAAAAATAAACTTCTTAGATACTTAAGAAGTTTTTCGTTTCTTTTAGGATACTGAAAAGTTATAGTAATCACTAATGAATATACGTTATAATAAGGTTATAATGATGAAATAAAGGGGTTTATTTTACGTGAAGGCAATTGAGCAAAATACTTCAATAATTGATTACGATACGTTAACGGGACTCTATCATGTTTTACTTGAACATGGTGATGAAGTTAATGCTATTAAGATAATTGATCTTTATAAGAAAAAGTATGAAGAAGAGTTTGTTATTAGCTTCGCAGGTCACTTCTCAGCTGGGAAATCATCGATGATTAATGCTTTAATCGGTAAGGAATTATTACCTAAGAGTCCGATTCCTACAAGCGCAAATATTGTTAAACTGAGTTCTGGTGATGGAGTGGCACGAGTTTTTTTCCATAGTGAGGATCCTATTGAGTACGACGAACCTTATAATCTAGATATGATCAAGGAGTATTGCAGAGATAAAGACTTGATTAAGAAAATAGAAATTAGCTCTAGCGAACCGATAATACCAAACGGTTGTTCTTTAATCGACACACCAGGGATTGATGCTGCAGATGATACGGATCGACTGATTACAGAGTCATCGTTACATTTAGTTGATGTTCTATTTTATGTGATGGATTACAATCATGTACAGTCTGAAGTTAACCTAATGTTTCTCAAGAAAATCCAATCTATGAATATCCCATTCTATATAATTATTAATCAAATAGATAAACATAATGAAAATGAATTATCATTCCAATCATTCGAGAACAGTGTCAAACAAACGTTTGAACAATGGGGACTTTCCCCAAAAGCGGTTTATTTTAGTTCACTATTAAATAAGGATGTATCCTATAACCAATTTGATGACATTAAGAATAAAATTCATCGATTATTTCATGAAGAGAGAATCCTACGAATTGAATCTTCATTAAATACTGTTATGGATGCACATAGGCATTTTTTAGAGGAGAGACATGAAGAAAAACTTGCTAGACTTTCCAATATTGACACGACTGATGAAAATACTTTAGAGAAGATAACATTAATCAGGAATAATATTAAAGACACGAAGCAGAAAGCGCAACATTTTGAGAATGATTTTATCGATGACTTAAATCAAACGTTAAAAAATGCTTATTTAATGCCAGCTGCAATACGTGATAAAGCATTGAAATTCCTAGAGTCACAACAGAAAGACTTTAGGGTCGGATTTATCGGTGCAAAAAAGAAAACTGAGGAAGAAAAAACAAATAGACTACATGACTTTCTAACAAGTGTTCAAGAAAGCATGAAAGCAAGCATTGAATGGAAGCTCCGCGAGAAATTGGCAGAGTTAGTAAATAGATATTCTATTCGTGATACTGGTATAGATGCTAGCATACAACAGCTAACAATTACCTTTGACCAGAATGATTTACAGGAACATATTAAAAAAGGTGCAAAGGTTAATGGTGACTCGGTTTTACATTACACGAATGACCTTGGACACGCAATAAAAACTAAATACCGCAATGCAGCTCGTTTAGTACTATCTAGGATTATCGATGTAATTGAACAGGAATCTAAAGAAAAGATTGCTCACAATGAGGCAGAACTAATAAACTTACAAGATCAACTAGAGGTACATGAACAATACTTGGCAATAAAAGCCGAATCTCAAGATCAACTGCAACGATTGAATAAACAAATTCACACACCAGACTACACTAACGCAACTGAAAGTCTAATCAAAGAAAAACTAAAAAGAATTGAATTTAATAAAGGAAAAACAATTGCTAGTCAACAAATGAATAACATTGTACCATATATAGAAGAAAACACAGAACATGAGCCTATTAAAGAAGACACACCCGAAGCTCAACGTGTAATCCATGCAATAGATAAAACAGTACAACTTGTTCAGGATCTACCAGCATTCAATTCTTTAGTGTCGGAACTGTTAACTAGAAAGGAAAAACTTCAGAATCGTGAATTAACGATTGCGTTATTCGGTGCTTTTAGTGCAGGTAAATCGTCCTTTGCCAATGCCTTAATTGGTGAAGGTATTCTACCATCTTCACCGAATCCGACAACAGCAGTTATTAATCGAATTACACCAGTTACCGAGGAACACAGTCATGGTACGGTGGCTATCCACTTAAAAGATCAAGATACAATTAGACAGGACCTCATCAACATATTGAAACCATTCTCACCACCTGAATTTACAGATATAGGTGATTTAATTGATTGGATCATTCAAAATAATACTCAATACCATGAAGAACTCAATCATATGTACCAAAGTTACTTACAGGCAATTATTAAGGGCTACGATGCGCATAAATCAGTTATTGGAAAAAGTATTACGATTCAATTAAATGATTTCGAAGCATATGTAACGGATGAAACAAAAGCCTGTTTTGTAGAAGCGATTGATCTGTATTATGATTGTTCCATTACACAAAAAGGTATCACATTAGTGGATACACCTGGTGCAGATTCGGTAAATGCAAGACATACAAACGTAGCATTTGATTATATTAAGAACGCAGATGCTATTTTATATGTTACTTATTACAACCATGCAGTAACAAAAGCAGATAAAGATTTTGTAATGCAATTAGGTAGGGTAAAAGACTCCTTCCAATTGGATAAAATGTTCTTTATTATTAATGCAGCTGACCTTGCACAAGATCAAACAGAACTAAATTTAGTAAATAATTATGTTAGAGATCAGCTAGCTAGGCTAGGTATTAGAAATCCAAGATTATATGCTCTATCTAGCAAAAAGTCACTGGCAGAAAAGCTAGCCAAAGAACAAATTAACGAACAGCTCCATGCATTTGAAGAAGAATTTTATGCATTTTTAGAGAATGAGCTATCTCAATTAGCAATTAAGTCGTCAATACATGAACTTGGTCGTACAAAACAACTCCTTGATCATGTTATACAAAAAGCTAGCCTAAACGAACAAGAGAAACAAAATTATAAGCAGGAATTATTAAAACGAGAACAACATTTACTTCAAGTTGTAGATCGAGAAGAAGGCAAAGTATACAAGGATAGAATTAATCAAAAAGTAACGAAGCAGTTACATTACGTAGTGGAAAGAATAGGTATTCGTTTCCATGATATGTTTAAGGATAAGTTCAACCCAACTACTATAACCGAATCCGGGCGAAAAGCAAATTATCAGTTGGAGAAGAATATGTTTGGTCTATTAGATTATGTTGGTTATGAGCTGTTACAAGAGGCACGGGCTGTATCACTTCGTATTGAAGCATATGCAAAGGAACAATATACACAAATGATGGAAGATTATACACAATCACTGCTTCATATTGACCAAGACTTTAGTCTACCAGCTGTAAAAAATGTAGAATTAGACACCCCTAATTATATTCAGCCGCTTCAAAGTATTGACTTAGATAGGTTTCAAACCGCCTTTTCTCTTTTCAAAGGAACGAAATCTTTCTTTGTGAATAAGGAAAAGGAAAAAATGAAAGACGTACTGTATCAAATTTTACTACCAGAAATACAAAGCTTTATCGCAGAAGCAGAACAAACGATGTCCGAAGCATATAGCCTGCAATGGGAAGCCGTTATACAAAATACAAAGCAAGACTTACAAAACGAGATTAACCAATATGTGAATAGTAGCCTTAAAGTTCTTGAGGACAAAATTGATATCAGTGTCCTTAACACTAAAGCAAGCAATCTAGTCAAACTGTTAGAAACTATATAATGAAGGACGTGTAATGACATGCAACAACAATCTATTCTCTTAGTAGATGGAATGGCACTATTATTTCGGGGTTTTTTTGCAACATCATACAGAGGAAATTTCATGAGAAACGAAAACGGGGTACCGACTAATGGTATTTATCAATTTCTAAGATATTTATTAGATGCCGTTGACAAGTTTCAACCGACTCATGTTGTCTGCTGTTGGGATATGGGAAGTAAGACTTTCCGTACAACAATGTACGAAGACTATAAAGGGAACCGATCTGCACCACCTAAAGAACTGGTACCACAATTTGATTTAGCTAAAGAAGTAGTGGATGCATTTGAAATGCCAAATGTAGGCTTAGATAATTTTGAGGCTGATGATTGTATTGGCACATTAGCAAAGCAATACTCTAATGAACATCAAGTTCTTATATTAACTGGTGATCAAGATATTCTTCAATTAGTCGAACCAGGCATTAGTGTTGCCATTATGAGAAAAGGCCAAGGGAATTATGAAGTATTTACAGAGGAGAATTTCTATGAAAAGAAGGGGCTATATCCGAAGCAAATTATTGATTTAAAAGGGTTAATGGGTGATACGTCTGATAATTATCCAGGAGTAAAAGGTATTGGAGAAAAAACTGCCTTGAAGTTGCTTCAGGAGCATGAAACAATCGATGGGCTACTAGAGAATGTCGATCAATTGCCAAAAGGTGTACAGAGTAAAATCAAAGCCAATTTAGATATGTTACATTTGTCTCGAAAGCTTGCAGAAATTCGCTGCGACGTGCCAATCACTGTTAACTTAGAACAAGCAACTTGGACATATAATCGAGAAAAAGTGTCACAGAAATTTGCAGATCTCCAAATCAACAATCTGACTAAAGTTTTGTCATAGCCCCGAAGCAAAAACCTGTATTAGATTAATACAGGTTTTTGCTTTAGGTATAACTATTTGCGATTGTTGTTACGATTGTTGTTATTGCGATTGTTATTGTTGTTGTTATTGTTATTGTTGTTATCTAAATTGTCATTTAGAAACTCATTCGCAAACTCAACATTATCGTTGTTGTTATTGTTATTATTGTTGTTGTTATTGTTGTTGTTGCGATTTTTGTTGTTCGCCATATTTTCTAACCTCCTATATTTTTTTGGGGAAATAAACTAAACAAATAGTACATTTCCCTTACAAGAAGTATGTTACCCCGATTTATGATTTTAATTCGCTTTTTTTTACATTTAATCCTAAAATTTTACAGTTGTACATGTGCTATAACTATGTAATAATTGAGAAAAATTCTACAAATCAGGGGATTCTATGAGAAATAAGCACATATTTATTATTTTTAGTACACTAATTACATGTGGACTACTCGCTTTTATCGAGCACGGTATGGATATCAACTATCTTATTAAAACGGGATTAAAGATTTTATTATTCTTTTTAACGATTTGGATCTACAGTTTAGTTTTTAAAGATTTTCACTTTAAAGCAGTAGTGAGTATAGAAAAGATTACCTTTCAAGAGTGGAGAAGAATAGTGATTCTTGGCTTTTCTTCTGCAGCAATTGTGTTAATTGCCTATCTAGCTTTTTTACCACTTATTGATTTAAATTCTATAAGAACAGATCTAACGGAAAGATTAGGTATTACCACTACTACCTATATAATTGTAGGACTTTATGTAACGTTTGGAAATTCATTCTTAGAGGAGTACTTTTTTAGAGGTTTTATTTTCTTTAACATGTCAAGGCGAATAGGTTTTCTATACAGTCCGTTATTATTTGCTACGTATCATATTCCAATGATTATGCTATGGTTTAGTCCCGCCATAATTGTACTTTGCTTTGTGGGATTATGGGTTATTGGTTTGGTATTTCATATGGTTAATGAAAAGAATCGAACTATATGGGCTTCATGGATGATTCATATTTGTGCTGATATTATGATAATCTTAATTGGCCTGACACTTTTTTACTAATCATACAGGATGTACCAAGAAAACCCATGAATTACTAAACGATGATAAGAAACAATAGGAGCAGGGGATAACAATTAACTACTTTGAGGTGACACTTATGTTGAAAAGATTAGTTCCCTTGCTACTTGCGTTTTGTATTGCATTTCCAGTTGGGGCAAGTGCTCAAATAAAGATGTTTAATGAACCACCTTTTGATTTTTATAAGGTATCGAAAGGTGATACATTTTGGTTTATTGCCAAACGTTACGGATTAGATTATCGTGAGTTAATGCGATTAAATCCAAATGTTGTTCCAACTAACATGCAAGTAGGATCCGTTATTCGACTTAGAGCTACAGCTCCAAGTCCTTCATCCTTTGAGGAACAAGTAGCTCAACTTGTGAATCAGGAAAGAGAAAAGAATGGCTTATCACCGTTAAAACACAGGGCTGATATCAAGGCTGTTGCAGAGAAAAAGGCTATGGACATGATTAACTCCAACTACTTCTCTCATACAAGTCCAAATTATGGATCACCTTTCGATATGTTAAAAACATTTGGAATTAACTATCGTACAGCTGGAGAGAACATTGCTAAGGGGCAAAAAACACCACAAGAGGTTATGAATGCTTGGATGAATTCTTCTGGACACAGAGCTAATATTCTAAACCCGAACTTTGACTCTATTGGAGTAGGTTACTACAACGGCGCATGGGTGCAAATGTTTACTGGTTCTTAAAACCAACCAATAAAGGTCTTCATTAGGTTCGCCTAATAGGACCTTTATTTACATATAAAAAAGGGGAAACGAGAATGTATGAAGAATTAACGGAACTGTTCGAACAATATCGAAATGAAGATAATGCGAATCAAATGGAAAGATATATGAAAAACCACTTTTCTTTTTTAGGTATTAAGTCACCTGAAAGAAAAAAGCTAACGAATCTGTATTTCCAGGAAACGAAAATACTAAAACAGAATTTTGATCCTAAATTTGTTAAGGCTCTTTGGAATATGGAAGAGAGGGAGTACCAGTATGTTGCCTTAGACTATATCGAACGATCACTTCGAAATGTAACGAAAGATGACATTAAACTGATGGAGTATTTAATCACGACAAAATCTTGGTGGGATACAGTTGACATGCTAGCCCAAAAACCTATCGGAAAAATCATGATGGAATCTCCAGTATTAATTGAGGTAAAAATGGAGCAATGGTCAATAGACGTCAATATGTGGCTCAGAAGAACGGCAATATTATTTCAATTAAAATATAAAGAGAAGACAAATGCATCACTTCTATATGACTATATATTACGTAATGCAGATAGTAAGGAGTTCTTCATCCAAAAAGCAATTGGATGGGCGCTCCGCGAATATTCAAAAACAAATCCTGAATCAGTAAGAAATTTTATACAAAATCACGAACTGGCTAAACTGAGTATTCGTGAGGGAAGTAAATATCTATAACAGAATTAAATATTCTATTTTCAGGTCACTATTTCGTAAATCTATTGGCATAAGAACTGGCTACATAAGAATCTGGCTTAATCTTTGGTTCTATGCCTAAAGATTCCATTCTTCCAACCATTTCGTTCACAAACACTCTAGTCTTGTTTTTATTGGATGCACCAATATCGATATGACCCTCAATGGTAAAGGAAGATCCTTTGTATATATTCGGTAAGACAATATCTATTAGCTGTTCTTTTTTCCTTTCTGTAAACATCGATACAACCTCCTCTGTTAATGTTGTTTCAAAAGAAATCCGTTCATGCAAATTAGTCATTTTCCTCGGTATGACTACTCTTCGAAAACATGCCCACGCACCTTTTGACTCACATTGAATGACAATTCCCGTAATAAATCTTGTATAGGTCGGATGAATTTGTGAATCAGTTCCGAAAATTAATCGGTAATTACCTGTTGGGTCCTTTCTCATAAAGCGAATAATATGTTGAAAAACCTCATTAAATGACATATTTTTATTGGTTAGATTTTGAAAACTAAAATCCAATAATTTTAGATTAGCCACTTTTAATACCTCCCAATATCACTTTAATTTTATTTTAGCGAAAATATACACGACTATTCTTTTCTTATTGTAAATTTTGTTTTAAGAACACGTAGAATGTTCTGTTTATAGTATAGTAAATGCTTTTAAAGTCTAAGCGGTTCAGGTTGTTTCAAATAACAGAAATTTATAAATATAATATAATTTTTGTATTCGCTATGTTATAGTTAATTTAAAATCATTCATGTCATAATTTGCTAAGTCATCTTAGAAGTTGTTTTTTTACTAGGAGGGTTAATGTGGTTCAACTAAAGAGATTCGTGTTATTTCTATGTTTTTTCTGTTTTTTATTACCATTAGAAGTCCCCGCTGAAGACAATTTAGAAATTTCTATTACATATGGAATAGATGGAAAAGTTCAGATGGGAAAAGGATTTCCTATCACAGTAAAGGTGATCAACCATGGCGATACAATTTCTGGAGATCTAGTATTCTTTTCTAGTCCTACCTATGAAACCGCTGGGAATATTGTAGCTCCAGTAGAATTTCCAGGAGGAGAAGATAGTACTTTTACTGTATCAATCCCTGGATACAACGATAATTATTATTATAGCGGGCAAAATAACCGCTCCTCTTTTGTGAAGTTTTACGAAAATGGTTGGGAAGGTGGAACGGAGAAGGCTTTGAAAGGGAATGTCACAAAAAGGCCAGCCTTTTTTCCTGAAAACCGAATCGTAATTGGTACACTTACAGAAACAGCCGATTCATTAAATAGTATTAAGGGTGCACGCTATAATGGAGAATCTGTTGAATTCTTAAATTTAACAAAAGAAGATATAGCATCAGAGGCAATTGGGTTAGAAGTCTTTGACGTTCTAATTATTAATGATTTCCAACTATCCAATTTAACGGATCAACAAGTAACAGCAATTAAGGAATGGACAACAGCTGGTGGACACCTCATGTTAGGAAGTGATCCATTCAACCAGCAGCATGAGGGATTTGGAGAAATATTTTTACTAGACATCCAAGGACAGACCTCATTTAGTGAGTTGAATTTTTTTGTGCCACATAACGATGATGAGGAAAATCTACCAAACTTTGAAAATGTCGAAATTCATACTGGAGTATTAGATGACTACGTAAGTGTCGTCTATAGTCATCAATCAATTCCTATAGTATTCAACAAAAACCATGGCATGGGAGAAATTAGCCAATTTGCATTTAACTTAGGTAGTGAAACTTTAACAGAATGGAATGGGTATACCACATGGTGGTCAGACGTATTACAGCAGACAGTTGATAAAGATATAGGTGGACAACGTTATACCCAGGATGAACTATCCTATCGCCTTGGGAAAATTGCCGAAACGTATCCGTCTTCGTTTATCCCTGTAAAAATTTTAGTAGTCTTGTTTATTGTCTATTTAATTGTAATCATTCCGGGATTATACTTCTTATTAAAGAAAATAGATAAAAGAGAAATCTCTTGGATTATCATTCCTGCTGTCGCTATTATTTCTAGCTTAGCAATTTTCCTAGTAGGAGCAAAAGACCGTATTGGAGGATCGCAAATTAATAATGTTAGCATCCTAGCAATCGACGAAAACGGAGTTGCCAATGGTTATGGTGCGTTTTCTATTTTATCTAATAATGGTGGTAACTATCCAATAACAATTAAGACTGAGGGCTTCGAGGCATTCCCAATAGAAAGACACAATTATTATGAAGAATCATCCATAGATTCTTTTGCAATGGTAGAAAAGGGACAACAGCTATCAAAAATCACATTTACCGACGTGGAATACTGGTCAATTCGCTCTGCGATGGGACAGATTCATTCTTTAGATACAGGCAAACTCGAAGCAGAATTATGGGTTGAAAATAATCAACTGAACGGTAGTGTTTCTAGTAGTTTATCCTTTGACCTTAACGAAGCATATCTGCTAAGCGGCTCTAAATCTTACCCAATTGGCGAGATTAAAGCAGGTGAAACAGTTAATGTAGAGATAGCATTAGACACAAAGAACGTACAAAACTTAATCGGAGCACCAAATTCCAACATTGCTTCATCTATTTACTCTGGTTACTATAGTCAAAATTACTATGGTGGATTAGCAGAACCGAAGGATAGAGAAAGTTTAATGGAATGGAAAAAATTTGGTTTACTTGATTCCATCATGTACTTCGATATTCAACCAAAGGATTTAAAACAACCAGTGATTGCTGGATTTACTACAGACCTAGTTACAGAAATTGAGTTAGATAAGAAAACGGAAGAACATAATTTACTCTCTGTGGTAACCCAAGGAGTGGATGTTGAAATCCGTTCTCTTAAAGGTGGAGAATTTAAGCTTGGAAGAGATAGTATCACTCCTGAATTTTCAATCGTATCTGGTAACAGTGGTCTTATACACCATAACGGATTGATGTATGGAGAAAATTTTGTTGCTGTTGAACAAGGAAAGTACCAACTTACTTATCAGATTCCTGTACAGATGGATTTAAACAATATTATCGTGAATAAATTACGAATCAGACATCCAATTAGTAGTGGAACAGTTTTCAGTATTCTCAATGTAAATACGAATGAATTTATTCCTCTTGAGGGAGGACAAACGACATTCGAAGAAAATGTTAAAGACTTCATCGCAGAAGATGGTAGGGTTATTATCACGTTTGAAAAAGAAGGAATGAGTAATCCAGATGTTAACATTCCTACTATTGAACTGGAAGGAGAGTTTACCCAATGATTGAAACAATAAATCTTACAAAGAAGTATGGGTCATTCACGGCACTAGACTCTCTTAACTTAAAGATTAAAAAGGGTACTGTCTTTGGCTTTGTTGGACATAATGGTGCCGGTAAATCTACTACTTTTTCCATATTGGCTACACTCCTTTCGCCAACATCTGGAACAGCTTTTATTAATGGCTTTGATGTAACGAAGGATCCTAAACAAGTCCGAAAACATATTGGATATATGCCTGACTTCTTTGGTGTGTATGATCAATTTAAAACAGTGGAATATCTAGACTTTTACGGAGCAAGCTATGGTATTCCCAAACCAGAGCGCGAAATACTGATACCTCAGTTATTAGAATTAGTTAATTTATCCAATAAAAAAGATGCTTATGTGGATGTTTTGTCTCGTGGGATGAAGCAACGACTCTGTTTAGCTCGCTCACTAATTCATGATCCTGAAGTATTAATTTTGGATGAGCCTGCATCAGGTCTAGATCCTAGGGCTAGAATTGAAATGAGGGAAATTTTAAAGGAACTTAAAAATATGGGTAAAACGATTATTATTTCTTCTCATATATTACCTGAACTAGCCGAAATGTGTGATGAAATCGGTGTGATCACAAATGGTAAATTAGTAGCATCAGGTTCTGTTGCATCCATTCAAAAACAATTACAAGCGAATAAAGTCATTCACGTGCGTGTAACTTCAGATATCGAGCTAGCGATGTTGTTCTTTGAGGATGAACCGAAAATTAGTGGTTTATCTAAACATGAACGACACGATCAAACACTACTATTTTCATACACCGGTTCAGATGATGAACAAGTCGAACTATTAAAAAAAGCAATTCTAGCAGGATTGCAAATTACTAGCTTTAACGAAGAAGAAACTGATTTAGAGGATGTATTCCTAGAAATAACGAAAGGAGTCGATTTCTCTTGAAAACTAGATTTATCAATCCTGTATTAAATAAGGAAATAAAGCTCCGTTTTCGTTCATTTAAAGGGTTCCTTGGAGTGTTCTTTTATCTATTTGCTCTGGGGTTAATTGCGATTGGATTCATTGTCGTAAATACTATATTTAGCTCTTCTGCAATATTTAGTCCGGAACAAAGTCGAGCCATGTTCATGGTGTTGTCTTTTGTACAAATGGCATTAATTTTGTTTATGACACCAGGATTAACCTCCGGTGTAATAAGTGGAGAACGTGAGCGACAGACACTGAATATTTTACTTACAACACCACAGTCTTCAACAAGTATTATTTTTAGTAAACTAATATCGTCTATTTCATATTTATTATTAATGATGGTATCCTCCATGCCACTATATAGTATTGTGTTTCTTTTTGGAGGAGTTTCGCCTAGTTTAATCGTGTCTACATTTAGCTTGTATTTTGTGACAATGATTACGATTGGAAGCTTAGGTGTATTATTTTCAACCCTTATTAGAAAGACCATTGTGTCATCCATCGTGACTTATGGGATAACTTTATTTCTGACCGCTGGAACAGCATTTTTAACAATTATGATAGGCGAGATGTTCTTTTATCAGAATACCCAGACTGTCTTTCCTTATTTGACAGCGATGGTGAACCCTTTCATCATTTTACTTTCAACATTTGAACCATATATGACTGATGAAATTCAGCGTCAAACAGGGATAGACTTCTCACTAGTTACTAGTTTTATCATCACGTATGTAGTTATTACCATTTTATCGTTATGGGTAAGTATTCTAAAACTAAGGCCTAAAATGAAGGCTAAAAAAGGAACGATAAATAGTGAATGACAAACAACAGTTTATTGCGTTGTTAAAAGTTGCTAAACGAAAATTATTCCTGAAACATGTCACGAAGCAAATCTACAACGGTATGCTTGGTTTAGGTTTGTTTACGTTGCTTCTAATAATAGCTGCAAGGATTGTTGTTATTACTCATCTAGTTGATAAAATAATCATTTTTTCACTGATCATTGCTATCGGTGTCATCGTTCTTAGTATTGTAAAGGGACCAAGTAAAGTTTCAGCAGCCGATTATTATGATTTGTTTGTAACAGAAGATAGGATTAAGACTTCGCTTCATTATATAGATGATACATCGATGATGAGTCAATTGCAGCGTAGAGATACAATCTCGAAAATGACGGAAGCACTACCAGCATTACAAGCTAAGAAAATAAAAATAATTCATGGAATGCCACTTGTTTTACTTGGTTTATTTTTATTCCTATCGATTACGCTATATTATCTACCTAATGAGACGATGAAATTAGCTGTTGAAAAAGAAAAGGAAGAGAAAATTGTTGAAGAGACGAAGGATGATATTGAAGAACTGGCAAAAGATGATCAAACAGAAAAGTTGAAAGAATTTGAGGAAACAACAAAAGAATTAAAAGAGAGTAAAGAATTGCTTGAAGAATTGTTAAAAGAGGAAGCAAAGCTCGAACAAGAAAAACAAATTGCAGAAGATAACGAAAAGAAGTTAAAAGAGATTGCTCAAGAAACGAAGGCTTTAGAAAAACTCTCCGAGGCATTAGAAAGTTTAGATGCTAGCAAACTGGATGAAGCAATAAAAGATCTTTTAGAACAAAAGTTATCATCGTTAACAGCGGAAGAAAAAAAGGCTTTAGAAGACTTAATCGCCTCAGTCTTAAATGATAGTAGCGCTAAACTTGATGAACTAACAGATGAACAACTAGATGAATTAGTTGCTGCATTAGAAGAAGAACTGAACACTCTAATGGAAAGTGCAATTTCATTCAATAATTTACTAGCATTACAAGAACAAATTCAAGATATTGCTAGTTCATTACAACAAAATATGTCTAACATTGGTTTGTCCGATTCGAATCAATTAGCTTTTGGAAACCAAAATCAGTCAGGACAACAAAGCCAAAATGGTAACCAATCGAACTCAGGTCAAAATGGTGCCCCTAATGAGGGTGGCCAAAATCCCTCTGAAGGAAATGGTGATGGGAATGGGGGTAGTGACGGTTCTGGGAATGGAAGTGGTGATGGAAGCGGAACAGGCAATGGTTCAGGTTCTGGAACTGGAAGCGGCTCTGGCAGCGGTGGAACGGGTTCAGGTGGAGCAGGTGCAGGATTCGGCCAAGGGTCACGAGAATTAACTATTCCAGAGAAAATCGAAGGCAATGACATGATTGAAGAAGACTTTGGCGAATTTGCTGAAGGAAGTAGTGAATTTCAGACTACTCCTGAAGGATTAGTTATAAAAGGTTCTGTTCGCTCCTATGAAGAAGTTTATGGAGATTATGCTAGTTCTTATCGTAATAGTGTAGAACGATTAGAATTGCCAGCATATCTAGAAGATGTTGTAAAAGATTATTTTAGTGATCTAGACCCGGAAGGAGAATGAATCTTGATTGATTTAGAATCAAAAGAGAAGCAATTGCAAGAAGTAACCGAACAAATCGTAAAAGTAAAACAAGAAATAAATTCTTTTATCGTTGGACAGAGTGACGTCATAGACCAAGTACTATGGACTATTCTTTCTGGTGGTCATGCCTTACTCGAGGGATTACCCGGTTTAGGGAAAACGATGTTAGTACGGACAATTTCCGATGTAATGGATTTAAGATTCTCTAGAATACAATTTACTCCTGATCTAATGCCTTCGGATATAACTGGAACGATGCTTATCGAACCAAGTGAAAGTGGTAAACAAGTATTTACCTTTCATGAAGGTCCGATATTTTCCAATATCGTATTAGCAGATGAGATTAATCGGGCGACACCAAAAACACAAAGTGCGTTACTTGAGGCAATGGGGGAGAAGACTGTTTCAGTGATGGGGAGTACGAAAAAACTACCAGAGCCCTTTTTTGTTTTAGCTACTCAGAACCCACTTGATTTAGAAGGAACCTATCCATTACCAGAAGCGCAAATGGACCGCTTTTTATTAAAAATAAACGTTAACTATCCAACGAAAGATGAATTAAAACAGATTGTTTTACACACGACAGGATTAGATACACCAAAAGTTGCTAAAATTATGGATGGTAATTCGATTCAAGCGATTCAACGTCTAGCTACAGAAATACTAGTTTCTGATGAAATGCTAGATTTCGCTGTGAATCTTATTATGGCAACCCATCCAGATCAAGAACAAAGTACGGATTCAGTGAAAAAATATGTTCGATATGGTTCAGGTCCACGTGGCCTTCAAGCATTAATTCGAATTGCTAAAGTTCGTGCTTTATCACTTGGTCGCTTTCATGTTTCAAAAGGCGATATTAAACAAGCAGCTAAACCAGTGTTACGTCATCGTTTATTCCTTAATTTTGAAGGAGAAGCAACTGGAATTACAAGTGATGAGGTAATTGATGAGGTATTATCCAAGATTGGTGAGAGGTCATGAGTGAAGCCCTACTTACTAGTAGTTTAATGTATCGGTTGGACAAGCATCGCTTCCAGACTCGTAATAGGAAGCGAGGGCATCATAAAGGTGCAAGAAGATCAACTAAACAAGGAACTTCACTAGAATTTTCCGATTATCGCCAGTATCAACCAGGAGATGATCTACGACAAATAGATTGGAATGTGTTTGCAAGAACGAATAAGCATTATATCAAACGCTTTTTAGATGAACAAGAAATGGTCGTTTCTATATTTCTCGATTGTACGAAATCTATGACTCTCATTCCAGAGAAGTGGCGATTTGCTAAAGGACTCGCTGCTGCACTAGGTTATATGTCCTTGAGTGCCGATGATCGTGTTGGTATATTTCCAATTGGTGCGCAAACTCATCCCTTTGCCTATAAAAAAGGCAAAGCTTTTTCTAATCGCCTTGTTCATTATGTAGATACAATAGTTTCTGATGAGGCTTCGTTTACATTCTCTGAGTCTGTTGGAAGATACATACAGCCTAAATCTAGTATTTCGGTTTTAATAAGTGATTTACTGGAACCAATCGAATTAATTGAAGAAGCGATTAAGAAATTACAAGCATACAAACAAGAGCTTATTATCATTCAACCACTAGCAAAAGAAGAAATCGATCCATTCTATCAAGGGGATATTGAACTGCTGGATAGTGAAACACAAGATAAGGTAAATGTGACGATGAATAGAGCGGTTAAAAACAGCTATCAACTACGACTAAATACACATCGGGAACAGTTAGAAAGATTTTGTTTTGAGCGTGGCATTGGTTATCTTTCTTGTGAAGTAGCGAATTCATTAGAGAATATTCTGTTTAACCGTATGACAGCAAAAGGGTGGATTTAACCAGGGGTGATTTCATGAATTTTATAACACCTATCTTTTTTACATTAATCGTATTTATCATCGGAGTTATTCTTTTCTATTTGTTTAGAAAGCAGTATGAGAGTCAAATCATACCATCAACTCTTCTTTGGCAACAAGTTATGCAGGAATGGCAAGCTACAAAGTGGTGGAGGAAATTACAAAACTATTTACTACTTTACCTACAACTGCTGATACTGTTATTCCTGATGCTTGCTTTAGCTCGGCCATTTTTAGGTGTGAATGAATTGTCAGGAGAACATATTGTATTTGTACTAGATACATCTGCTTCTATGACCGTAGAGGAGGAAGAGACGACCCGCTTCGATACCGCAAAACAAGAAGCCCTTGAACTCGTTGAACAACTAGATGATCAGCAATTAACTGTTATTTTAGCCGAAGAAATTCCTACAATCTTGTTTTCTACGGAAACAGAAGAACAAACGATGAAATCTCGTATTGAGGATGTGGAAGCCTCTTTTCAATTTGCAGATATAGTAAAATCTATTCAGCTAGCAAATCAATTATTGTCGGGAACAAGTGGAGAAATTCACGTATTTTCCGATAGTGTTGCGAAAGAAAGTCTGGACACTAGTTACTTAACGAATAAGTTGGTTGTACATAATATCGGAATGTCTAAAAATAACCTTTCATTACATACGCTTGGAGTATCACAAAACAACCAGCAAATTAGCGGCATATTAACGGTTTTCAATGAGTCCGATGAAGAAAAGCTTGCGAGAATCACAATTGAAAGTAATGGAGAATCCATCATCACCATTCAAGAACTGATAGAACCAGGAAAATTAAAACAATTAGCTATTAATGATTTACCTGCTAAGTCCTACTATAAAGCAGTGTTAACGACAGAGGATGACTATAAAGCTGATAATGAGTTGTTTTCATTTTTAGGGAATAACACACCACCTACCATTCATTTAATTGGTGATGTGAATTCTTTTACGTCAAAAGCATTACATTATTTAAGTACAGATGTTGTTCAATACAATCAAGATACAGCAGTTTCTGGGGATAATGTGATTTATGTATTAGAAGAAATCCCTGACACCAAATGGCCTAATGGACCCACACTAGTATTTTCTCCTACAAATGGAGAATCTTTTCCTGTATCACCAAAAGAGAACCTGCAGGCTGAAGTAAAAACAATAAGGGAAGATGCAATCCTAAGGTATGTTGACATTGGAGAGGTTTATATTCAATCTAGTTCTCCTTTTCAAGCAACTGAACTCGACACAATTCTGGCAAGTGGTGAAACACCGCTTATTAGTAAAGGATATTATAAAGGTAATCCACTAATTTTGGTGGGCTTTGATATAGCAGATACCGATTGGCCATTGCATACTAGCTTTCCAATCTTCTTATATAATGCAATTAACTACTTAAATGAGAAACAAGAAGCATTGGGTTATGTGAAGCCAAGCGAATCACTAAGTATCAACATTGAGGCTGGTACAACAAGTGGTGTTATCTTGAATGAAAATCAGGAGAAAGTACTAGACATAAACTTGGACGAACCAACCTTCCAAGCTCCAAGCCACCCCGGCTTGTATAAAATGATAACCGAAAGTGATTTAGGAAGACGATCAGAGAAATTATTTGCCGTTTCTATAGATGCCCAGGAAAAGAATATTCAACCAAATACGAGCTTTTCAATCGAGGGTAAGCATGAAAATAGTAATACAAATCAAGAAAAGCCTAATGAAATTTGGACGATTTTTGCTATCCTAGCATTACTCGTTTTATTTTTAGAATGGGAGGTCTATCGCCGTGGGATTTCAAATTGATGAACCATTATTCCTCCTATTATTAATACCCGTAATCGCTGTTTCTTTTCTCTTTTGGACAAGTGTCTCTCTTCAGTCCATGTTAGAAAAAAGAATCATTCTATTTTTAAGATTATTAATTTTTTCTTTTATTATATTAGCATTATGTGGTCCATTTATTAAACTACCTGTTCAAGGGGTAACAACAGTATTTGTTGTGGACCATTCGGAAAGTGTACGGAACCAGCAACAAGAAATGTACGGAACCATTGAAAAAGCGATTGAGGGGATGAACGAAAAAGATTCTTATGCAATAGTCACGGTTGCTGAAGAAGCGGTAGTTTCCCAGACTATTTCTACTCGTGAAAAAGGTATTATTTCAACTAATATAGTAGAAAAAAATGCTTTTACTAATTTGGAAGACGGTCTACAAGTTGCATCAAGTCTATTATCATCAAATTCTAATGGTCGAATAGTGCTAATGACAGACGGTAATGAAAATATGGGGGATGTGAAACGCCAGGTTAATTTATTAAATTCACAACAAATAGAAGTAGATGTTTTTCCTTTCCAAACATCAATTGAACGAGATGTTGTCCTAGAAAATTTTGATGTACCTAATAATTTATTTCATGGTGAACAAACAACAATAAATACGACAATAACTAGTACAATCGACACAACTACAAGACTTCGTATTAGTAAAAATAATGAAACCATTATTGATGAAGAAATACCAGTTAAACAAGGGACAAATGTGTATTCTTTCGATTATTTAATCGAGTCAACTGGTTCTCATAGCTTTCAAGCTGAAATTAGTTCACCCGATGATGGCATACCACAAAATAATGTGAGTTATGCAATTTCTAATGTTCAAGGAACTCCTAGTGTTTTGCTAGTTGAAGGAACGCCAGATGAGGGTAGGAATATAGCTTCCGTTTTTGAGGCATCTGGTCTAATAGTAGACTCTAGTAGGCCTGACCTTCTTCCAACGACGTTAACAGGAATTTTAGACTATGAGACTATTATCTTCAGTAATGTATCAGCAACGGATATTACGCAAGAACAAATGGATATTATAGAAAGTGCGGTTAAAGATTTTGGTATTGGCTTCATAATGACTGGTGGAAATCAGAGCTTTGGTTTAGGAGGCTATTTTAAAACACCAATCGAACAGATACTACCTGTAGAAATGGATTTAAAAGGGAAAAAAGAATTACCATCATTAGGAATGGTTATCGTGTTAGACCGTTCCGGCAGTATGTCTGGCTATAAAATGGATTTAGCAAAAGAGGCTGCTGCGCGTTCCGTAGAATTACTTCGCGAGCAAGACACACTAGGTTTTATTGCATTTGATGACCAGCCATGGCAAATTATTGAAACAGGTCCTTTAGCTAATAAAGAAGAAGCTGCAGAACAAATACGCTCCATCACAGAAGGTGGAGGTACTAATATTTTCCCTGCTTTAGAAAAGGCTTACGAACAACTAGAACCATTAAACCTTAAAAGGAAGCATATTATTCTCTTAACAGATGGACATTCAGCTACTAATTTTGATTACCTAGAGTTAATCGGAGAAGGGCTTGAGAACAACATAACGCTATCCACTGTGGCGATTGGTAGTGACGCAGATCATGCATTATTAGAAGAATTAGCAGAAGAGGGGACCGGACGTTACTATGATGTATACGATGCATCTACTATTCCAAGTATTCTATCACGTGAGACGATCCTAACGACTAGGACCTATATTGAAGATAATCCTTTTTATCCTACAGTGATTGAAGGTAATGAGTGGAATCCTATATTTTCAGAAGGTGTTCCACAAATGAATGTTTATGTTGCTACAGATCCAAAGTCGCGAGCAGAATCTATTTTAATTAGTGATAAAGGAGATCCTGTTCTTATAAGGTGGCAATATGGTCTTGGAAATACGATTGCCTGGACATCGGATATTCTTGGAACGTGGTCAGGAGATTGGCCAACTTGGGAAAAGTGGCCAATGCTATGGAACGAAATGGTTTCCTGGAGTCTTCCATCCTACCAGCAAGAAATGTACCATGTCCAGCAGAAGGTAAACGGTAAAGATATAACCTTAACAGTTACCTCAGAAAATGCTAGTCTTTTGCCGATTCAAGCAAGCGTAATTGATGAGAAAGGAAATGAAATTGAAGCGCAAATCAGGCCAACTGCACCTGGAGAGCATGAAATTACATTCCAAGCTGATACGGGGATTTATTACCTTCAGTTAGCGAGAGTCGAGGATGAGAAAATCACCAGTACCTTTCAAACTGGTATAGTAGTTCCTTATTCAAAGGAATTTGAACTAAACGTCCAAAATAAACTAATACTTACTGAAATTACCGATCTTAGTAGTGGAATTATATTAGAAGAACCAGAAGATGCATTTCGGGAATTAGACAATGGAAAAGTGGAGAAAAGACCTATATATAGTCAGCTCTTATTGTTAGCGTTTTTATTGTTCTTCATAGAGATTGCTGTTAGGCGATTTGGTATAATTTCGCTATTTGCAAGACTTAAGCAAAAACAAGGTAATACCGCTGCAAAACGCGAAGTTAAGAAACAGCAATTAAATCAAACATTTGATCAATTGAAAACTGCTACTACGAAACGAGTATCAAATAACCAACTAGAGAACAAGCCAATTAATAATCCAGAAGTTTCTCAAAAGAAAAGTAAACCTAACAAAGAAGAAAAATCCAAACAAGAGCCTCTAATCAAAGATAATACTGAACAAGAGAGTTCTCAAGAGCGGATGAAGCGATTATTAGAAGCGAAAAACAGAAAAAACAAATAATTGTTTGATTGATTGATCTCTATTGACAAACTGAATTGGGCTAATTATAATAATTTTTAATTTACAATTAAATGAAGGAAAAGCGAAGAAGAGAAGAGTAAGTAATTGAATTTTTTTACAGAGAGCTCCAGTTGCTGGAATGGAGTAAGATTTCATTACTGAAACAAGACTCAGAGCTTCATACAGGAATCTATGGATGATTGTTTGACGGTATCCCCGTTACGGAAAAAGGTTAATTATTGTTATATTAACAAATAGAGGTGGCACCACGTATATAATCCCGTCCTCAAGACTTATGTCTTGAGGACGGGATTTTTATTTGTTTTATAGAAGGGGGGAAAATCACATGGCATTGATCAAGAAGATGATAGAAAATATGCTTTTATTTTATTATTCGGTATAGGTGTTTCTAATATCGAAGAGTGGGTATACTTCTTAGCTTTAAATCTAATTGTTTATGATATCACAGGTTCTCCTTTGGCGGTATCGCTATTGTATGTTATCAAACCGCTTGCAACAATAACTACAAGCTTTTGGGTTGGGACCATTATAGATCGGCTAAATAAGAAACGTTTACTGATTGTATTGGATATGTTACGAGCTCTATTAATTGTTTTATTACCACTTATGATGTCTTCAATAGTTTATATGTACCTAATTGTTTATATCATTAACATGCTAAGTTCCATGTTTTCATGCACTTAGTGAAAGAAACAAACAATAGAGAGGCGAACATTTACTCATCAACCTTAAAGGGTTGTATTTTTTTATATTTTTTCTAGTAGACATAATATCTATTATGGGAAGTTATGCGGAAAATAGTTAATTTAATCTCAGAATCCAAGTTTACTCCTGATAGTGAGACAAAATGAAAAAAACGCTAAAAATACGTTAAATATATTTTTAGCGTTTAATCCTGGTGCAATTTATTTACCTACATATATCGCAGTCGGTCTAAATATTGTATTGTTATTTAATTGTTCAATTGCATGTGCACACCAGCCAACAATTCTACTAGAGCTAAATATCGCAGTAAAAATACTATCGTCTATGTTTATCGATTTCATAATTGCTGCTGCATAATACTCTACATTTGTATATAATTCTTTACCTGGTTTTAATTCCTTTAAAATCTTGATGGTTTGTGTCTCTGTTTCTAATGCCAAGGAAATCCAATCTGGTACGTTATTTATTTTCAATATAGTATTTTTTAACGCTACCGCGCGTGGATCAACTGTTTTATAGACGCGATGACCAAATCCCATTATTCTTTCTTTATTTTCTAACTTATTGTGAATAACTTCACAAATCCTGTCGATTGTTCTAATTTCCTCCAACAATGAAATGACTCCTGAAGGCGCACCCCCATGTAACGGACCTTTCATAGTACCAAGTGCACTTGCTACAGCAGAAACGAGATCACTTTCAGTGGAAATCGTAACTCTTGCAGCAAATGTAGATGCATTAAGCCCATGTTCCATAGTTAATATTAAATATGTTTCGAGGATTTTAGCATGTGTTATGTTATTTTCTCCCTTTAGCATGTATATAAAATTCTCAACATGATCTAACTTAGGATGAGGTGAGATTATAGGCAATTGACTTATTTGTCGATACCGATATGCTACTATCGTTGGCATTATTGCTATCAATTTAATTGCTTTTTCATAGATATCTTCCGTTTCATCCATATAATAAGCAGACACTATCGTTCTTAATATATCCATCAGCGGCATTTCTCTAGGAAGTTCTTCAAGAATGCTTTCTACATATCCGGGTAATGACCGATACGTCTTTAATTGTTCCTTAAATTGCTCTAACTTATCCTGCTCTGGAAACTTACCGAACAGCAAGAAGTAAGCAACCTCCTCAAACGAATAATTACCGACTAAATTATTGACAGGTACACCACGATAGGTTAATAAACCTACCTGTCCGTCAATATTACTTAATTCTGTCTGAACTGCGTTTACCCCTTTTAACCCTGGTTGAAACACTTCCTCCACTCTCCTCTCCCTTATGACACAATTATAGTTCAAGTAAAAGATTATTAAAATTTAGTATTTTTTAATATAATAATAAATAATCCTTATTAATGAGGTGTATTGATGGATATACGAACAATTAAGACCTTTATTCTTGCAGCAGAGTATGAAAATTATCGCGAAGTTGCCGAAAAACTATATGTGTCACAACCTGCTATTACATTTCAAATGAAACAATTAGAAAAAGAATTAGGAGCTTCTTTATTTATGAAGCATGGAAGAAATATCGCACTAACAGAATACGGGAGAATGTTTTATCAAGAAGCATTAGAAATTATTTCTCAATATGATAAAAGTGTACATCGCATGAATCAATTTAAACAAGGATTTCATAAACTAATTCGGGTTGCTATCTCTCCATTGCTTGCTGACACTATTTTGCCTTCTGTTTTACATCGATATATGACATCGAATCCGACTGTAGAATTAACCATTCAAGTTATGGAGTCAACTGAAATATCTCATTGTATTGAGATGGGTCATGCAGATATAGGGTTATCATGTTTGCCTGGCACAAGTCTCGTTATTAGCTCACCATTTCATGAAGAGGATGTGATATTGGTAGCCCGTCATGATGGATATGATGCTGAATCTGGACCTATCCTTGATGCAATGGAGATTCTTGAGCAAAATATTGTGTTCACGGATAATCATCCATTTTATTGGAATCAGTTAAAGGAGCAGTTTACGCTAAAGATACCTTCTATAAGAACGATGAAGGTCAATCAATCCTATATAACGAAGCGTTTTATATTAGAAGGTATGGGTGTTAGTTTTTTGCCTAAATCAAGTGTCAATAAGGAATTACTGGAAGGTAGATTCATAGAGATTCCTGCTCACTTTATTGAAATCCCTAAGGCAAGTATGTATTTTGTTTACAAGAATGAACAGCAAGTTGATAAAGAATTAATGCAATTTATCTCTTCCTTTCATTTTAGTTAATTAATAATTACAGAAAAGAATAAAAAATTGTAGTAAACTAATACTAGCTTACTTGTTTTTTTAAATAATGAGGTGAATCCATTGTTCCAACATAAAGTATTTATTATTATCACGATAGTTATGCTAATTATAGTTTCAGGTTGTTCATCTAATGAGCCAACCGATGAAGTAAAATTAACCATCTCTGCAGCAGCAAGCCTAAAGGAATCGTTGGAGAAAATACAACAATCCTATGAGAAAGAATATCCAAATGTGAAACTAAGGTATAATTTCGGTGGATCAGGTTCGTTGCAGCAACAAATTGCTCAAGGTGCGCCAGTAGATCTATTCTTTTCTTCATCTGAAGATAAATTTAATAAGCTCGTTGATGAAGGGTTTATTGCGGAGGACAATGGTATTACATTATTACAGAATGAATTAGTCCTTATTGTTCCTACTGATAATACTTACGATATAACAAAATTTGAAGATTTAATACATAGAGAGATTAGCCATATTTCCATTGGTATACCAGAAACAGTACCTGCTGGAAAATATGCAAAAGAGACATTAGAAAGCTTAAAAATCTGGACAGAAATCGAATCGAAAATAGTTTTTGCTAAAGATGTTAGACAAGTTTTGTCATACGTGGAAACCGGAAATGTTGAGGCGGGAATCGTTTATAAATCCGATGCCCTTCAATCCGAAAAAGTTACCATTATTTCTACAGCAGACGCAAACTTGCATTCACCAATTGTTTATCCAATAGGTATTATTAATGGAACCAAAAATTATATAGCTGCTAAGGACTTTTACAACTATATACAAAAACAAAATTCATTAGAGGTATTTGAAGATTATGGATTCATTACTAAATAATATATTATCTGAAGAATTTCTACATCCAATATGGTTATCGCTGAAGATTGCTTCGTTAGCAGGTATTATAGTCATTTTCTTCGGGACATTAGTAGGGAGATATTTCTCTAGGAAGTCTTTTCAAGGCAAGTCTGTAATTGAAACTATTATGATGCTACCGATGGTCCTCCCCCCTACTGTCATTGGATTTTTCCTCATTGTTATTTTTGGGCGAAATAGCTTTGCGGGTAGAGCTATAGAATGGTTATTCAATCAACCAATTATGTTCACTTGGTTTGCTGCAGTTATTGCAGCTGCAGTAGTTTCTTTCCCTCTTATGTATCAATCAGCGAAATCGGCATTTCAAAGTGTTGATCGAGCTATCGAAGAAGCTGCCCGCTTAGATGGAGCGAACGAGAAAAAGGTTTTAATATTTGTTTCCATCCCGCTTGCTTCAAGAATGTTACTATCAGGTTGTATATTAAGTTTTGCACGTGCATTGGGTGAATTTGGTGCAACATTAATGTTTGCGGGAAATATTCCAGGTGTGACACAGACAATTCCAACTGCTATCTATGTTGCAATGGATTCTGGTAACATGGCTCTAGCATGGTTATGGGTAATTTCTATTGTTGTTATTTCTTTTTTAATGTTATTTATTGTTCGCTCAAAGGAAGCTTAATTTATACCCTTAGGACTACTTGAATAAGGAATAGGAGCTAGATACATAGGTTGCTATTCCTTTTTGTTTACTAAAAAATACTACAAATAATTATTTAACAGATAGATCCCACACTAAAGTTATCCTGTCATATTTAGAAAAAACTAAAAGCACCCCAAAAGTACCTACTTGGAGTGCAGATATTTAAGCTTGATACTAGACTTTACTCTAACTCTATTTGTTCTAAAGGCCGTTTTGCAGGTCCTTCAACTACTTCACCAGTGTAAGTAAATCTAGAGCCGTGACATGGACAATCCCACGTTCTTTCACCAGAATTCCATTCCACCTCACATCCCATATGAGTGCAAGTGGTATCCACAGCATGAAGCTTATTTTCTTGATCTTTGTAAACACCTGTACGTTTTCCATTCACCCTAGTTACGGTAGCATCATCTGGTGATAGCGTTTGTATATTATTATCTGTAAACTCTAATTTTCCTTTGATAAGATGTTTCGCGACATCCGCATTGATACTCGTGAACTTTCGTAAAGAAGGATCTGCTTGGAAACGAGATGGAGAATATAGCTCCTCATACGGATTATCTTTACCCACGATCTTGTCTGTGATAATTTTCGCAGCGATTGTTCCGTTTGTCATTCCCCATTTCCGGAATCCAGTAGCCACAAATACTGCGTTCTCATGCTCTGAGATCGGTCCTATATACGGAAGTTTATCGAGTGTGATTAAGTCTTGTGCTGACCAACGATATAAAATATCCTCTATACCAATATGCGCTTCCGCGAAGTCCTGGAGGGCTTTATAATGCTCAATAGTAGATTTACCTTGTCCAGTCTTATGACTATCACCAATAACAAGCCACGCCTCTTCCCCATTGATCGTAACAGAACGTAAAGAGCGAGTAGGCTGTTCTGCTGAAATGTACATTCCACCAGGATATTTCTTTTTTGCTTTTATTGCTAAGACATAAGCTCTTTCCGCATACATTCTAGTAGGATAAAACCCTTGTCCGTCATAGAACGGGAAGTGTGAAGCTACAAAAACAAACTTACTCACAATGCGGTGCCCATCCCTTGTAATAATGGCCGGATGCTTATTATACTCAACATCAATTGCTGTCGTATTTTCATAGAACTGAGCTCCGTTTTTAACGCTTTCTTCAACCAACACTTTTAAAAAATCTAACGGATGGTATTGTGCCTGATTCTTCATAATTAAAGCTTTTTTGTGTGGCACATTTAATGGAACGGAATCCGTGAGTTCTCCCTCAATACCTAGTTCATCGTATGCTGCTTTCTCATTTTCTAATTGGGTTATGTAGTCATCTGCATTCGTATAAATAATCGCATCTTGTTCTTTGAAATCGCAATCAATATTAAGCTCTTTAACTGCTTTCTCAATAAATTCCTTCGCTTCGATTTGTGCTTCATAGTAAAGTTTGGCCTTATCTTTACCGAAGTGCTTAATAAATTCATCATAGATAATATCATGTTGTGCAGTAATTTTTGCAGTTGTATGTCCGGTTGTACCATTTAGAATAACACCCGCATCTATCAAAGCCACTTTTAAATTTTGTTTCGAGAGTAAATATGCTGCCGTAATCCCTACTATTCCCCCACCAACAATACCAACATCTACTTTAATATTCTCCTCTAACTTATTAAACTTTGGAAATTCTACCTGATCTCGCCAGTATGGTTCTGGAAATTGCGGCATATCTTTTGATTCAGCCATCCAAATCACTCCTTTTAATAACTTCTAAAGACTACATATACCATCATCTAACAGTATCTCCAATTGCCTTTACTATTATTTGGTATTAGTCTTTAAAAAAAAGATTGTTAGTAAGCTTCATAAGTTCATTAGTGGGAGGACCTACGATATTGAGTTGTATCTATTAATAGACAAGCGTTACAAAAATAAAAAATGCTACCCTATGGATAGCATTTTTGGATTAGCGTTCTTCAAAGAACTTTCGATTTAATAAAATATATTCATTTTCCTCTTCAGGAACTTCATCCTCCATAAAGATTGCTTCTACTGGGCATACCGCTTCACAAGCTCCACAATCAATACATATATCTGGATCTATATAAAACATATCTTTCCCTTCTTCGATACAATCAACAGGACATACTTCCACACATTCGGCAGCTTTCTCCGTTTTACATGGTGATGTAATTACGAATGCCATGTAAGACCCCTCCTTCTATAATATATAAACCAATATAAATGCCATATTATAGTAATTATACTACAGAAATTTAATTTTTAGTTCAAGCAATTACTAATAGAATCACCTTTTTTCATTTCTTTCATACGATTAACTAGTAGAAATAAAGGAGAGATAGTATGCAAGTAGTCGTACGTAGTGGTGATTCATTATGGTATTATAGCCAATTATTTAATGTTCCGCTCCCGTTAATTATTCAATCAAACCCTACTATTTCACCCTCACAATTAAGTATTGGCCAGTCCATTCAAATACCTGGCTATGAGATGCAATCTTACAGAGTCCAGCAAAATGACACATTGTGGCAGATTGCAACCAAACAAAACATCAGTATCGATGCTTTAGTACGAGCAAATCCTAATATAAATCCTAATAATTTACAAATTGGCCAACTGATCTTAGTCCCTTATCGCGTTACCAACATTGTGGTTACAGATCCATCAAATTATACTTATGATAAAATGCTTCGAGATATAAATAGGCTAATAAACATATATCCCTTTATTCAAAAAAACACAATTGGCCAATCTGTGCTTGGAAAAGACTTAATCGAGTTGCAGATAAGTTCTGGAAGCAAGCAAGTGCATATAAATGGTTCCTTCCATGCTAATGAATGGATTACTACTCCTGTTATTATGCGTTTTCTTAACCAATATGCTTTATCACTTACAAATAATCAAGCCATTCGTGGCCTCTATATGCTACCTTATTTCGTGCAGACGATGCTCTCGGCTGTACCGATGGTTAATCCTGATGGAGTAGATCTTGTTATCGAAGGTTCTTCTGTAGCTGGTGGTTTTGAAAGTGAGGTACTAGCGATTAACAACAACAATACCGATTTTTCTAATTGGAAGGCGAATATTCGTGGAGTGGATTTAAATAATCAGTATCCTGCTAAATGGGAAGTCGAAGCAGCTCGAAAACCAATATCCCCTGCACCGAGAGATTTTCCTGGTTACCAGCCACTAACTGAACCTGAAGCAGTAGCTATGGCAGAACTTACAGGTAATCGAAATTTTAGAAGAATGAATGCCCTTCACACACAAGGCGAAGTCATTTATTGGGGATACGAAGGATTAGAACCACCAGAGGCGGAAACGATTGTGAGTGAATATGCTCGAGTTAGTGGGTATAATCCAATCCGCTTTATTGATAGTTATGCTGGTTTCAAAGATTGGTTTATTATGGTATATCGCAGACCAGGGTACACAGTAGAGCTAGGAACGGGTGTTAATCCATTACCAATTTCACAATTTAATGAGATCTATGAAGAAACACTCGGAATTCTACTAGCGAATTTGTATATGTAATTTTTGAATAGAAAGGAGAATGCTTTTTGCTCTTTTCTATTCTTCTTCTTTGCTAATATATTTATAGATTTACTAATCAATACTTGATGCAATTACTATTCAGCTTTCTTTGTTTGATGTCAAACAACATGTAATAAAAAACTCGTATAGCGAATTCAAGAATGAATTGGCATACGAGACTTATAAAGAGTTTATTATTTATATAGTTTATCCACTTTAACCGCGTTGAACTTTTACAAATTCAATAAATGCTTTTACTTTGCTATCAAGAAATTCTATTGTACTCTGATCGTTCAATTGACCAGTTTGCTCATCAAACTTCTGCCCAGCCATATTGATCAGTACTTCATTACCAGCTGGTGGAAGAATTCTAGCTTGAATACCAGGAGCAGAAAGAATCTCACGTAAATGTAATTGCGCACGAATTGTTCCCATCATTCCTGGAGTTACACCAAGTGGCATTACTGGTTTATTCATAAAGACTCTTTCTACGCGCGAAGTCCAATCCAGTGCATTCTTTAGCACTCCTGGAACAGACCAATTATACTCCGGAGTAACGATTACAACTCCATCAGCATTTTTTATTAATTCTTTGAAATCCTTTACTACTTGAATAGGGTCATTTTCTTCATCTTGATTAAAAAATGGTAATGAACGAATATCCGCAATTTGCATTTCCATTTCTTCTGCATATCGATCTTGCATAAACTTAGCTAATCGCATATTGAAGGATTCTTCTCTAATACTTCCTACAAGTGCTACAATCTTCATATTTTTCCTCCTTAGTACTTTCAGTCACTCGTGTAAACTTATGTATTGCACTGATTGCTTTAGATAGTGGATGAAGCCTAACGAATCATTGCAAAAATTATTACTATATTAACGATAAATATTAAAATATTCTTTGTCAAATTAATAGCTTACATAGAAATAGCCTGTTTTGGTATTGAATACAAAATAGGCTACTAAAATTTTAAATGACTCCTTGAGCAATCATCGTATCTGCTACTCGGACAAATCCAACAATATTGGCACCAATGACTAGATTCCCTGGATAGCCATATTCTTGAGATGCATCCATGCTCTTTTTATATATATTTTTCATGATATCCCTTAATTTTACGTCCACTTCTTCCTGTGTCCAGAAGACACGAGAGCTATTTTGAGCCATTTCTAGCGAAGATACCGCAACTCCACCAGCATTGGCAGCTTTTGCAGGAGCAAAAAGTACGCTATTTGCTTGAAATTCATCCATTGCCTCTATTGTAGTTGGCATATTGGCGCCTTCACCTATAGCTTTTACACCATTTTTTATTAATTGGTTGGCAGATTTTATATCTAATTCATTTTGAGTAGCGCACGGTAGAGCGATATCACAAGGTACGTTCCAAATCCCTTTATAATTTGGTTGATAAACTGCTTCGGGATGTGATATGACATATTCTTTAATTCGTTTATTCTCTACTTCTTTTAACCGCTTAACAGTGTCTAGATTAATTCCACTTGGATCATAAACGTAACCACTGGAATCACTACATGCAATCACAGTTGCCCCAAGTTGTATTGCTTTTTCCATTGCATAGATGGACACATTACCTGAACCTGATATAACGACATTACTATTTTCAAAGCTTAATCCTTTTTCACGAAGCATTTCTTCAACAAAGTAAACAAGCCCATAACCTGTAGCCTCCATGCGTCCGAGACTTCCGCCAGAATCAATGGCTTTCCCCGTCAATACACCGGCTTCATATACGCCCTTTAGCTTTTTATATTGGCCAAACAAATAACCTATTTCCTTTGCTCCTACACCAATATCTCCAGCAGGTACATCTTTATCCGGCCCGATATGTTTGCTTAATTCTGTCATAAAGCTTTGACAAAATCGCATGATCTCCATATCCGACTTCCCTTTGGGGTCAAAGTCAGAACCACCTTTGCCTCCTCCGATAAATTGTCCTGTTAATGCATTTTTAAATACTTGTTCAAAGCCTAAGAATTTAATAATACTTGCATTGACGGACGGATGAAACCTTAAGCCTCCTTTATAAGGACCAAGAGCACTATTATATTGAACTCGATAACCGCGATTCACCTGTACTACGCCCTCATCATCAACCCAAGGCACTCTGAATGTGATAAACCGTTCTGGTTCTACAATACGATCAAGTACCCGTTGTTTAATATATAAAGGGTTTTTAACTAATACAGGTACTAAAGAGTTAAATACTTCCTTTACCGCTTGATGAAGTTCTACTTCACTTGGATTACGTACTTTT
Source organism: Ornithinibacillus californiensis (assembly GCF_001038485.1). Classification (GTDB taxonomy): domain Bacteria; phylum Bacillota; class Bacilli; order Bacillales; family Amphibacillaceae; genus Ornithinibacillus; species Ornithinibacillus californiensis. The sequence goes on from NZ_LDUE01000055.1 coordinate 79,374, forward strand.
ACCATTTCATATAAATGATTGACATAAGTTTGAACGTTCTCTGTTTCTAAGTTTATTGCATGCATAACTATCAACTCCTAACTTATCAAGTTTCATTTTTGAAAGTATATCGTATTATAGCAAATGACAGATGTGTATGAAGAAATATGTAAGTTATTTAGTTGTTCTCATCGTAGAAGTCTATACGGGGGCAAATATTATAGAACAAATTGTACCATAGTAAAGATTTAATTTAAAACAAGTAAAAAATAAAAAGCCGGTCATTTATAACCGGCTTTTGTAATTATACTACCTTAAAATAATCCTTTCGAAATCCTCCAATACGATTGCTATCGTCAAAGATGAAGTAAAATTCTTCGGTTTCATTTTTGACATCGTAAAGCTTACCTGGAGTTAGTTTATTATCTACTACAAACTTTTTCGCATTTGCATGCACACACTCAATTCGTTTCGTTGTTGGATTGTTTTCCCATTTTAGATGCATCATACTATTCTTTCTCCTCCAGTTAATATTAAGTAATTACGGTATATTAATTATTGTTCAAATAAATTAACTAAATGCGCATACCCTTCATCTTTCATTTTTGCTTTAGGAATAAAACGCATTGCTGCTGAATTCATACAATAACGTAAGCCACCTTGATCCCTTGGACCATCTTCAAATACATGTCCTAAATGAGAATCAGCGGTTCTACTTCGTATTTCTGTCCGAACCATCCCATGAGAAGTGTCTAACTCCTCAACTACTTCATAAGAATCAATCGGCCTCGTAAAGCTTGGCCAACCACAACCCGCATCATATTGATCCCTAGAAGAAAATAACGGCTTACCTGAAACGATATCTACATAGATTCCTTCTTCTAGATTATTCCAGTATTCATTCTGAAAAGGTCGTTCTGTACCTTTTTCTTGTGTTACGTGATACTGAAGAGGGGTTAGCTTTTCTTTAAGGTCAGATTTGTCTATATTCCATGTGTTCTTGATAAAATCCTCCCTGCCAGATCCTTTTTTATAAAGACGATAATGAAAAGATTGTTTTTTATAATAATCTTGATGCGCTTCTTCGGCTTCATAGAAAGGTTTGGCAGGAAGAATTTGGGTAACAACTGGTTTCGAAAACTTTCCACTTTCTTCTAAGTTCTGCTTCGACTTTTCTGCAATCAATTTCTGTTCTTCCGTGTGATAGAAAATAGCAGTTTGATAAGATTCTCCTCGATCATTGAATTGCCCATCCGGATCAGTTGGATCGATTTGTTGCCAAAATGTATCCACTAATTGTTCAAAAGGCATTAGTTCAGGATCATATGTTATTTGTACTGCTTCAACATGTCCGGTCGTATTGGAACAAACCTCTTCATAAGTTGGGTTTTCTATGTGACCGCCTGTATATCCAGATACAATGCTGATGACACCAGGACGTCTGTCAAATGGTTCAACCATACACCAAAAACAACCACCCGCAAAGGTTGCTTTTTCGATAGATTTTGTCATATATACTACCTCCATTAATTGCTGCTATGATTCATTCTTTCTTGTTTTCTTATAAAAATCAAGTATGGTGCTTTATTAGATGAATAATTTTGGTGTAGATTGCCCTCTTCTGTCACTATTGTTAAGTGATTCTTCATTTGATATAGCACTACTCTCAATAAATCTTAGACTGCTACTCTCAATATTTTCACTTTCTATATCAGTATCTGCACTTTCCAAATTTTTAAATGCCTTCATCATTCGGTACATCGTAGGTAAGTTTCTAACCACTGGACCATATTGCTTTACAAGAGGTGCTGCAGTATCTACTACTCGAAGGAATTGTTGAACTCCATTTAAGGTTTTTGATAATCCGTCTACCCCTTTTGTAGCCATTTGTCCTACATGTTGATTAGGTCCCATAAATTGTTGTAATAACCCTGTTATCGGATTATTTCTAGTCGGCATCTGTCCATGCCCTTGATTAGGAAACATAAAATCATTTCTAGGCCTGAGGCTTCTCGATTGCCTCTGCGGTGGGAATATCATAAAGCCATCCCTCATTTCAATTGTTGTATCTAGTTCATTGTACGTAGTGACCAACAAAGCGTGTAGGCGCACGAAACAAATTATCATAAATAGAGAGTAATTATATTTCCCGGGTAACCGCAGAAAACAACATTTTATATGCGTTTTAGTGCGTTTATTGACGAATCTGCGCAGATTATTGAGCTTCCTGGTGTTGATATGACTAATTACCAAATCGAAACGCTAAATTAGATCCCCTGTGTGATGGTTCTATTACTAACTTCGTATGAATTTCATTCTTTAGCGATGGAACATGGGAAATAATTCCAAGCAATCGATTGCTCTCCTGCAGGTCTTTTAAGCAATCAATAGCTTGCTGTAGGGAGACTTCATCTAATGTACCAAATCCTTCGTCAATAAATAAGGTATCTAACTGTACCCCACCTGCATGTGCTTGTACGACATCTGCTAATCCTAAAGCTAGACTAAGTGCAGCTTTAAATCCTTCCCCACCAGAAAGTGTTTTTACAGATCTCGTAATCCCAGTATGGTGATCCATTACCTCTAAATCTAGTCCACTCTGTGCACCACGTTTAGCTACCTCTCCACTTCGCACGAGCTGATAACGATGATCTGTCATTCGATCCAATCGAACATTTGCTTGTAATAATATTTCTTCTAGAAATGATGCTAGGACATACCGTTCAAAGGATAACCTCAACGTATTATTTCCACTAGATAGGTTCGCTAATGTACCAACGATATAATAGTCTGCCTCTAAATCCTTTCTATTTTCCAAAATGGCTTGAAGGCGTCTCTTCGTATCCTCGTCATGCTTTATCTTAGACTGCAGCTCTAATAGCTTCTCTTGAATAACTTGCAACTCATGTTTATTAGTCTCTACCTCAACAGCTATTACTTCTAGATTAGCTCTCTCTATATTAGTTAGCTGTTTATTTAGCTCCTCTAAACGAAAACGAATTCTCTTAAAGTTTGATTCATAATCGTCAATTTCGACTTCTATCTTTTTTTGTAGTTCGCTCGATAGCTTGGCAAGGTTATATAATTCAAGATTATCAAATCCACTCTCCTGAGTAGCTGAAAGAAACTTATCGTACTGCAATTCATACTTTTTCTTCGTGTCCTTTTCAAAACTCTGTAGTTGCTCTATCACAGTAGCTTGTTTCTGCATGAGCTCGTTTGTCTGTTCATAAGTAGTTTTTACTAATTCCCACTCTTTTACGATGCGTAAATAATACTTTTCCTTTTCATCTAATGCTTTGGTAAATTCATATGGATCCTGTAATTCTTCAGGCAGCTGTTTCTCCAACTCTTCTAATTGAGTAACAGTGCGAACCAACTCATCATTGATTTCCTGCGCATGCTTAGTAATTAAATCAAACGTTTGTTTTAATTCTATATTCTTATTTTGTAGAGATGCTTTTTTATCTTGAAATGTTTTTATTTCCTGCTGTTTGTTAGCAATTCCATCTAATTTTCTATTTATACTTTTGATTTCATTATCTAGGCTAGCTTCAATAGATGGGATCATTTCAGCAGAATAGTTTGGATATATTCCATTCAATTCTCCTTGAATTTTATCTACTACAGTTCGTTGTGTCTGTCCATTAGTCTTATGATTAACAAAATCCTGCTGTAGAGAGTCAAATTCAACTTCCTTTTTTCGTATCAAGGTCTTTAACTGCTCTAATTCTTGAAAATCATCTTGTACAGTATCATGTGCTGCTTTATTTGGATGTTCAGTTGATCCACAGACAGGACATGCCTCGCCTGGAATCAATTGGTGAGCAAGTATGAACGCAAATTGGTCTCTTTGTGCACGATCCAATTCATCATGTTTTTCCTTTAACTTTTTCAATTCTTCTTGTTTCTCAATATAAGTATTTTTCGCATTAGTATAGTTCTGACGCAAACCAATTAGCTTTTGATTTTCTAATTTAAATTCAGCTATTTTTTTGCGGATTTCCTCTTGCGTCTTTAAAGCATCCTTTGTTTCGTATAATGCTTGCGTAAGATTACTTTCTTCTTTGAGTTGCACTTCCAAGTCTGCAACTGTAGCTTCATTATTTTGTATTTCTGTCTGCAACTGGTTTAGCTTGCTACTGTTATCAGTTTTCTTTTGTTTAAGATCACCGACCTTTTGCGTCATTACTTGATATGTTTTCACATATTCCAATTGCTTCTTAGCTTGCTTAATCTCTTCTTTTAAATCTTCTCGTTCTTGCTCCCTGTTTGACTCCGTTACATACTTCGCTTTAGCATGTTCAAAATCTCTTTGGATTTGGCTTAATCGTTTTTCCTGTTCTTGTAATTTTTGAATTTGTGTTTGCCATTCTAATTTTCTGGAAGCGGATTGCTCTTCTAGTGGGATTATTTGTTGAGCCTTTTTTGCAAGATGAAGTTTTTCTTTTTTTACTACTATTGATTCCCTCATCTGCTCTAATCGTTCATTTTCTTTCATTAGAGTTTCTTGTTCCTTAAACTTCTCCTCAATTAGACTAGCATTTCGAAGCTTTTCTTCAGCAAGCTTTACCTTTTCCTGTTGATTTTCCTTTAATTTATTTTGTTCTTGTTCTATATTCTTCGTTTCCTTTATTTCTGTTTCTAGCTTTTCTAATCGAACTTCCTCTGAATCGTTTTCATCTATTTCCACTTGTTTCCAACTAATTCTAGAAAACTCATATTCCATGTCCGCTTCTAGCTTTTTAATTCCTGCTTCTAAATCTTTGGATTGAGCCTTCAATTCTTCGGTCATCTTCTCATAGAAATGTGTCCGAAAGATTTTCTGTAAAATTGCTTCTCTTTCTCTACTGTTTTCAGAGATTAACTTTCGAAATTCTCCTTGTGGAATTAATACCATTTTTCTAAATTGCTCATAGTCAAAGCCTAATCTTTCCTCTATTGTTTCATTAACATCTTTGATGCGTGATGAAATAAGCTGCTTCTCCCCATCCATAATTTCATATAAAACAGCTTTAGCTGGTTCTTCCGTAAATCCTTCTCCGCGGTCCTTTTTCTTTAGTTGCTTAGGATTACGGATAATTTCATACACATGATTATTTAATGCAAATTGAAATTCTACTTCAGTTGGCTCCTCCACTGCTGCAAAATGACTTCTTAAGGAATCTTGGTCACGATCTGATCCGCTAGCTTTTCCATATAAGGCATAACAAATGGCATCAAAGATTGTAGTTTTTCCTGCTCCAGTCGGACCTGTAATAAGAAAGATAGATTCATCACCTAACATATCAAAATTTATAGTTTGCTTCTCTAAATATGGGCCAAATGCAGTCATACTGAGTTTAATTGCGCGCATTCTATTCCCCTCTTTCTTTATGAATTACAGTTGAAATTGTCTTTTCAATGTATTCCATACGTTTATCATCCATCTCTTCACCGGTAATCTCTTGGTAGAACGAAGCAAATAACTCGGTATGAGATTGTGTTTGTTTTTGGCGAATTTGTTGTAAATCAGAGAGACTTTTGGTAGTTGAGAATCCAGCACGTTCTAGTCGCAAAATATTTGGGTAAACTTTTCTGAGCTTGTACATCGGATCCATTATTTGACCTTTATCAAGTAGGCGGATATGCAAGTAATCCTCATTATTGTCTAAAGGATGAGAAAGTAATTCATCAAAATAACCTTCTACGATCCGCAAATCGTGTTTAGGAACTAAAGGAATAAGATTAATATTACACTTTCCTTCTCCGTCGATTTCTACAATAGTGACTGATTTTTTATGATTTGCTTCCGAAAAGGAATACTTTAAGATGGAACCACTGTAACGAACTACATCGCGCTTAATCCGCTGTGGCTGATGTAAATGGCCTAAGGCAACATACACAAAATCCTGAAAGATGTTTGAATCTATATATGGAGAACCACCTATCATAGAAAGGCGTTCTTCCGATTCAGATTCCATTCCACCTGCAACAAATGCATGTCCAACAAAAATATGACGTTCACGAAGATCATTATTCTCTTTTATATAATTAATTACTGCCTCCATTGCGGTTTGATGAGAATGAATACGATCATCATCAAATAATTCTTTCGCCTCCGCAGGCTCAATGTATGGAACTAGGTGAAAGTATACCGGTCCATATTCGTCCTCGATAACTACTGGTTTAAGACTTCTACTTAACTTTGTTTCAATATGAAGATGTTGCATTCTAAACAATTCTGTTCCAAATTCTAATCGTTCGGGACTATCATGGTTCCCTGATATCGCCAAGACTGGTACTTTAATATCAGTTACAAGGGTAGTAAACACTCGGTTTAGTAAATCAACTGCTTCTTTTGGTGGTACTGCACGGTCATATAAATCACCTGCTATGATCACTACATCTGGTTGTTCTGACCGAATAATATTGATTAATTGGCTTAAAACAAAATCCTGTTCCACTGTCATGTGAACACTGTTTACAATCTTTCCAAGATGCCAATCAGCGGTGTGTAATATTTTCATGATACCTTCCCCCTTGTGAATTTTCTTTACTAATTTTATCATGTTTATTCTATCTACAGTATAATATTTTCTTGATAAACAAACAAGTGTTCGCATATAATGTTAGTGAGGTGATGATAAATGGTGAATGATAGAGGCTCAATCAAATGGACATCATTAATGCTTCCTGAACATGTTGAATTGCTTCGAACAATATGGAGTGAAGATAAGCGAGTTACAAGACCAAAATTAGATGAGCAGGAGCTAGAGGTTTTAAACATACGTTTGTTAGAAGCTTACAATGAACAGCAACTAATTCAAATAGAATATTATCAAAAAGGTCGAATGGTAAATATACGTGGTGGGATCAAGAAGTTTGACCAGCTAAGTCAAACGGTGGTTATCCAAAGTAGTGAGGAAGAAACAGCTGTTCCATTTACAGATATTTATCGTGTGGAATAAATAGGAGGGCTGCCCTTTGGGGACAGACCCTCTCCTATAAATCTTTTTCTTTTATTAAATAGGTTTCCCATAGTGAATCAAATACTGACAGTGAACCAGTGAACGGACTATTCCATTCCAAATACTCGCTAATCACATCATAGCTATCAGAATGCTTCGGAAAGTTGTGATCCTCAAACATCCAATCTGCTAGTTTGCTTTCTTCATCTGGCTTCTTTTTTCCTCGGTAGCTCATCATGAAATGATAAAACGAACGCATAAAGGACACCTCAAAATACAGATTTAAGATTCCATAAATTCTTGGTGCTTTCTTTCCTTCTTTTTATACACAATTGCTGAAAGATAAACACTAATTTCATATAAAAGAAAAAATGGAATCGACACGATAATTGGTAGCAAAAAGTCTGGTGGTGTTACCATCGTAGAAACGATAATTAAAATAAAATAAGCATACTTGCGAATTTTTCTCATAAAGCTTGGTGATAAGATACCAATACTAGTTAAAAACATAGAAAAAATTGGAATCTCAAAGATAATCGCAAATGGTAAGGTAATTTGGAAAATAAACTTAAAGTACTTTTCTACCGTAAACATCTCATTGAACATTCCATTATTTAACGATAATAGGAATGGAAGAATCAAATTAATAAACATTATATAGCCAACAACTAGTCCACCAACAAATAAAAGGAATATTGCTGGAATATATGCTAGTGATGCTCTTCTTTCCCGTGGAGTTAAACCTGGTTTAATAAACATCCATAGTTGAAATGCAATAATGGGAATTGTTGCTGCAAGTGCTACAATACCTGCGATTGTAAACCAGACCCAGAAAACTTCTGCTACACCTATTAAAGTTAACTTAAAATCTATGTGACTTTCAAAAAACTTATAAATATCTTCTACAAAAATATAGCTGGTTATAAAAAACACTACAAAGAAAATAGCCGTGACAACTAGCCGATTTCTAAGTTCCGACAAATGGCCGGTAAAATTCATATCTTTCTCTTTATTTTTACGTGCCATATTTACACCCCAAGAGTTCAAATGCTAATAATCTGTTTTCAAGAAAAGCGCCAGGCGCTTGAAGCAACACTTCTTTGAACAGAAAAGAAGATGCAAGGTTAAGAACCTCACACCTTTCCTTAATCATTTTTTATAGTTGTTTTCATTTCGTTAGACGACTTTTCTGGATTGCTGTCCTCTGAAACAATATCTTTTGCAGCATTACGGAATTCTCGCAGTGAACTACCAAAAGCCTTTCCAATCTCTGGCAACTTAGAGGGACCAAAAACTACTAATGCAACAATAAGAATTAAGATTAACCCACCAACACCAATATTACCCATGATTGTTCACTCCAAAAGATTTATTTATTCTCTTTTCCTTGTACAATATCTTTTGTATCTTTTATTTCATCCGTTACATCCTCGGTTAAATCCTTCGTTGATTTTCTGAATTCGCGCAAGGTTTGCCCCGCAGCTTTTCCGATTTCGGGAAGCTTCTTTGGACCAAATATAACTAACGCAATAATAAGAATTAATATTAACCCTGGAATACCTATAGGACCCATCATTACACCTTCTTCTATCTAATTAATGTCATTATAGATTAAAAAACTATGAATTGATATGTATCACAGAAAATATCACAAAAAGTTCATGAAATAAAGATGGTTATGTCCAATAACCACCTTTATTTTATCAGTTAAAGCTTCAATATACAACTAGTACCCTTGTTACTTCAAACGGTTATACTGAATAAAATAATAATCGTAAGGATTTTTTTCGTCTTTTACACCTTTAACCCTTGAGACTTCCGCCCATTCTTCCATAGAAAAGCTAGGGAACAACACATCTCCATGAAAATCCTCATCAATTAAGGTTATATACATTCGATCTGCATATGGTAGAATCTGTTCAAATAAACCTCCTCCACCAATTACAAATAGCTCTTCATTCGGGTTCTCTTGGTTTATATCAAGAATTGCCTCTATATCACGGATTAATTCTACTCCATCAGGAAGTCCTATTTCTTTCCTACTTAAGACAATATTACGACGGTTAGGAAGTGCTCTACCGATGGAATCAAATGTTTTCCTTCCCATAACGATCGTGTGTCCCGTAGTTTTTTCTTTAAAAAATTTCAGATCATTTGGTAAGTGCCAAGGCAAATCATTATTAGCACCAATTACTTGATTACGATCCATTGCAAAAAGTAGTGATATCATCGAATTCCTCCTTATACCGCAATAGGAGCTTTAATAGTAGGATGTGGTTCATAACCAATAATTTCAAAATCACTTAATTCGAAATCAAAGATAGATTCTTTATCTTGGTTTATCTTTAGCTGTGGCATCGTTTTAATTTCCCGTTCCAGTTGGATGTTTACTTGTTCGATATGGTTTGCATAGATATGTGCATCACCTATTGTGTGAACAAATTCCCCAACCTCTAAACCTGTTTCATGTGCAATTAAATGTGTGAGTAAGGCATAGCTTGCAATATTAAATGGCACGCCTAGGAACACATCAGCACTCCGTTGGTAAAGTTGACATGAAAGTTTTCCATCAGCGACATAGAATTGGAATAATGTATGACACGGCGGTAACGCCATATTAGGGACATCTTCAGGGTTCCATGCGGACACGATATGTCTACGTGAGTTTGGATTACTACGAATTGCTTCAATTACTTCTTTCAACTGGTCAATTGTTTCATGTTGAGAAGTTTTCCATGCTCTCCATTGCTTACCATAAACAGAACCCAAATCACCATACTTTTGAGCAAATTGGTCATCTTCCAAAATATTTTGTTTAAAATGTTCCATTTGTTCTTCGTAAATTATATTAAAATCAGCATCAACCTGACTACGGTTTCCGAAATCTGTCATATCAGGTCCAGTATATTCATCACTTTCTACCCAATTTTTAAATGCCCATTCATTCCATATATTATTATTGTTTTCTAATAAGTAACGGATATTCGTATCACCTTTTATAAACCATAGTAATTCACTTGCAACTAAGCGGAATGGAACTCTTTTGGTGGTTAATAGAGGAAACCCCTCTTGTAAATTAAAACGCATTTGGTAACCAAATACGGAATAAGTACCTGTATTCGTTCGGTCATCTCGTTGTGTGCCATTCTCTAATATATAGTTACATAGTTCTAAGTATGCTTTTTCTCCTGCTACCATTGTGAATTCTCCTCCAAATCTATCTAGTTATTACTATTGTATCATTCTTGTAACATAATCGTAATTCATAATTCCATTATATTAGCAATAAATCTAGTTAACAAGAGTTCATCTGAAAGGGGTTATTGTGCATGTTAAACGGTACGGTTGAAAGTATAGCAAAAAACACGCTATTATATAGCTTTGTATTGAGTCAGCCATTTGCCCTTTATGCTGGAGTTTATCCTATATTTGAAAATAAAACATTACTGGAAGCCGAGGAATTAGAATATGGTGACCACGGTGAAGCAGTACGAATATTACAATATAAATTAAATGAGCTATCTTACTATGAGGACCAAGTTGATGGTGAGCTTGGTGTATTAACAGAGCACGCAATCAAAAAATTTCAGCGTGATCATAATATGACCATTACAGGTCAAGCAGACAAAGAGACAATTCTTGCACTTATCGAAGTAGATATTGACAGACACATCAAAAGACTTGAAAATTTATCTGACTCTGTTTATCCTGGATTGCAAAGCGAAGATGTAGAGATTGTGCAAGAGTCATTACAATACTTTGGATACTATGAAGGTGAGATTGATGGGATGTATGGTCCCTTAACGAAAAAGGCTGTTGAAATTGCAGAGGAAAAGCATGATATTGATTTTCTTGATGAAGCTCCACGGCAATCATTATCAGCCATGTATAATTCGGAAAGACAACAGGCTGTCACTGCTAGTGCACAAACTAAACCTAAAGCCAACATAAAAAATGTTACCGTCTCTGCCAACTATTCAGCAATTATTCAAACTGCATATGCTCATGTAGGAACCCCGTACGTCTGGGGAGGAACATCTCCAGGTGGATTTGATTGTAGTGGTTTTTTACAGTATGTTCACAGTGTGCACGGTGTAACACTTCCGAGAACTGTTAGTGATCTTTGGAATTTTGCTTCTCCAGTTAGCTCACTATCCGTAGGTGATTTGGTCTTCTATGAAACCTATAAGCCTGGACCATCACATGCTGGTATTTACTTAGGAAATGGTCAATTTATTCATGCAGGTAATAACGGTGTAGAAGTAAGCAACATGGGAGAAGCATACTGGCAACAACGATACTTAGGAGCAAAGCGAATTGGTGGTAATTAAATGTCTAGGAGCTTGAAATTGGATTCAAGCTCCTTTATTCTTGATGAACAAACTAGTTAGCATTTATATTAGTGAGTATAATCACCTATTTAAATCGACTTTCCCTGTTCTTGATCCAACATACAGCTTCCTGAAAGTTCTCAGCAATAAAGTCAGGTTCCACATCTGCCCAACTACCAAAATATTCTTGATTCTTATATTTATGATATGCTTCTTTACCAGCACCAGTCTTGACTAGTATTTTTAGGCATTTTACCTCGTTAGCGGCTATCAAATCTGTCCACCTATCTCCAATAACAATGCATTCTTCCAGTTCTAGATTATTCTCTTTTGCAGCTTGAAGCAACATTCCTATAGAAGGTTTTCTACAGGAGCAACCTTCCATATGTTGGTGTGGGCAAATAAAGACCTTATCAAACCCGAATCCTTTTAGCTCTTTCTCATAGTCCTCTCTTTTAGCTTCACCTCTGGAGATTCCTGGTTGATTGGTAAATGAAATAATAAGAAAATCTAATTCCTTTAAGTCGACTATCGATGTTTCGACATTCGGATACAACTCAAATTCTCCTGGATAAATTACATGTTCAGATCCACCAATCGTACCATCTCTATCTATAAAAATTGCTTTTGGCAAAAATATTCCCCCTATTTTAAGTCTACCCTCTCTGTAAAAAAAAGAGAATGACATAGTTTCATCATTCTCCTTCCAGCATCATTTCCACTCATCAAAAAATTGCTCTAAATACGTTTCTATAAAGGCATGCCTTTTCGTGGCAATAATCTTAGCAGCGTCAGTATGTAACGTGTCCTTTAGCCTTAGAATTTTGTCATAGAAGTGTTGGACAGAGGTGCCATCCTTATCTTCATCGTGATACAAAAGCTGTCCCTTAGCGCCCCCATAGGCAAATGTTCTAGCAATACCAATCGCTCCAATAGCATCAATTCGATCAGCATCTTGAATGATTTTCCCTTCCATCGTCATCGGGACTTTACCTTGACTAAAAGAAACATCATCAATTGCTAGATGAATCTTCTCCAATTGTTCCTTGGTAACATTTATAGAAATGAGAAAGTTATCCATTTCATTTAATGCTTTGACAGGTTCAGAGAAGAGCTTCTTATCACCTACATCATGTAGCCACGCTCCAACTGTACAAATAAAGTTATCTGCACCTTCTTCTTCGGCAATCTTGCTAGCTATATTAGCCACCCGCCTTAGATGAAAGTAATCATGTCCAGTTGAATCGTTTCCAAACAGCTCCTGGCAATAACCTTGTATTAACTTAATCCGTTCGTGAGAATTCATTAAAATAACCCTACTATTTTTCCATTATCTGTTACGTTCATATTTAATGCAGCTGGTCGCTTCGGTAAACCAGGCATTGTCATGATATCGCCAGTCAATGCTACAATAAATCCAGCACCGATAGATGGTCGTAACTCTCTAATTGTAATCGTGAATCCTGTTGGTCTTCCTAACAGAGCAGGGTTATCCGAAAGAGAGTATTGTGTTTTAGCCATACAAACCGGTAAGTTATCCCAGCCTTGCTTTTCAAAGTATGCGAGTTGTTTCTTCGCTTTCGAAGAAAATTCCACACCCGCAGCTCCATATACAGTTTTAGCAATTTTATCAATTTTTGTTTCTATCGAATCTTCTAAATCATACACTCGCTTAAAGTTTTTCTCTTTCGTCTCAACAGTCTGGACGATTTTTTCAGCAAGTTCTAATCCACCTTCTCCACCCTTAGCCCAAACATCTGTTAGGGCAACCTCATAGCCCTTTTCATCACACCAAGCTTTAATATATTCCACTTCATTAGATGTGTCTGTCGGAAATTTATTAATGGCAATGACGAAAGGTAGACCAAAGAATTGGATAGTTTCTATATGCTTTTGCAGATTTTCCATACCCGCTTTTAATGCATCAATGTTTTCATTAGTTAATTGGTCCTTAGGTACTCCCCCATGCATTTTCAAAGCTCGAACAGTAGCTACTATGACAACTGCATCAGTATCAATATCACCAGCTCTAGTTTTAATATCTAGAAATTTCTCAGCACCTAAGTCTGCTCCAAATCCCGCTTCCGTAACCACATAGTCACCAAGTTTAGCTGCAGTTTTGGTTGCAATAATACTATTACACCCATGAGCTATATTAGCAAAAGGTCCACCATGAATAATAGCTGGTGTATTTTCGATTGTTTGGACTAAATTTGGCTTAATAGCATCTTTCAGTAATAGTGTTAGAGCACCTTCCACTTTTAAATCTCGGACATATATAGGCTCTTCTTGATATGTATAACCAATCATTATATTCGAGATTCGCTCTTTTAAATCCTGCAAGTTATTGGACAAGCAAAGAATAGCCATAATTTCTGAAGCGACGGTAATATTAAAGCCTTCTTCTCTAGGTACACCACGTAAAGGTCCACCTAGTCCGACCACAATTTGCCTTAGAGCGCGGTCATTCATATCCATAACTCGCTTAAATTCAATTCTTCTTGGATCTATATTTAACGTATTGCCTTGATGAATATGGTTATCAATCATTGCAGCTAATGCATTATTGGCACTTGTTATTGCATGCAGATCACCAGTGAAATGGAGATTGATATCCTCCATTGGCAACACTTGAGAATAACCTCCCCCTGCTGCACCACCTTTAATTCCCATTACCGGACCAAGCGATGGCTCCCTCAAGGCTATAACAGCCTTTTTACCGATTTTATTTAATGCTTGGCCTAATCCCACTGTAACAGTAGATTTTCCCTCTCCTGCAGGTGTTGGGCTGATTGCAGTAACTAAAATTACTTTACCGTTTGTTTTATGAGCTAATGATTCTAGAAGCTTGTCTGATAATTTGGCCTTCGTATGTCCATACGGCTCATAATCTTCATAAGTTAAATTAAGATCTTCAGCTATTTTATGTATTGGTAGTAATGTCGCTTCTTGGGCAATTTCAATATCTGTTTTCATGTTCCCATCCTTTCAACCATTTTTTGGACTTTAAAACTGATTAAAACGTACATAAATAACCATAATATCGATATAATATAATTATACAATGAATGTCAGTTAAATAACAGACAGATTGGTTGGATTATTCAGCATTATGTACCAATTTGCAACTTGACTGACTTTTTAAAATGAGCTATAGTTGACACAAGCAAAGAGGATTTATGGATCATTAAAATGGTGACTTCGACTTAAAAGAAGTGGGTTAATTTGATCCAATCTTTCTGTCTTAGTTACCTTTTTTGATACTCATTTTTCTGATTTGTATTAACACGTTTTACGTGAAAGTTTTTAGGAGGATTATTTAACATGGAAAACGGAGTAGTAAAATGGTTTAACGCAGAAAAAGGTTATGGTTTTATTTCTACTGAAGGTGGAGACGATGTATTTGTTCACTTCTCTGCTATTCAAGGTGAAGGCTTTAAGTCTTTAGAAGAAGGTCAAGAAGTTACCTTCGAAATCGTTGATGGCGATCGTGGACCACAAGCTGCAAATGTAGTTAAAAAGTAAAAGAAACCTATATAATAAAAACGGTAATCGACTAGATTACCGTTTTTTTAATACCTTAAAAAAATATATAATAACTGCCTGTGGATAAATAGACATAAACGGCCACGTCCAGCTCCAGCGCCCAGGGACTAGCGAGACTTCCCTCACCTCCGTACGATAAGTCAACATCGACTCCCTCCGGTCGTCGTGTTTCCTTTATCTCCTTCGGCTCAGTCCAGTCCGTAGTCCCTAAACGGGCGCTTGCGCTTTTGTTCTTAAACCTTAACATTTGTTGATAATGCTTTTTCTTCTGCTGGAATACGAATACGTAATAGCATTATATGGAGAATTGGAAAAACAATGGCAGTGATGTAGGCACCAAAAAGCATGGGAATAATAAATAATTCGACTGCTACAATAATATAATTCGGGTGCTTAACATATTTATATGGACCCTTCTTTATTAAAGCAACTCTTGGCAGCACGATAATCTTCGTATTCCAAAACCGTCCCAAAGAATAGATGCACCAAATTCGTGCTAGTTGTGCAGCAATAAACACCAAAAAGTAAAAATAATTAAATGCTATTTCTTGATTGTTTATCTTTACCATCGTCTCCAGTAATACACTTAGAAAAAAGAGTGTATGTAAATAAATGAACCACTTATAATGTTCGTTACCAGTTTCTATGCCCCCTCTTTCCTTCATCCATTTTTCATTATTTTTGGCAATAACAAGCTCTACAAGACGTTGCCCAATAATTATTAAAATTAATAAGCTCATCCATACTTCCATTATTTATCCCACTCCAATAATAATATTTCTGAACTAAAACCTGGTCCTAATGCACATAGTATCCCCTTATCGCCCATATTCATATCGGCCTGTAGCCACTTTTGTAACACATATTGGACCGTTGCTGAAGACATATTACCATGATCCTGAAGTACCTCAGAGGAATAATGTATCTGTTCATTGGATATGGAGAGTGCATCTTTCATCGCATCAATTACTTTCTTACCCCCAGGATGTGCAATAAGCCCAGCTATATCCTTTACTGTTATTCCTTTATATTGAAGAAAGTCTTCCATATGGCTCTTCCATATCGAGTCCACTAGTGCTGGAATACTTTTTGAAAAAACAACTTCAAACCCTGAATCGATTACCTTCCACCCCATAACATCTGTACTATCTTTTTTGGTATAAGAACTATAATCCTTAATAATTGGGGACGCCTTCGATAATTGACTACGAAATGGTGAATTTTCTCCAATAAGCAAAGCTGCACTAATTCCATCGCCAAATAATGCTGTTCCAATTAAATTGCTTTTTTTATGGTCGCTTTTTTGAAATGTTAAACTACATATCTCACAATTAACAAGCAGTGCTGATTTCGTTGGATTTGCCCTTAGCCAATTAAATACTCTAGATAGACCTATAGCTCCTCCAGCACAGCCTAATCCCCATAACGGCATACGTTCTACTTGTTCTCTAAATGGACGCTCATTCATGAGAAATGTGTCAATTGATGGCGTTGAGATTCCTGTGCTTGATACAAATGCGATTAAATCAATATCCTCATATGATATCTTTTTATGCAAATTAGCTTTTGCTAAACAATCATCCATAGCTACTAATGAATACTCAATGGCGTTCTGATGGTATAAGCGATTCCTTTCTTGAAAACTGTGATCTTCTAAAAACCACTCTTCTCCTACAACAAATTGTCTATGATGAATTGATGCATTATCAAATACTGGTAGCAATCGATTTATTTCACGGTCTGTATAACTAAATATATTTTTGACCATATCTTTAACTCTATTTTGCTCTAATTCATACTTTGGCAGAGCCTTACCTACAGAACATATAATCGCCATTGTCTCACCTTTCAAAAAGCAATTTTTAGAGTTAGTTTGTAACGGTTTTCATAATTTATTACTTTTTTTTACATCTTCTGCCAAAATTCACTTGGGCAAAAAGGTTAAAAACGTGGAATAACAAGGGTTCATAACGACTATTTCACAAAAATTGAGCGTTAGAATAACGGTATTTTTTTGGCGTGAAATTTGTGTATGATGAAATTGTAACAACGACTACAAATAAAAAGGGAGGCAATCTCTAATGCGAAAAGATGAAGTTCAGGAAGCATCTGAGAAAGAAAAGCCCAGTCTAAAAGGAACAATCATTTCGGTAAAGGTTTTAGTGTCTTAATTATTATTTCTTGGGTTGGAGCTTTTGTGTTATTTATTTCGAGGTAACTATAGCAAAAAGGGAGTGTGAATGAATTATGCATTTCCATAAGTATGAAAATATTTGGTTATTATTTGGAATTGGGCATCACATGATGTATGCCACTGTGGAGGTGTATGAATAATGCATTTAGCAAAACATGAGACTCATACAAAAACATCTATCGAAGCTCTACCTACCTCTATACCTGAATCAAGGCT
This sequence comes from Ornithinibacillus californiensis, assembly GCF_001038485.1. Classification (GTDB taxonomy): domain Bacteria; phylum Bacillota; class Bacilli; order Bacillales; family Amphibacillaceae; genus Ornithinibacillus; species Ornithinibacillus californiensis. The sequence continues at coordinate 96,590 of NZ_LDUE01000055.1, forward strand.
TTATATGTCTTATATTTCTGTTTCTTTTATTTCAGTATTTATAGGTGGATTAATGGGTTTACTACAAGTACTAGTACGATCAGGAAAGTTCACTCTACCAGCTGGAATTGATTACTATCAAGTTCTGACAGTGCATGGTGTAATCTTAGGTCTTGTACTAACTACTTACTTTATTATTGGTTTCCATTTCTCATTAATGGGAAAAACGGTAGGAATTCATTAAAACAACGAAAAGTTGCTTGGATCGCATTCTGGATTAAGGTAATTGGTACAGTAATGACTGCAGTTACATTTCTTTATGGTGAAGCAAGTGTTCTTTATACGTTTTATGCTCCATTATGACCTCATCCTGCATTTTATATTGGTCTTGCCTTAGTTATCGTTGGTAGTTGGGTTGCAGGATTTGTTAATTGGTCACAGTTAAGAGTATGGAAAAAAGCACATCCTGAAAAAACACCACTACTTGCATTCATGGTTACAATTAATACATTATTATGGTTTATAGCATCACTAGGTGTTTCAGCTGCTGTGTTGATTTTAACACCAAAAATTAATCGATTATGTATCATTCAAGCCATTACATGGACTGTTGGTATGACAATTATGTCAGGCACGATGCTATCCAAGGTTTATTAGGCGCACCAAGATGCTCTCTTACTCTGAGTATGGTGGTGACGAACAAGTTACGGAATGGGTTAAATACCAAATGGCTCAGGCTATTGGAGGAACCATCTTATTCATTGGTATCGTATTAATGGTTTACATCTTTATTAAACTTACATTCTTTGCTCCAAATGGTGTAGAAGAATTCCCTATTGCTGAAGAAGAAGATGACGCAGAACCTACTCCAGCATTCTTTGAAAATTGGAAGTTATTGATTGGTATTACAGTAGCCTTAATCCTTGCTGCTTACACAAAACCATTTATAGAGATTCTGCAAACATCACCACCAGAATCCGTACCATTCGACTTCCCGATTGGAAGATAACTAAGTACAAACTAAAGGCCCGTTCCACAATTAGGAACGGGCTTCTATATTATCATGATATTAAAATTAAAACTTATAAATATCTTGGTATTTTGTAGTCAAATAATTAATGAGGTAATCCGGATTTAACCCTTCCCCAGTTACATCGCTTAATATTTCTAGTGGTTTCTTCATTTTCCCATGCTGATGGATGTGCTCCGTTAACCAGCTTCTAATCGGCGATAGATCACCAGACTTTATCGCAGCATCGATATCAATCGTTTCACTCATCTTATGCTTAAACTGTGCTGCATACATATAACCTAACGCATAGGAAGGGAAATAACCAAAGTCACCACCAGCCCAGTGTATATCTTGTAAAACTCCCTCTCTATCTGATGGTGGTTCAACTCCTAAGTACTCCACCATCTTCTCATTCCAAAGTTTCGGAAGGTCTTTAACTTGAATTTCATCATTAATTAATGCCTTCTCTAGTTCATAACGAACCATTATATGTAATGGGTAAGTTAATTCATCCGCTTCAATTCGAATAAGTGATGGTTTTACTTCATTCACTGCATGATAAAAATCTTTTAATTCTACACGCTCAAAATGACTAGGTGCAAACTTTTTAAATAGGTCATAATGAGATTCCCAAAAAACTCTATTTCTACCTAAGAAATTCTCCCAGAACAGTGATTGCGATTCATGGATTCCCATGGACGTACCAGAAGCAAGCGGTGAACCTTCTAATTTTTTATCAATATTTTGTTCGTATAATGCATGTCCCGCTTCATGAATAATTCCGAAAACTGCCGTTCGAAAATCTTGTTCATCATAGCGAGTTGTAATTCGTACATCATTGAGATTGATTGTAATTTCAAATGGATGAATCGTGTCATCTAAGCGTCCTGCCTCAAAGTCATATCCCATTCTGTTTAAAATTTCAATAGAGAACAATTCTTGGTCGGACTTAGGAAAATGCGTACTTAATAGTTCAGTATTAGGTTTAACAGAACTGCCTTGCGTTTTTTGAAGTAGCTCTGTAAGCGATTTGCGTACTTTTGGGAATACTTCATCAAGCGTTTTAACAGTCATTCCAGGTTCATAATTGTTTAGAAGCGCATCATATATATTGTCTTCATATCCCCAATAATTGGCAAACTTTTTATTAAAAGCTACCAGTTTTTCTAAATACGGTTGAAATAATGAGAAATCAGCTTTCTCTCTCGCCTCTTGCCAAATGGCTTCCGATTTAGATTGAAGCATGACATATTCCTTGTATTCAGAATCTGGTATTTTTCTGTTTCGCTCATAGTTTTCTAAGCATTCTAGTACTGACTTTTGGATAATTTCATTTTTTGTCCTATCTCTAAGTTCATCAATAAAAGCTTTCATCTTATCAGAAACTTGCATTTGATGGAGCTTTTGAGATAAATAACCCACTACTTCAGAGCGTTGCTCTACCCCTTTTTTGGGAATTTTAGTTCGTAGATCCCATTGAATTAATGTCACTGCTTCTCGTATGGCATTCATTTCTTTTAAATACTCTTGGAATGCCTGCTCTTTTTCTGTAAGATTGGCCATTACGATTCCTCCCTGATCTTCTTCCCGAAATACTGATAATAGTCTGTTTTGATAAATCCATTAAATAGCTTTCTTTTTTTAGTAGCGGATTGACCATAGTATTTTTCAAATGCTTCAAAGGCAGTAAGTACATAAACACTCCAGGAAGGATGGTTTTTCATTACATTTCCAAAATCCTGGTAAATGGTTTGTACGCTCTCTTCGTCACCAATACGCTGACCATAAGGAGGATTAGCAATGATATAGCCATTGTCCCTGCGGATTGTTAAATCACTTACTTGCATTTGCTTCCAAATAATTAAATCTCCCAATCCTGCTTCCAAACTATTTGCCTTAGATATTTCTATCATCTTGTGGTCCAGATCACTACCCATAATTTCTAAAGGTTGATCATATTTCGCCAGGTCCTCTGCCTCTTGGAAAGCCTGATCCCATAGTTTCGGTCGAATAAGCTGCCATTCTTCTGAAGCGAATTCCCGATTAAAACCAGGGGCAATATTCTGTCCAATTAATGCTGCTTCAATTAGAATGGTACCTGAACCGCAAAACGGATCAGCAAGTGTGTATTCTGGCCGCCAATTTGTAAGTAATACTAATGCCGCTGCCATCGTTTCTTTTAAAGGGGCTTCCCCTTGGCCGACACGATATCCGCGTTTATGTAAACCTACTCCTGAAGTATCAATAGTCAACAGAGCAATATCCTTTAATAAAGAAATCTCCACTTTATACATTGCGCCAGTTTCTGGCATATTCGATATCATTCCATACTTTCTTTTTAAACGCTCAGCAATTGACTTTTTTACGATTTTTTGACAATCTGGTACACTATACAACGTCGATTTTACCGATTTTCCTGATACAGGAAACTGTCCATCTTCACTAATAAAATCTTCCCAAGGAAGTGCTTTAGTTCCTTCAAAAAGTTCATCAAACGTAGTTGCTTTAAACTCTCCTACTACTAGTTTAACTCGGTCTGCAGTTCTAAGCCAAAGATTGCATCTAGGTATAGCAGAGATTGGCGCTTCGAAGATTACTTTCCCATTATCTACTTGCACCTCATAACCGAGTCCTCTTACTTCGTCTGCTACTACAGATTCCAAACCCATGGCTGCTGTTGCGATTAATTTTATATGTTTAGACATTTACAAAATCCCTTCATTGTTGGTATTAACAGTAAGGTTAGTTTACCACAAATCTAGTATATAAATAAAATAACCTTTCTGCATCTAAATGTGCAGAAAGGTTATGAAACATTTTTCATATTATAGACCGTTGAATACTCGATAAGCCATGTTCTGTACCATTGTACTCCAAACGGTGGTCAGCCTCGTACTTAGGTTGTAATCATCTATCTACAGGTAATTACCTGTCCCTCGTTCGGTTCATTTCCCTAATAGAGGATGCCCCTACCATAATTTGGGTTGCTCACTCGTGGGGTTTACCTCGTTCCACCTAAAGTGTTTCCACTTTAGCTCCGTCACTGTGGCACTTTCAAGGATATAATTCCATATTCTAGAAGAACTTAGGAACTTCACCTGCCGTTAGCCTAAAGATGGCTACCTTGACTTATGAATTCATCAAGCACGAACACTACAAACATCTCAGTTTGTGTGAGCATGGACTTTCCTCTGCATAAGCATGCAGCGATTACATGAGCATTCAACAATTAACTAAGATTTATCTTAACATAATTAACCTAGCTTTTCATTGGTAATAATAGTAAACTTTATGAATCTGCATTAGCAAATTTACTTCCAAAAACAGCTTTTTCTAGATTAGACAAACGTTTGAGTACATCATAGTTAACCTGCTGTGGTGCTGGACTTGTAGCCCTTGTTCTGCCTTGTCCTTCTCCAGACTTTTTCAAACGCTGAATTTCTTGTTTTAGTCGATCGATTTCTTGTCCAAATGCCTCATAATCCTGAATAACAACATCTAGAAATTCATCTACTTCTTCTTGATTATACCCACGCATAGCGGTTTTGAAATCTTTTTCTAAAATTTCTTTCCCATTAAGTTGAACTCGATTATTCATAATGTATCTTCACCCCGTAACATTCTTTTCATATTTTATTCTAATGCTTGTAACTTTAATTTGGAACAAGTTATTTTACTATATGTACGTGTTCTATATTTTATTATAGCAAAAAAGTAAGGAGCAGGACAATCCGCTTCTTACTTAAAATGTATGTATTACTTTTCCATATCCGATTTTTGAAATGAGAATGGTAATAATTCATCCATTTTCACCGTCATCGTATTCGCATTTAAGTTTGTTAAATGTATATTCATATCGGAGTGAAAGAACTCGCTCATCACTTGACGACAAGAACCACAAGGAGGTACAGGTCGTTCCGTGTCTGCTGCAACAGCCATCTCGACAAACTCCGTCTCCCCTTCAGAAATTGCTTTAAAAATAGCTACTCTCTCAGCGCATAAAGAAACAGGGTATGCTGCATTCTCTATATTACAACCGGTATATACTTTTCCTGATTTCGTAACTAGAGCAGCGCCAACTGGAAAGTTTGAATATGGGACATAAGCACGTTCTCTAATTTGAATAGCCTTGTCGATTAACTCATTTTTAGACATTACCCTTCCCCCTCTCGATGTTTGGAAGCTAATTATATTAAAAGTTATCAGAATTGTAAAGAAAAAAGACTATTCAACCGCTCGAAGTAATTGGTCAAAAACGTAAATTATGGATTGGTTTAACTCCATATAGCGTCTTCTTCTTACATCTACAAAATAACTATGCATAAGTAATAGCTCCATGTTTTCTCTAGTTGAAACAATTTGATTTGGGTGTACACTTATCTTACTCTCTTTAATTATTTCTAATGCAAGCTTTTCCCATTTCTCTAGTAATTCATAAACAGGCAAAGTCTTTTCTTTTACCGATTCAAAAAAAATTTTATCTCTAAGATCCTCAGGAGGATTGTTTTGTTCAAAAATGTCCTTCAGTTTATTTAATTCGTCCTTAAGCTGTAAGGTATAATCAATTATTACCATTGTAACGCCTCTATTCATACGATTCTATCTACATTTTAACATGTTTATAGTTTCAAGGCATTATACCATGCTCGGATACGACTACACTTATTTCTTATAAGATTGAATCGCTAAACATACTTGTTCTATTTCTCTCTTTTGCACTTGATAAGTTTCATCAATCCAATGATCAACTTTAAGTGTTAGTCTTTGCTCGCTAATCCTTGCCATATCTCCTAGTTGAAGTAATGCTTCTTCAAAATCTTTCCGTACGACTCCGATTGGTTCATTTTCTTTCAATAACGCTAATCCCATCATTTCCACCTCACAGATTATTAGTGTGTTAAATCATAATTCTATGTATGATAGCTAGTATCCTTCACGTTCGACAAAACTAGAAGTAATGAAACAAAACTAGTGCTTTAACTCATTTTTTTTCGGTTATTAGACAAACTACAAGTAAAGGAGGTATTCATCATGAAAGACAAACAAAAAAACAAACAAAAAGAAGTAGAAAATGGTAAATCATTAAAAACTGGAGACAAGAAATTAAATGGTCCAAATCGACCATCTACTTGATGAAAAGGATTTGCTATTTGCAAATCCTTTTCTATTTGGTTGATGAGTTATAGATAGTTACGTTGTTAATCAAACATACTCTTAATATGATAATACGCATATAATAGGTGTCGTTTCTGATAAAAAGACATCCCTATTTCCAAAGGATCAACTTGTAAAGGTTTGAACCACTTCTTTTTCATACCCCCCAATAAATACCAATCATTTCGAATATTATCTTGATGATCTATTATTGGAAAAGTCATACGAAGCATGGAACTCTTAGGTAAGTGAATAGAGAGATATCTCTCATAATCAATTCTGGAACCAGTATGTTCAACATGGAGAATAAAATCCATGATTGCCGGATAAACATCTCGATGGAATAGTTGTGTGGCAAGATTTTTGCCAATTGTTATTCGGTTATCTATATTAGTAAATCCTTGAATAAAGGTACCATATAACCTCCCTTCTCTCGTTGGAAGTAACACTGCATTAATTAAAAATTGATTCTGTAATATATAAGGAAAACTGAAGAATACTTTCTTTTTAAAATATGGTTGTCGGATGACAGGGTTATGAATGACATTTTGTTCATTAATAATTAAAGCGATCATTAATCGGTTCTTATCTCTTTTTTTTCTAAATATCTCCCATTCTCGAATCATAAAAGTTGATATTTGAAGCTCCTCTAATAATTCACGAAATGGGACATCGTATTTTAGCGATAATTTATATACTAATAGTTGCGGGTATGCATCAGAAAAAATAAGCCAATTAGCACGCTCATAAGTCATAAATAAATTATTTCTTTCATTATCACCTAACATTTTTTTATAAGGGGGTAATGTTAAGTCAGTCATATTCCATCCAGCATTACGAGAGACAACGCTAGCAAGTAGAGACCATTTAATCTCTTGGTGTTTTATGTAGAAGTTTTGATATGCTTTCGTGCGTGATATGTTGTCTATATTATGCTTCCTAGTTTCATTTATTATATAATGAAGATAGTCTCGCTCATTTTTTGCTACTTTCATGAGATAAACCCTGCCTTAATCTGTGATATTTTTTTAAATTTTAGACTTTAAAGTTACACTGCAGGTGTTTTTTTGATATGATACTGTTTATGCTAGGGGGCATTTTCATGAATTATCCAAACGGGAAACAATCCACATCCATTAGTAAAGTTAATAACCAAACATTCTCAAATCGTGGGATGACTCTTGAAGAAGACATCAATCAAACGAATCAATACTACTTAGATAGGGATATGGCGGTCATTCATAAAAAGCCTACTCCTATTCAAATCGTTAAAGTAAATTATCCAAAGCGTAGTGCTGCTGTTATTACTGAAGCTTATTTCAAACAAGCATCAACAACGGATTATAATGGATTATATCGAAATCGATATGTAGATTTTGAGGCGAAAGAAACTAAAAATAAAACGTCCTTTCCCTTGGCGAACGTCCATGAACATCAAATAAAACATATGGAAGCCTCTGTAAAACATGGTGGCATATGCTTTATGATAATCCGATTTGCTTTTCACGATGAGACTTATTTATTAGAAGCAGATAAATTATTCTCTTTTTGGTATGAAAAGGAAGCGGATGGTAGAAAATCAATACCATACAATCAAATAAAGCAAAAAGGTCACCTAATACCTTTCAAATACCAAACTAGAGTTGATTATCTTGCTATTATTGATCAGCTTTATTTTTAGATTGGAGGTAGTGAGAAATGGCAAATTCAAGCCAAAGTCGCACTGCACGAAGAAAACAAAAAAAGTCAAAAAAGAAACCATTATGGAAAAGAATCTTTTTAACATTATTTCTAATAGGTATCGCCATCGGAATTGGGGTTGCTGGTTTATTCACTTATTATATTTCCACAGCACCAGATATTGATACATCCCAATTGTCAGACCCTTTATCTTCTAAGGTCTATGATATGAATGGTGAACTTATTGCCGACCTTGGAGAATTTAAACGTACAAAAATTCAATATGATGATATACCTATAGTTCTAGAAGATGCGGTTACTGCTACAGAAGATGCTCGCTTCTTCGATCATCCTGGAATTGATATTCGTCGTATATTTGGAGCCGTCCTCGGAAATATTCGAAATGGGTTTGGTTCTGAAGGTGCAAGTACAATAACCCAACAGGTTGTGGAAAAATCATTCCTAGACCCTGACAAGAAAATAAAATTAAAAGTTCAAGAACAATGGCTTGCACTTCAATTGGAAAAGGATTTTTCCAAAGAACAAATTTTAGAGATGTACTTAAACAAAATCTATTACGGTTCAGGTGCTTATGGTGTTGCTAAAGCAGCTGAAACTTATTTTGGAAAGACGGATTTACACGAACTAACATTACCAGAAGCAGCTATTTTAGCGGGGTTGCCACAAAGACCTTCTGCTTATGATCCTTTTAAAAATCCTGACCTAACGAAGGAAAGAATGGAAACAGTATTAAAATTAATGGTTCGACATGACAAAATTACGCAAGCAGAAGCGGATGAAGCATTAAAGGTGGATATCACTTCTCTATTGGTTGAAAAAAAGGAAGCGTCCAACCCATATGATGCTTTCATTTCACAAGTTGAACAAGAAGTTGTAGAAAAACTTGATGGTGCAGATATCTATACAGAAGGCTTAGAGATTTATACGACTCTAGATAAAAAAGCACAAGATTATGTCGAATTAGTCTTATCTAATTCAGAAAATAACCCTATCACCTACCCTAACGATGACTTGCATGCTGGTTTAGTTGTACTGGATACAAAATCTGGTGCAATCCGTGCTATCGGTGGTGATCGAAATTATCAAAGTGGTTTTAATTATGCTATTCAAGGTGGTAGTCAGCCTGGTTCAACCTTTAAACCGATCGTTGCCTATGGCCCAGCTATTGAATATCAAAAAATGTCTACTTACCATCAAATTAATGATGATAAACCATACGAAATAGCTGGGTCAGATAGTGAACCAGTTCGAAACTGGAACCGTAAATACCAAGGTTGGATGACTGCTAGATATGCCCTTCAAGAATCATTAAATGTTCCAACATTAAAAGTGCTTGTAGATGTAGCAGGCTATGATAATGCACAGAAATTCGGTAATAACTTGGGAATTGAATTTAAAAATGGCCGCCCACAATTAACAGATGCCATTGGTGGTGCTGAGACGAATGTAAATCCATTGCAGCTCGCTGGTGCTTATCAAGCATTCGGTAATGAGGGGATTCGCTATGAACCTTATGCTGTAACAAAAGTTGTCTACCCAGATGGACCATCAATTGATTTGGCACCTGAACCTGAGGTTGCCATGTCAGATTATACTGCTTATATGGTATCTGACATGTTAAAAACTGCTTTAGCACAAGGATCTTCCGGAGGACCTGCACGTATTTCTGGTCTACCAGTTGCGGCTAAAACAGGTACAACAAACTTTAAGGATGTTGCTGGGGCAAAAGATTCATGGATTGCGGGGTATACAACAAATTATACGACAGCAATATGGATTGGTTACGATGATGCTGAAAATAAAAGGACTATGGAAGATGAAAAATGGCTCGCCCATTCCCTGTTTAAGCATATTATGACTAAAATGCATGAGGGCAAGGAAACTGCTGACTTTGCTAAGCCCGATTCAGTAGTTGAGGTTGCAGTTGAAAAAGGATCTAATCCAGCTGCCCTTCCAAGTAAGTATACACCAGAGTCAGAAATTGTTACCGAACTATTTGTTAAGGGAACAGAGCCAAGCAAGACTTCCGAGAAGTATGATAAGTTAGATCCTGTAGAAAAACTCAAAGCGGAATATAGTAAAGGTAATAATGCCATTATTGCTGAATGGGAATATGATTCCGATGAAGATGTATCCTTTGAAATCTCAGCGAGTGTAAACGGAGGAGAAATGCAGGTTCTTTCTTCTACTAATGAAAAGCGAATTGAAATATCAGAAGTTAGTCCTGATGCGGAATATACGGTTCAAGTTGTTGTAGTAAGTAATGAGAATGGTGAAAGTCGTAGTGATCCTCAAACAGTTAGTGTTAAAATAGACAACGAGGAAGCTAATTCCCCTATAGGACCTGTAGACAGTCTAACGGCTGTATACAACGCAGAACAATCATTTATTGATGTATCTTGGGGGTATAATGGACCTCCAGCTGCTTTTGAAGTTACAGTTGAAGGACCTCAAGGTGGAACGCAAGTAGTTGAGTCTAAAGGAATTGAAATCAATGGGAATTTTCAACCAGGTCAGACATACACCATTTATGTTACTGCTATAGGTCGAAATGGTGCTAATGAAGGAAGCCGAAGCGAAACTAGAAGTACTTCAGTTGAAATTCCAGGAGAACCAGATCCAGAGGAAGAATCAGAATCAGATGAAACACTGATCCCTATACCAGGTATCGGTGATGATGAAGAAGAATAATTAGAAAAAAGCTGTCACAGCGATGTGACAGCTTTTTATATTGCTACCCTATTTTTCATCCTTTTCTGACCCTCTCTACATATCTCTAGCAATGGGCATTCTGGACAGTTAGGATTTTTAGCTTTACAATGATACCTTCCGAAGAAAATTAACCGGTGATGTGTAACACTCCACTCTTCCTTCGGTATCTTTCTCATTAATGTCTCTTCTACCTCTATGACGGAATCTTTCCAACGACAAATACCTAGTCTTTTCGATACTCGCTCCACATGGGTATCTACAGCAATTGCTGGTTCACCAAATGCAACCGATGCTACGACATTTGCTGTTTTTCTACCAACACCAGCTAACTTCTCTAGTTCTTTCTTTTCTCTTGGTACTTCCCCACCATATTCTTCTAATAAGACTCTACATAGTTTCTGAATATTTTTTGCTTTATTCCGAAATAAACCGATAGAACGTATATCATGTTGCAGTTCTTCAAGCTCAACTGCTAAATAATCTTCAGGTGTCTTATATTTCTCAAATAAATCTTTCGTCACTTTATTAACCAGTGCGTCAGTACATTGAGCAGATAATAAGACTGCTATAACAAGTTCAAATGGATTACGATGTGTTAATTCACATTCAGCATCTGGAAACATTTTTCCTATTTCGTTTAAGCAAAATCGTATTTGTTTCTTATTTAACATTAGTCCTCTCCCTCTAACCAATTATAATAAAACGATGTATCCCTTTTTGATGTAGTGGTTTTGGTTTGTCTTGTTGTTTGGTTATCATGAAATCTCTTTGTTGCCTCTCTTGCTTGTTCAACGGAATGAATCCCCTTTTTCTTCCACTCTCTAAGAATTCGGTCTATATACTTAAAATTCAACTTTGACATTAGAACCGATTCTCTTAATGCAGCCTTAATTAATGCAGGAGAAAGTTCATCTTCATCTAACCATACATTGATTGTTTCTATCTCGAATGGTGATAATGGTCTACCAAATTCTTGTTCAAATAAAATAAATAAAGATCCATCCTCCGAAGATTCAGGCTTTTCCTCCATCACCGGTTGAAATAACTTTTCCCATAATGGTTCAAGAGAATATACTTCACTTAATTGTTGCTGACTATTTTCGGTACGTTCAATCTTCATTAAATTCCTTTGGATTAATTTCCGTAATATCTTAGAACAGTCATTTTCCTCAATGGTTAGTATTTCAGTTAATTCTTGGATAGTAGGAAAATAGTTCCCGTGTAAGGTGGATCGATATATCTGTAAAACTACTATCAACTCTGTTTCATTGAGTCCTAATGCTTTATAATTAAGTAATAATTTATTAGGTATTGTTATTTGATTGTTTAATATCTCTTGAATTGGAATAGATTTTTTCATTTCATTGCACCTCATACATAGTATAGCATGATTCGACATCAATACTAATAATTTAAAGCTATATAAAAGGGCTGACCCATTATTTGGGACAGCCACAAAAACAGATTTATTTATGGGTAAAGACGGTTTAATAATCTAGGGAACGGTATAGTCTCTCGTACATGTTCAACACCTGATAACCATGCAACAGTACGTTCTAAGCCTAAACCAAAGCCGGAGTGTGGGACACTTCCATATTGACTAAGCTCAAGATACCACTTATAAGCAGGACCAGTCAGCCCATGTTCCTCATAGCGTTGTTTCATTAACTCTAAGTCATCAATTCGTTGTGAACCACCGATAATTTCGCCATAACCTTCTGGTGCGATTAGATCTGCACAAAGAACGAGATCTTCTCTGTTTGGGTCTGGCTTCATGTAGAATGCTTTAATATCTTTTGGCCAGTTTGTAATAAATACTGGCATATCAAAGTTTTCCGCAATTGCTGTTTCGTGAGGAGCTCCAAAGTCTTCCCCCCACTCAATATCTGTAAACCCTTTTTCCTGTAATAAAGCTACTGCATCATCATAAGTTATCCTTGGGAATGGCGCTTTTACTTTTTCAAGCTTTGCAGTATCTCTACCTAATACATCTAGTTCTAATTTACAGTTTTTAAGAACAGATTGAACGATATGACTCACATAGTTCTCTTGTACTTCTAGACTTTCATCATGATCTACAAACGCCATTTCCGGTTCTATCATCCAGAATTCAATTAAATGTCTACGTGTTTTTGATTTCTCTGCTCGGAATGTTGGACCGAATGAAAAAACTTTACCTAATGCCATTGCTGCCGCTTCCATATACAATTGACCGCTTTGTGATAAATAAGCATCTTCATCAAAATATTTCGTATGGAACAACTCAGTAGTTCCCTCTGCTGATGCACCTGTTAATATCGGTGGATCAATCTTTACATAGCCATGCTCATTAAAGAACTCGTATGTAGATCTGATAATTTCATTTCTAATCTTCATTACTGCATGTTGGCGTTTAGAACGTAACCATAAATGACGATGATCCATTAAGAATTCGGTACCATGCTCTTTAGGCGTTATCGGATAATCAACAGCCTCATGAATTAATTCAATATCTGATACTTGCATTTCATAGCCTAATGGCGAGCGTGTGTCTTCTACAATAGTACCAGTTATGTACATCGATGATTCTTGGCTCATGTTTTTTGCTAGTTGGAATGTTTCCTCGCTAACATCACTTTTAACTACTACACCTTGCATGAATCCAGTCCCGTCACGTAATTGTAGGAATGCGATTTTACCACTTGAGCGTTTATTGGCAAGCCATGCTCCAATTGTTACTTTTTGTCCCTCATATTTGGATACTTGTGCGATTGTTGTTTTCAATCAAAAAACCTCCATTAGTCTATATTTTACTCCATCTGGATGAATTCCTTAATGCTTGTTTTTTTCTACAAATCTTCTGATCCGATTAGCTGCTTCCACTAATTGTTCTTTCGATATGGCATAGGATAAACGAACATTATTGGGTGCGCCAAAACCAGAACCCGGTACTACTGCTACCTTTTCTTCCTCTAATAAAGTAGCAACCCAATCATCAACTGAATCGAAACCATTTAATGTAGCAGCTTCAGCCACATTTGGAAATAGGTAAAAAGCTCCTTGAGGCTTTTTACAAGTTACACCCGGAATAGTCACGATTAAATCATATAACGCATTGAGTCTTTCTGCAAATACTTTACGCATTTCAATGGTCGGATCTTCTTCAGCCTCATATGCAGCAAGTGCTCCATATTGTGCTATTGAAGTTGGATTGGAAGTTGAATGAGATGCTAAATTGGTCATAGCTTTAATAATGGCTTGTGGACCTGCTGCATATCCTATTCTCCAGCCCGTCATCGCATGGGATTTAGAAACTCCGTTAATTACTACTGTTTGTTCCTTTAACTTAGTAGAAATTTGTGCAATAGAAACATGCTTATCATCTGTATAAATCAATTTTTCATAAATTTCATCCGAGATAATTACTAAATGATGTTTCAAGCACAGCTCCCCTAAAGCTTTCAACTCTTTCTCACTGTACATCATCCCAGTAGGGTTGCTAGGTGAATTGATTATAATTGCTTTTGTTTTACTAGTAATAGCGGTTTCTAATTGATCTGGTGTTATTTTAAATTCGTTTTCTTCCATACCATCGATAAATACGGGGTTACCTCCTGCTAGTTTGATTTGTTCAGGATAGCTCACCCAGTATGGTGTAGGAACGATTACCTCATCACCATCATTTAAAAGCACTTGAAATAGGGTGTAAAGCGCATGCTTAGCACCGGATGTTACAATTACCTCATTTAACTGATATACAAGGTTATTTTCCCTTTTTAGCTTATCTACAATGGATTGTTTTAACTCATTAATACCACCTGTAGCTGTATACTTCGTGAATCCTTGGTCCATTGCTGCTTTTGCGGCTTGAATAATATATTCAGGTGTATTGAAGTCTGGTTCTCCCGCCCCTAAGCCAATGACATCATGACCACTGTTCTTAAGTTCCTTCGCTTTAGCAGTTATAGCTAAAGTTGACGAAGGTGTTAATGTTTTCACTCTATTTGCCATTTCCATTTGTCGGTCCCTCACTTAATTGAACATTTTATTAAAGCGAAACTCTTCATACTTCGTACCATCAACAATCGAAACATAATCCAGAACATAACGTCCTACTTCATCTAAGTAGGTAATCTCCCATAGTGCAGTATCGTCTATGTAAGCTGGAGTAATTTCTATGAACTCACAACCAACACAGTCTTTTGCCCATTTCTGTATCAATGCGTCTTCAGGTATAATCTCACTTTGATACACGACTCTCACGTCAACTTCTGAATCTTGTGGAACAAACACAATAACTTCTTCATCGCTAGCTGTAATTCCGTATACTATATAATATAGGCTATTCCCATGAAATCTCATTGTTTTAACAATCTGATTAACTTCAGTATCTCTGATAACTCTTTCTTCAGCGTTATCAAAACCAGCCGTTTTACTCTGTTGAACATCATGATATAGAAACAGAAGATAAATTATTATTGCAACAATTAAAAGAAAGACAGAAAGAAGTGTCCATTTAGTCCAGGAGGGTAACCTTACTTCTCGCTTATACATTTATAAGTCTGTTTCTAATTATATTTTTATCAACTTGATGATAATCCATTTTGAAACCCTCCATTTTTAACTATACCTATTAAAATGCTTCTATTCTTATCAATTATTGTTAATCATACTTCTCTAACTAGTGCTTATACTATTACTACGTTGAACTTAAATAAGATGAAACACCTATATTATACCAAGCAATTCTTGTTTTTTGTTTTGTTTTTATTTATTTCAACCAAAAAATTCTAAACACCATACCACCTTATTAAACTGATGCTGCAGCATCAGTTCTTTTTATTGCCCAAAATGGTGTAATTATTGTTTCCCAACTGTAACTGCCAAATCGACTTAAAACCACTCTTTCGCCCTTTGCATTAATTCCTTTGTCGAATCAAAAGCAATTGGTACTTTTGGAATTGAATCGATAAAATACTTCCCGTAGGATGATTTCATTATTCTCGCATCACAAACAAACACGATACCTCTATCATTAGTGGATCGGATTAATCGACCAAACCCTTGTTTAAATCGGATAACAGCATTGGGTAAAGCTAAATCATAAAATGCATTCCCACCATTCTTCTTCATATCCAATGCCTTCGCTTCGTAAACAGGGTGATTGGGTGGTTGAAAAGGTAGCCTTACGATTACTAAACAAGATAAGTCGTCACCAGGTATATCTACTCCTTCCCAAAAAGAGCTAGTTCCTAATAATATGGATTGTTCGAATGTCTGAAAATTTTTCTTTAATCTTTCCCTACTTCCACTTGATATCCCCTGTGCAATTAACACGAACTTTTCATTTTCCATCGTTTCCTTTAATAGGTAATAGGATTTTTTAAGCATATCATAGGAGGTAAATAAAACCATCATTCTTCCGTTTGTAATTTCTGCTAAAGATAGAATGGCCTCACATGTAGCAATTACAAAGTCTTCTGTATTTCCATAGCTTAGCTCTGGAAAATCACTAGGTACCATAACACGAACCTGCTCTTGATAAGAGAATGGAGATTCTATTTTCCTCGAAAACAAGCGTGTCTGTTGTACCCCAAGTCTCCTTTGGATAAAATGGAAGGAATTTTTCATTGTTAAAGTAGCACTCGTAAGGATCACACTATCTTTTACATTGAAGAATCTCTCATGCAACACTGAGGAAATATTAACTGGTTCACTATATAAATAAACAGCATTCTTAGCTCCATACGCCTCAATTTCTATCCATTTTACCTCAACAGAATCATTGTCGATTAAGAAGAGTTGTTCAATACCGTCAATACATGATTGTAAAATTTCTATACGATGTTCCGTTTCATCCTTCCTGTGTTTCTCTGTAAGATGTTGGCTTAACTTGGTAAGTTGATGGATAAGATCACGGACATAGAAGATTAACCTTGTTGCCATTTCCTTTATTGTATTCCAACTTTTTTCATTTTCTTTTCTACCTTCATAACGATATTGCATGCGACCAACATCACTTAAAACTTTCTTAGTTCCTTCCTGCTTGATTACATATTGGAAAATCGATCGAAATAAATCATCCAACTCATATTTCGTTAAGGTTAACAATTCGTTCCATTTCTCTTGGAATGAATCATTTGCCGATGGATTCTGTTTTTCCATAATTTTATCGATCCATTTCCCTTCCCCAATAGATCCAATCTGGTTAAAGACATGTTGCATATTAACATAATCTAACTTTAACCCATAATGCTTAGAAGCTGTCTCTTCCAAATGGTGGGCTTCATCAATAATAACTTTTTCATAACTAGGAAGGAACTGGTAATCATTAAAAATATCTGCACATAATAATGCATGATTGGTGATTATTATGTCTGCAAGTTGTGCATTTCTTCTAGCCTTTTGGTAGAAGGAGTACTTATACCAGGGAGATGAAGGATCTGCTTGTCCTTCGGTATCTGCAGATATTCTTTTATAAAATAATTGACCATGTGACGGTAAATGTAGCTCATCAATATCGCCAGTTTCTGTTTCCAGTAACCATACTAAGATCATTGCTTTTGTCAGTGCAATATCGTAATTATCCTGTTGGGATGTATACAGTTCATTGGCGAACTTTTCAATACTAATATAGTGCTGCTTACCTTTTAAAAGAGCAACCTTAAATGGGAATGAGACTAATTCTCTGATTAATGGTACCTCTTCTTCTAATAGCTGTGATTGTAACTGGGTCGTATATGTACTTATTACTAGCTTTTTACTCGATTGAACCGCTTCGTAAACCGCTGGGATTAGATATGCTAAGGATTTTCCTGTCCCTGTTTCCGCTTCTATCAAAGCATGCATTTTCGCCTGAAAGGAATCATAGATATCCTCAGACATTATCCGTTGACCTGTTCTCTTCTCATATTTCTTCATTTGTGCTTCCATCGTTCCATTCTCTTCATAAATGGAGTCTAGATATTCACCAAAGGAAGTAGTTATAGAAACTTTATCTCGATTAGTAGGAGAATTGTTACGAAAAGCCAATCCATTGTATGAAGTAAATATTGACTCTTCAGTAGAAAATGCTTTGGTTTCTTTATAATTTATTAATATCTCGTAAAGGTCTGATTTGAGTGATTTTTCTATTTTTAATAAATGCTCTAATGTCTCATAAGGTAATGAAGAAATTTTGTTCATTAGTTTTATAAATAGCTTTGCCGTTACAAATGCATCCGATAATGCACGATGTGGATTATTGTGCTCAATATTTAAATACTCTGCAAGAAGACCTAGCTTAAATCCAGGTGCCTGAGGGTACAATATCCTTGTTAGTTCCACCGTATCTATTACTGGATTTCTTAGTCCTGATTTTCCAATTGCACGTAATTCCCCATTTAAAAATCCCATATCAAATGGAACGTTATGTGCTATTAAATAACTATTTTCCAGTAAATTTACAATGGTGTCTGCCATTTCACTAAAAGTCGGGGCGTCTTTTACATCCTCGTCTTTAATTCCTGTTAACTTGGTAATAAATGGTGGTATCGTTTTATCAGGGTAAAGCATGGTGGAAAACTCATCGATAATTTGGTCATTTTCAATTACTACAATACCTACCTCAATGATTTTATCTTGGTTGGCAGATGAATTCCCAGTGGTTTCTAAATCTAATACAACAAAACGATTCATATCCTCACCACCTTTCTATTTCACTTCATAGTTTAAACTTGATTGGATATTTTTATTAAAGGCCACCGTATTTATTGAAAGATGAAAAGGCATCTCTGGCCTAAGAGATACCTCTTCCACACCATTATCAATGATTTTGAAACCAATCAATTTCTCCGGAATAGACCTTCTTTATCAAACCATCATTGTATTTCGCAAGTAATGCCCCATCCTCAGCAATTCCCACAATAGTAGCTTCCTGGACATCTTGAAAAGTCTTAATGGTTGTTTTTTCCCCTAGACGATAACCGTAACTTTCCCATTTATTCTTTACTATAGAAAAGCCTTGTGACATATAATCTGAATATGCTTTCTCAAAGGTAACGAATATGTTTTGAATTAATTTAGTTATATCCCAAGTCTTCCCTGTTTCTATTTTTATTGATGTTGCTTTAGATTGGACATCTATTGGAAGGTCGTTTTGTTCATGATTAACATTTATACCAATCCCAATCACGATATAGTTTATTTGATCTTGCTCTGCCTGCATCTCTGTTAATATTCCAGAAACCTTTTTATCAGCTAATATTATATCATTTGGCCATTTAATCTTCGGGTCTAAAAGTGACTCCTTTTTTAACACATCAGCCAATACAGTCGCAGTAAGTAAGGTTAATTGTGGAGCTAAATAAGGTAGTATGGAAGGTCTTAAAATAATGCTCATCCAGATTCCTTTATCTTTTGCACTATGCCACTCTCGGCTTAACCTACCTTTTCCTGTTGTTTGTTCATCAGCAATTACTACCGTTCCATGATCAGCATGATCAGACGCAAGTTGGTGAGCAATAAGCTGGGTTGATGTAACTGTTTCTTTATGAATAATTGTCTTCCCTAACCATTCTGTATGTAATCCCCATTGCACAGTGTTCTCGCTAACTTTATTAGGCGACTCAAGTATTCGGTACCCTTTATTCCTAACAGCTTCAATCCTATACCCATCTTTTTCTAATTCCTTCATATGTTTCCAAATGGCACTACGTGAAATTTCAAGTAGATTAGAAATCTCTTGACCAGATAAATATATATCTGGATTTTGTGATAATAAATTAATTATTTTACTTCGGGTGGATTCCATTTTATCCAATCCTTTAAAATTGATTTCTCGTTATGGATGACTCCATCAACGACTAATTTCTCCAGTTTAACTAATAAGTACTGAATCCATGGTCCTTTTTGGACAGTAGGAAATAAATCTATTATATCATTTCCATTGATAGCAAGTTCTTTTTTTGAAGTAATGGCTAAATTATCTTTTAAGGATATTAACTCGTTTTTATTTAATTCCCCTGGGGAAAGTACCTCAATTACCCGTGCAAAAGCATCGTGATAGCCTGGTAAGAGTTGGTATGCTAACCAATTGTCTAATCCACTCACTTGATAATATTCAATGGCATGACATAGAGTTTTTGCTTTCCTCAACACTTGATTAGAACATTTCCATTCCTTCACCATTTGTTGAATTCCAGCTTCAGAATCTACATGATGAATTAGGCAGATTACTTCCGCGATAGTCTCTAATGGCTGAATGGTATGCGTTATTCTCGATAATATAGGAACATTTTTCAATACTGGTAGATGTTGTTCAATTCCTAGCTCATTTATATATTCTAAGCCGCTTTTTACATAAGTACCTGCAAATAATTTCTCTAATTCAACCGTTATTCGCTCAACTGCTAGTCCCTCTATTGAAGACTTTGTTGCGGTTATAGCTTCACGTGTATGTTTTTCTATTTCAAAACCTAGTTGGCTGGAAAAGCGAACAGCGCGTAGAATGCGCAGAGGGTCTTCCGTAAAACGCTCATACCCGTTCCCTACTGTTCGAATCAAGCCTTTCTTCAGGTCTTCTTGTCCATCAAATAAATCAACCAATACTCCGGTTTTGTCCATGGCTAATGCATTAATTGTAAAGTCCCTACGTGCTAGGTCTTCATCGATTTTATCCATGAAAGAAACCGAATCTGGATGACGATGATCAGAATAATCGCCCTCCGTTCGGAAAGTAGTTACCTCATACGATACTTGGTTATGTCTAACAATAACAGTTCCATGTTCAATCCCAACAGGTATAACTTCATTAAAGATGGACTGAATCTCATGTGGTTTAGCGGACGTAGTAATATCCACATCCCCAATAGTCCGGTTTAATAGAGAATCACGAACACATCCACCGACAAAATAAGCCTGGTGTCCAGCACGCTCAATTGTATCTATTATGTAAATCGCCTCCTGGAAAGGCCCTGTTAATAATTTCATGAACATTAGCACCCCTAGGATATGTTATTCAGATAAAATCTTATGATATAATTCCACATACTGGTTCAGAATAATAGATGAATGAAAATGTTCGCTTACACGCTTCAAGGCATTTTGGGAAAAGTTATTTAGTAAACGATCATTTGTAAGTAGTTTGATAGCATAATCTGCAGCCTGGCGAACATCACCTAATTCCACAATAAAACCTGTCTCTTCATGGACAATAACCTCTGGTATTCCACCGACCTTCGTACCTATACATGGTACTTCACATGCCATCGCTTCTAATAGTACTAAACCAAAACTTTCTTTCTCAGACATTAATAAATTTAAATCTGCAATAGATAAGAGGTCACTAATATTCTTTTGTTTACCTAAAAATAACACATCATTTTGAATTCCTAGTTGTTCAACTAATTGAAACGTGGTGGAATATTCTGGTCCATCTCCGACTAGTAATAGCTTTGCTTGTAGCTCATCTCTAATTAGTTTAAACGTATTAATGGTATCTTCTAGCCTTTTTACTTTTCTAAAATTAGAGATATGAATTATGACCTTTTCATCTTCCTTAATGCCATATTCTGACTTAATTCGATGTAGATCTCTTTTAAAATATTCTTCTTCATTAACAAAATTATATATGACGGAAATTTCCTTTTCTGTTTCAATCATTCTTTTAGTTTGAATTACCAAGTCATTAGATACAGCTGTAACCGCATCTGATTTCTCAATCCCATATCGAATCATCCGTTTGAACGTATTATCAAATCCTAGAACTGTTATGTCAGTTCCATGGAGTGTCGTTACAATCTTCACGTCACGTTTAGCCATATCCCTGGCTAAAATAGCACAGATCGCATGAGGCATAGCGTAATGGACATGAAGTATATCCAATTCCTCGCGGTCAATTACCTCGGCCATTTTCGTAGCTAAAGCTAAATCATATGGTGGATACTGAAAAACGGGGTAATGACTAACCTCTACCTCATGAAAATAAATATTAGGAATAACCCGATTTAAACGAAATGGAAGGCTTGATGTAATAAAATGAATTTCATGACCTTGTTCTGCAAGTAACATTCCTAACTCTGTTGCGATTACCCCAGATCCACCAACTG
This sequence comes from Ornithinibacillus californiensis, assembly GCF_001038485.1. Taxonomy (GTDB): domain Bacteria; phylum Bacillota; class Bacilli; order Bacillales; family Amphibacillaceae; genus Ornithinibacillus; species Ornithinibacillus californiensis. The sequence continues at coordinate 118,214 of NZ_LDUE01000055.1, forward strand.
ATGGATAACAGGTGATACCTATTTTCTTCTTCATTCTTATTATTCCTTCTTTTCTTTAACGATTTTTCTCCAATCCAAGTCTCCTCGTTCGAGTCCATGGATAAAGATTTCTGCCGAACTGAGATTCGTAGCAAGTGGAATTTGATGAACATCACAAAGTCTTATTAGTGCACTAACATCTGGTTCATGCGGTTGGGCGGTTAAGGGATCTCTAAAGAATATAACCATATCCATTTCATTATTTGCAATCATTGCGCCAATTTGTTGGTCGCCACCATATGGTCCTGACTGAAAACGATGTACATCTAGTCCAGTTTCATCGGAAATCATCTTTCCAGTCGTACCAGTTGCAAATAAATTATATTCTTTTAAAACATGTTGATAGGCAAGAGCAAAATTAATCATAATTGGTTTCTTCTCATTATGAGCAATTAATGCAACGTTCATAAGATACCTCCATCCTTCAATCCAAATCTAGGACATTTTCTAAACCATATATAAGTCCGTCTATCTCTACTACGTGATTTACCGAGAGCTTAATACCGTCCATAAACGACTTTCTATTCATGGAATCATGCTTTATTGTTAAAGTCTGTCCTTCTCCTCCAAAAATCACTTCTTGGTGTGCAACTAATCCGGGGAGTCGTATACTATGTATATGAATTCCATCATCCGTTGCTCCTCTAGCCCCTGATAGGACTTCGATTTCATCTGGATGACCTTGCTGTTTACTTTTACGAACAGACTTAATCATTTCTGCTGTTTTCACGGCAGTTCCTGAAGGGGCATCTACTTTCTGGTCATGATGCTTTTCAATAATCTCAACATCTTCAAGATACTTTGAAGCAATCTTTGAAAAATGCATCATGAGAATGGCACCAACTGCAAAGTTTGGAGCAATAATAATACCTGTTTCATTCTCTTTTGCTACTTGCTGGATTTCTTCCAATTGTTCATTAGTAAAACCTGTTGTACCTACTACACAAGAAATCTTATTTTGCAAAGCCATAATAATATGATTAAAGCTTGCCTTAGCTACTGTAAGATCAATTAATACATCTACATCATTTGCATAAAAACATTCCTCAGGATTCTGATAAACAGGGATATTGTTTTCAGCAAGAATAGGGTTTAACTCCGTCTTATGGTCAATACAGCTTACTAAATTAAAACTAGGTTCATTTAATACCATATTTACTGCCTCAGAACCCATACGACCACGTGGACCTGCAATTACAATGTTCTTATTCATGGATTATTTGTTCCTCCTGCTGCAAATTATATTTTTGTCCATCTATCTTTATCTCTAGTTTCAAACTTAGTCATTGAACGATTAAATGAATCGGCAATGTCAATATCTAATGAATTTGCTATTGAAGCAATAACAAATAGAATATCTCCAAGCTCATCTTCAATTGTGTTTTCTTTCTCCGTTGCTTTCTTTGGTTTCTCTCCATAATAATGGTTAACCTCTCGCGCAAGCTCCCCCACTTCCTCCGTTAAACGTGCCATAAGTGCGAGAGGAGAAAAATACCCCTCTTTAAATTGGCTAATATAATTATCCACTCTTTGTTGAATGTCCTTTGTTGTTACTACCTTTGTATTTATGGTCCTTCGTCTCCTTTACCTATCGTTTCTTTAATGGTAGCGAATCCTAGGTTTTTTGACAAATTATTTAACATATGGAAAACATTGTTCTTGACTATTAATTTGATTATAATAGAAAAAGTGCGATTAAGTTGTCGTTTTTTCATTATCGGAGGTGTACACCAATGTTATTTGGCTTAAAATTTAAAAACATATTTTTTATTTTACTAGGAGCTGCAATTTTTTCATTTGGTATTGTTCATTTTAATATGCAACACAACCTTGGTGAAGGTGGATTCACTGGTATAACCTTAATCCTATTTTTTGCATTTAACTGGGACCCAGCAATAACGAATATTATATTAAATGTTCCAATCCTACTTGTTGGTTGGAAGTTTCTTGGAAAAAATACCTTTCTTTACACCATTATCGGAACGCTATCTGTGTCCGTATTCTTAAGTATTTTTCAAAACTATCAATACGATATTAATCTAGAACAAGACATGTTCCTAGTGGCTCTATTTGCAGGTGTCTTCATTGGAGTAGGACTAGGAATCGTATTCCGATATGGCGGAACAACTGGTGGTGTTGATATTATAGCAAGAATAGTCCATAAATACATAGGTTGGAGCATGGGGAGAACCATGTTTATGTTTGATTTTCTTGTTATTATGACTTCGATTTTTACCATTCTTGAGCTTGATCAAGGGATGTATACATTAGTCGCTGTATATATTGGCGCAAGGGTAATCGACTTTATTCAAGAAGGTGCTTACTCTGCACGAGGAGCAACAATTATCTCCTCAAGAAGTGGTGATATTGCCAAAAAAATCATGAAAGACATGGATCGTGGTGTTACTATTTTAGATGGACGTGGGAGTTTCACTGGAGAGAAGCGTGACGTGCTGTTTTGTGTTGTCGGTAGGAATGAAATAGTAAAGCTTAAGAGCATTATCAACACCATTGATCCACAAGCATTTGTAGCGGTTGGAACAGTCCATGACGTACTAGGTGAAGGGTTTACGCTTGATGAAAATAAAAACCCAATACATGATTAATATTTCTTCTTAATGAAGCTGCTATATTTTAACTTAAATGCTTTTTGGTAGTATCAAAATAAAAAAGGGATGAACTTAGTGGCTCATCCCTTTTAACCATTTTATTCTTGGTTACTTGCAACGATCATTAAAATAAATCTTATTAATTCTGCAACTGCTACTAAAGCTGCAGCTACATACGTCATCGCTGCTGCGTTCAATACCTTCTTGGTATCACGTTCTTCATTATTGCGGATAACTCCACTAGATACAAGCTGTGCCATTGCACGATTCGATGCATCAAATTCAACAGGCAACGTAACTAACTGGAACAATACAGCTGCTCCAAAGAAAACAACTCCAAGTATTGCAAGTTCGGTTAAACCCATTAGAAAGCCTGCAAGAATTAAAAAGAACGATATATTGGAACCAAAGTTAGCAACAGGTACTAACGCACTTCTAAATCTTAAAAACGCATAAGACTCTGCATCTTGAATAGCATGTCCAACTTCATGAGCTGCAACAGCAGAAGCTGCCATGGAGTGGCCATGATAAATCCCACTAGAAAGGAATACAGCTTTCTTTCTAGGATCATAATGGTCTGTCAGCATTCCTTTTGTTTCATGGATATCTACATCATAAAGTCCATTATCATTCAGTATTTTCCTTGCTACCTGAGCACCGGTCATCATCGATGACGTTGCTACTTTTGAATATTTCTTGTAGGTACTCTTAACCCTTGATTGAGCCCATAACGGGACAATTAAAAGTAAGGCTATATAAATCAGATAGGCACCCATTCGTTGCATTCCTCCAATGATGAATAGTATTTCTATAGGTCAATTTTAGTCAAAAATGGGAACTCAGTCAATTGATTTGTCGTTATCCTCTACTTTCTTTTGCTTTTCCCCTTTATATTTTCTCCAGCTCACATAAGATAATGTACAAGCAATGAGACCACCTACAATAATAATCAACCAATAAAAGGGAAACATTTCATCGTTTCCCTTTTCTCCTAGTTCTATTGCAATTACTTCCTCATCAAATAGGAGTCCCATAAGTAAATATACTAATATCCCTATGATTAGCCATAGTAGTGCCTTCAATGTCCTTGTCTTCATAGAGATCACCCTCATTGTAGAATCATCTCTATAAATGTATGAGCGATCTAGATACTATATAACTTAGTGGCTTGGCTTATTTTTAACACGAATTGTTAACTTATAAGCAATGTATATGGAGAGTATACTTAACCAGAAAGTGAAATAACCTATTTCGTTCATATAAATAGTTAATGACGAATACATGGGCATCATTTCAAATACATAATCGATTACATCATTATGTAAGGTCCAAACAGCGGCAATTACAATATGTATTAAACGGATCTTGTAATATGGCGCGTAAAGTAAACCTTGTATTGCCATACCAGCATGAGAAGCCATTAACATGTAGCCTTCTGGAGGCAAACCACCATTTACCCATAAAGTTAACAAATTCATTACCACAGCCCATAAGCCATATTTAAATAGGGTAATTATGGCCAAAGCTTCTATTAATGGAAAATGCTTTTTAAAAATGAAAAGTAGTAAAAAGATAGTGAAAAATAAGCTAGCGGTTGGACTATCCGGTACAAAGATTAAAAAGATATCTGGTGTCAGTCTTAACTGTGCACGATACCAATAGTATCCGTAAATAGTACCAAATAGGTTAATAAGGAATAATACAATAAGGAAGCGTCGGTCTAATAGTATAGCTTTTATCATATAAATGATGCTCCCCTCCATTTCTGATTTAAAAAGCACCTTTACCACAGTGGCAAAGGTGCTATAAAATATGGTGATTATTCTGCTGCCTTTTCGTTCACAGTCATGATGAAATCAACTAGTTGCTCAAGTTCTTCATCTGACCCAGTGAACATATTAGGAGGCATACCAGGGTCTCCTTCAAGACCTTCAACAGCTATTTTAGCTATTTCTTCCGCTGTATACTCAGTACCAAGTAGAGCTGGAGCCATTCCAGTTCCTTCTAATGCTTCACCGTGACACTGTAAGCAACTTGCTTCATACGCAGCAAAACCTTCATGTGATTTGTCAATTTCTACAGCTGTTGGTGGAATCGGTTTATTCATTTCAGCACGGGTTTCCCAATCCACATGTGATGCAGCTGTGTACGTTAACCAAATAGCTGACGTTAAACCTAGTAACATCATAATGACAGCGATTGGTCGTTGATGTGGACGACGCCCTGGACCATTATCTAGGAATGGCGCAAGAAGAAGTGCACCGAATGCAAGTCCTGGTAAAACAATCATACCTAATAGAATATAATTTCCACTTGCAAATTCGTATTTCAATAATTCATACAAGAACAAGAAGTACCAGTCTGGTAATGGTATATATGATGCGTTTGTTGGATCAGCCATTCCTTCTAATGGAGATGGATGAGCTAATGTAAGACTTAAGAACCCAACTAGGAATACCGCACCTACCAACCACTCTTTTAATAAAAAGTTAGGCCAAAAAGCTTCTGTTCTTCCAGGATACTCAGAATAATCTTTAGGTATTTGTGACGCTTTACGTTCTGCGGAAACCCGGGAGTCTCCAACAAATTTCATTCCTTTTCCCTTATGCATAGCTTTCCCCTCCTTTTTATAGTGGTCCTGAGATACCTTGTCTACGGATTAACACAAAGTGAATAGCCATCAGAGCAAATAATGCACCCGGCAGGAAAAATACGTGAATCGCAAAGAAACGAGTTAGCGTTTGAGCACCAACGATCTCCTCATCACCTGCAAGTAGTGCTTTTAATTCTCCTCCGATTACAGGAACCTGTTCGGCCATTTCTAGTCCAACCTGAGTTGCAAAGTATGCTTTGTTATCCCAAGGTAATAAGTAACCTGTGAAACCTAAACCAAGCATAACGAAGAAGATTAATACTCCAACCATCCAGTTTAATTCTCTTGGTTTCTTATATGCTCCTTGGAAAAACACTCGTAAAGTATGTAATAAAAGCATGACAATAACGACACTTGCACCCCAGTGGTGCATACCACGTACAATTTGTCCATGTGCAACTTCAGTTTGTAAGTAATAAACTGATTTCCAAGCGTTTTCAATGTCTGGCACATAATACATTGTTAAAAACATACCAGATAGAATTTGAATAACTACCACGAAGAATGTTAACCCACCAAAACAGTACACAAATGCAGAAAAGTGATGTGCAGGGTTTACGTGTTCTGGAACTTCATGGTCTGCAATATCCCGCCAGATCGGCGTAATGTCAATACGCTCATCAATCCAGTCATAAATTTTCTGTAGCATAAATAATTACGCCCCCTTTCTTGGTATCGCTTTACCTAAGTATAGCATTCCATTTTCTACTTTTTGCTCAAATGTTGGTAGTGGCGCTAATGGTGGTGTTCCTTTAACGTTTACACCATCCTTGGTATAGCGACCGTCATGGCATGGGCAAAAGAACTGATTTGGGTGATCTTCACTACCCTCCCAAGATACTACACAACCTAAGTGTGTACAAATTGGGGAAAGTGCTATAATGTCACCGTTATCATCCTTATATACCCAGGCAGTTCTACCTGGCTCAGACTCATACCAGCCATCTACTTGTTTAATTTTCCAATCGACACGTTGAGGTGTTGTTGTGATATCTTCAACGGCAAGTCCTACGTTTACAAATTCACCTTCAGATGGTGGCTGTAAAACTGGATCAATCGCCATTCTGAGCATAGGTGCAAGCAAACCAGCAGCCATAAATCCACCAACACCAGTTAGTGTATAGTTTAGAAATTGACGACGGGACACTTGTTGCTTTTCTTCGCTCATGATTTTCCCCCCTCTTCACAATAATCACGGACAATAATTTTAATCAGATTACTAGGACATTATCATGATAGCGCAAACTAACTGCTCGGTCAATAAATATCCTTCTTTGTTACGAAAGATTTCATAAATTCTTGAAGATTTACCAATAACTCCGAATCAACTCAACTACATCAGCAACTTGCCCTCTTATCATTTGCAAAATTTCTGTTGAGTTTAACTGATCCGTCTGAAAGCCTGGCAACCATAATAGGTTAGCATCCAAGTCTTTCTCATGGCGTTTCCAGCCTGCATCAAACGTTAGGATAAAAACATGCTTAAAGGGCTGTTTTGAAATTTCCTCGGTCCAGTTATTCAACCGCTTCGCTTCCTCATCTTTATCACCAAATTCTAAATAATAGTAATTAGGAATGAGCAATAACCTACCGGAAAGTTCTCTTTCTATTTCCGTTACAAAAACAGATAATACTTCACGTTTAGAGGTACTTTTTCCAATATTTGCTTCTTGTGATAGTTGAAATGGGATGATTGGGATAATTGCGGTGTCAAAGTATTCCTTAGACCCAAGATATAACTCCATATCCTTTTTTGTCCATTGCATGAATGTAGCCACCTCTCACTAGTATTTACCAAAATGTCCAAATTATGATTCCCTAGTAAATATACTTGCGAAAACAAAAAAAATCAACCTATTGCTCTTGCAAGCTAGGTTGACTAAGCATCTTTGCTTCTAGGATCCTAAGCTCTCTCACCAAGGTGTTAAACTCTTCCCGATCCTGATCATCAAGGGATTGATCAATTTTCTCTAATATACGTTTTCGCTGAAATTCAAATAGTGAATGTTCAAGTAATATCGAAGCATTTTCTTTATCTTGTTGGGTTATTAAATATTCATCGGGAACAAAAGGGTTTTCCTCTAATACCGCAGCATACTTATGATTTTGGTTTGACTTATTAAAATTTAGTTGAATATAAAGTGATTCATGTTGGTTTAAGCGGATATCATGAAATGCTTTTTCTGCATCTGTTGTAACTAAATGATTTTTATAAAAACGGAATGGAACTTCTTTTGAACACTGGCTAGTAATAATAACGCTTCTTAAACAAAATTTAGCATCATGAACAAAATGAACATTTTCTAAAATTTCATGATGATTAATTAAATAATTTAAAATCCACACACTTTCTCTTTTTTTCAACTGATAATTATTAAGAAACCATTGTAAAAATTTCTTTTTATCTTTCACAGAAACTGGTGCTTGCATAGAGTTGGCAACCTCCTCCCTATTACCTTACATTTGCTTTAAACGATTAACGTATTCGACAATCTCATCATCCTGCGGTTCTTTTTCTAAATATGCAGTAAATACGTTAATTGCTTCCCCAGTCCTCCCTTCTTCCATTAAGAAGTATCCGTATTCTCTTAGGAAGTCACTGTCATGTTGTAAGCTATTATATGCTTCCCGGTAGTAATTTAATGCATCATTATATGATTCAATTTCATTAAAAGCTCGTGCTATTTCCCAATCATAAAGGGGATCGTCCCCACCTGATTCTTGGATGTGTTGGATTAGTTCGATAATATCTGCTTGTTTATCCATTCCTTTTAATAATTCAATTAGAAATAACACTGCCTCTTTATAGTCGGTATCTAGGCTGACTGCTTCACGAACGTGCTTTTCACTCTCGTCATCCAAATTGCATTTGTGTGCCAAACTACCTGCCATGAAGTACAATTCTTTATTGAATTCATCTAACTTTAGCCCTCGTAAAGTCGTTTCGTACGCTTCTCTTATCAGCTCTTCATCCTCATAAGCTTTGGCCAATTGGATATAAGCAGTATGGTAATAAGGGTCCTCTTCGATTAGCTTCTCCCACACATGAATTGCAATGTCTCTTCTATCAGCTTGGTATGCAGTTACACCATATTTAAATAACAAATCTGGATTATCACTATTTGTTTTTTCATAATACGTTAGGGCGAGCTCGTATTCTCCTACATTTGCATAGGATTCAGCCAATCGTTCATGCAACGGGATATTCGGTACTTGCGCCTTGGAGGCTTTTTCATAGAAAGTAATTGCACGCTTAAAATCACCAAACGAATAATATAGTTCTCCTAATGCTAAATCAATAATTGGTTCAGATGGACTTCGATTTTTTGCTTGTAGGAGCTTCTGTTCCGCAACTTCAAACAACCCTTGGGCTTGATAAAGATCGGCAAGTGCTACTAAAGCTTGGATATAAGAATCATCCTCTATAGGAATAGAGTTAAGTAAATCGATTGCTTTTTCGTCCATTTCTTGTTCTATATAAATATCTGTTAAATATAGTTTGAGGTCACTTTCATTTGGATACTTTTTTAATAATTGCGTTAGAATATCTTCTGCCTCAACTAAAAAGCCCCAATTCATGTAAAACTCGGCAATCCAATATAATTCATCATCAGTTGCTTCAAGCAAATGACCGTTAATTATTTTGGTGGCCATGTCCACTTGGTCCATTTCCATTAATTTATTTGCTTCTTCGAGAATATTCACGTCTTTAATCCCTTCCATCTATCAAGGTTTAAATCTTTATTTTCCTACTAAGGTCTGTAGGTCGTTCATAAAACCGGGATAAGAAATGCTGATAGATGATAAGTCATCTATGATCACATGGTCTTCTGAAATTAGTGAAGCAACTACGACCATCATTGCGATTCTATGATCGTCATAAGATCTGACCTCTCCACCATTTAAAGATGTCTTCCCTTCTATAATCATACCATCATCAGTAGCTTCAATGTTAGCACCAAGTCTTGAAAGTACGTCTACAATAGCTTGAATTCGATCTGTTTCCTTCACCCGTAATTCTTCAGCATCTCGAATAATAGTTTTTCCCTCAGCTTGTGTAGCTAATAAAGCAATAATCGGAATTTCATCAATTAATCTAGGCACTAAATCCCCTTCGATTATAATTCCTGATAGAGGTGCATTTGTAATTTTAATATCACCTATTGGTTCACCGCTAATAGTTTTCTTGTTAGTAACTTCGATTTTAGACCCCATTTGTATTAGTACATCTAAAAATCCAGCACGAGTGTCATTTATACCTACATTTCTTATCATTAAAGAGCTTTCGGGTATAATTGCAGCAGCAGAGAGAAGAAATGCAGCAGACGAAATGTCACCTGGAACAAAAACATCTGTAGCAGATAGGCTTCTGCTTGAATCAATTTCTATCTCTTTACCGTTAACGCTTATATTAGCTCCAAAAGCTTTTAACATGTTTTCTGTATGATTCCTCGTACGATACCTTTCGATAACTTTCGTGACTCCCGTAGCCCCAAGCCCCGCTAATAATAATGCTGATTTGACTTGAGCGCTATTTACTGGCATTTCATAAGTAATCCCATGTAAGTCTCCCCCCCGTAATGCTAATGGAAGATAGCCTGCTTCTTTTCTTCCTATCGATTGTACCCCCATAGCCTTTAGTGGCTTCAACACTCGATCCATTGGACGGCTAGAAAGAGATTTATCCCCATAAACAACTGTGGAAAATGATAGTCCTGCAAGTAAGCCTAGCATTAATCTAGCTGTAGTTCCTGAATTCCCAAAGTAGATTGGCTCTGACGGTTCTTGTAACGCATTTTTTCCATTACCATGTATCTCTAAACAGTTATTTTCTTTCGTAATGGAGACGCCTAGCAATCGAAATGCCTCGACTGTGCGCATGCAGTCTTCACCATCTAAAAAGTTTTCTATCCTTGTTATGCCATTTGCAATAGAACCTAGTATTACTGCTCGATGGGATATTGATTTATCACCAGGAACTTGGATATCCCCATCAATTCGAATAGATTTATGTATATCTAAAACTTCCATCTATAACACTTCTTTCAATTCTGTCGTTATAAAAGAAGATAAGTAATTTCTCAATTTATCTTCTTTTAAAGTAGCGATTACCGGTTTTCCAATTTCTTTTAGTAATATCATTTGAATTTGGTTATACACTGACTTCTTATCATGTTTCATTATATCTATTAAATCATCAATCATTTCTATGGAAATTTTTAAAGGATAATTATTCTGTATTAGCCACTCCATGATTAGTTCTCTAGGTAATTTAACTTGTAACTCCTTCTCACTAACATATAGAGAGAATAAAAGCCCTATGGCTACTGCTTCACCATGGGTTAGATTTCCGTAACCTAGCTTTGTCTCTAATGCATGCCCTAATGTATGACCTAGATTCAAAAACTTGCGCTTACCTAACTCCTTTTCATCTTGTTCTACAATCTCTGCCTTAGTTCTGATTCCTTCTTCCAAAAGTGCTGGCATATCCTCATCTAGTATACGATCTAACGAAACGGAAAGATGCCTACGTGTTGATACTTCACTAGTTAGCAGTGCCTCTTTTAATAGTTCTGCGTAGCCTGATCTAATCTCCTGCTGAGGTAGTGTTTGTAAGGTTTCAGTATCATATAGAACAAGAACCGGTGGATAGAAACATCCTATTAGATTCTTTCCTCTTTCATGATTAATAGCTACTTTACCGCCAATACTACTATCGTGAGCTAAAATAGTAGTTGGCATTTGTATGTAATCAATCCCTCGCATATACGTGGCCGCGACAAACCCCGCCAAATCACCGACAACTCCTCCACCTAAAGCGATAATTAAAGATTGTCGATCAAGCCCATAATCAATTGCTTTCGATTGAAGATGATAAAATGTATCGATATTTTTACTTTGTTCTCCAGCAGCAATAATTTCTAAGTGCACATTGTAAGAAGTGAGTGCAAGCATAACTTCTTTCGCATATAATTCTGCTACGTTCGAGTCGGTAATTAGTAAAATAGAAGAATATTTTTTGGGCAAGTAAGTACCTACAGCTTGACGTAGTTGATAACCAATTAAGATGTTATACGGTTGAATTTTAGATTCTATATGAAGTGTTTTCATTTAGAAATTCCTAATTTCTTCTCGGTATTGTGTAATAGCTTCCTTCAGGCTCGAAAAGCGATCATTAGGAAATTGTTCGAGTATGGCTTTGGCTAGTTCAAATGCAACAACATGCTCCATAACCACAGCCGCAGCTGGTACTGCACAAGCATCTGACCGCTCAACGCTTGCCTTAAAAAATTCTTTCGACTCTATATCTACACTTTGAAGTGGTTTCATTAGAGTCGGTATTGGCTTCATAACACCGCGAACAACAATTGGCATCCCAGTTGTCATCCCACCTTCAAATCCACCTAAACGATTAGTATTTCGAAAATATCCCGTTTCTTGACTCCAATTAATCTCATCATGTACTTGACTTCCGTATCTCCTTGCTGCCTCAAAGCCAACACCGAATTCTACACCCTTATATGCGTTAATACTGACTACAGCATTTGCTATACGTCCGTCTAATTTTCGGTCGTAATGAACATAAGAACCTATACCAGCCGGCATTCCTTCCACATAAACCTCTGTTATGCCACCAAGTGAATCTCCATTTTTTTTCGCTGTATCAATGACATCCATCATCTGTTGTTCTGCATTACTATCTAATGTTCTAACAGGAGATTTTTCTGAGACTTCTTGTCTCTCCTTCATCGTTAAAGAGTTCCTATCTTCTGCTCGAATACCACCTATCTCTTTTACATACCCACATATCTCAATCCCTAAATGACGTAGCAATGTTTTAGCAACGGAACCAGCCGCGACCCTTGCTGCAGTTTCGCGTGCAGATGACCGTTCTAGAACATTGCGCATGTCACGGTGACCATATTTTAAAGCTCCGTTTAGATCTGCATGTCCAGGTCTAGGTCTGGTAACAACTCTTCTTAATGCAGTGTCTTCATTTATAGGGTCCTCCCCAATAATGTCAGTCCAATGTTTATAATCATCATTACTGATAACTAGCGAAATAGGGGAACCTAACGTATAGCCATGACGAATCCCACTAGTAATATTTACTAAATCATTCTCTATTTGCATTCTTTTCCCGCGACCGTAACCTTTTTGTCTTCGAAGTAAAGACTCATTTATATCTTCCTTTAATATGGGCATCTGAGCAGGAATTCCCTCAATAATCGTTGTAAGTTGTTTTCCATGTGATTCACCTGCTGTTAAATAGCGCATGTTAATCCTCCTTAAAAACATATTCCTTTTCCCTAGTATAAACTAATAGAAAAAAATGCTCCATATCGATGGATATGAGCATTTATTGTTGTGGTACCTTTTGATAAAAGAAGGTATCTAGTAATTGTAAATCATATTTATTAGGACTAAAAATTTGTTCGGTACTACCCACAAATAATACTCCTTGATTAGTAAGTGCCTCTGAGAAACGATGATAGATTATATCTTTTGCTTTATCAGTAAAATAAATAAGTACATTTCTACAAATGATTAAGTCTACTTTTTTCGGATAATCATCTTCTAGTAAATTATGCTTTTGAAAGCTAATCTTACGTTTTATAGATGCATCTACTTCGTACCGATCGCCAATAATACTGAAATATTTCTCTTTTAAGTTGGTGGGCAACTCTTTTAAAGCCTGCTCCTGATAGATTCCTTGAGAAGCTTTTTCCAGTACCTTCTCATCAATATCAGTTGCAATAATCTTGGCATTTACATTTGGAAAGTATTCCTTAAGTAGAATTGCAATACTATACGGCTCCTCACCAGTTGAGCAAGCTGCACTCCAAATAGTCAATTGATGTTGGTCTGAGATTAATTGGGGTAGTACGCTACTCTTTAAAACTTCCCAACGCTTCGGGTTTCTATAAAACTCAGAAACATTAATCGTGATTCTATCAATGAATTCATTACGTAAATCTACTTCTTTATTAATTGCTTGAAAGTAGGAAGTAAAATCGTGGTAACCTCTCTTTACACGTAACGAGGTTAATCTACGCTTCATCTGTGCTTCTTTATATTTTTGCAAATCAATTCCGAAATACGAATAAACTTTTTCAGTAAATAATTGATAATCATCTAACATAGTCTGCGCCTCTTTTGGATAGGATCACAATTCAATTTATTAAAAAGCCTCCATTATAATAACGGAGGCAATTTTTACATCTTAATAAATCCAAGCACTATCTTGTTTAGAATAAGAAACTAATTCTTTTTGGTCAAAGAATAGGTTGATTTCTCTTTCAGCACTTTCTGGCGAATCAGAACCATGGATAACGTTCTTTCCTACAGTTACACCATAGTCACCTCTTACAGTTCCTGGTGCAGCTTCAGCAGGATTCGTTTTACCCATCATTTCACGAGCAGTTTTAATTACATTTTCACCTTCCCAAACCATTGCAAAAACCGGTCCAGAAGTGATGAATTCTACTAGTTCGCCAAAGAAAGGTCTTTCTTTATGCTCGCCATAGTGCTCACTTGCTAATTCATCTGAGATTTGCATTAATTTAGCTCCAACTAATTTAAAGCCTTTTCTCTCAAGACGATTAACTATTTCACCTACTAAATTTCTTTGTACTCCATCTGGTTTAACCATTAAAAATGTTTTTTCCATGTTTTACACCTCTTTTAAGTATGTCTAATAGGATATGTAACCTTTTAAATTCTATCAAAGATTAATTAAAATAACAACTTGAACTATTGCTTTCTTTTTCCAATAAATTTGGCAATCTGTTCTAGAGTAATTCTAGCTTTATTATGTGGCAATGACTCCAGTGCATCAAAAGCCTTTTTTAAGTAGCGATCACTAATGGCATAAGATTGTTGAATTGCATTCGTATCGTGCAATGCACAAATTATCTCATCCATCTGTTCCTTTGTTACATCTGCTGAATTATCAAATGTATTTCGTAATAGACGGTTAAAGCCTTCGTCACGCATTGCAAAGAGAACTGGTAACGTTATATTCCCTTGATATAAATCGTTTCCCGCCGGTTTACCTAATTCCTCCGAAGAAGAGGTAAAATCGAGAATATCATCAATGATTTGATAACTCATTCCGATGTAATATCCATACTTATATAGTTTATTTATATCTTTGGGGGCTATACCTGAGGTCATCGCACCTAACTTACAACTAGAAGCAATAAGCAAAGCAGTCTTTCTTCTTATTCTTCTAAAGTAGGTTCGAATATTCTGGTCCCAATTGAATTTATCTTTAATTTGCTCGATTTCACCCAGACTAACCTCAACTAGTGTCTCAGCTAGGGTTTTATGTATTTCCTTGTTCTCAATTTCGGTAATCGTTTCTAGAGCTCGAGCTAAAATATAGTCTCCTGTATACATAGCAACTCGATTACCATACTGCTTCTTTATCGTAGGCATTCCACGCCTTAACTCTGCATCATCAATAACATCATCGTGAACCAAAGTTGCCATATGAATGAGCTCCAATGAAACTGCAACATTTTTCACTTGAGTAATATCTACTTTACCAAATTGACTTGATAACAAAACAAAGACAGGTCGAATACGCTTGCCTCCTGCCTTAAGCAATTGAGTAGATGCCTCTCGTAAAACAGGATGATTCGCCTGAATTGCTTCCATTAAAGATGATTCAATTATATCAAGGTCCTTCTTTAGGTAGTTATATGTTTTTGGTAATCTCATGTAATTCACCTTTTGTTTGTAGAAAACTATTTATTTTATACCCATATGCATAGCAGCAACCCCACCAGTATAACTTTTAACGTGAACAGTAGAAAATCCTGCATCTAAAAACATTTTCTTTAATAGTTGTTTATTTGGAAAATTCCTAGTAGATTCGTTAAGCCATGCATATTCTTGATAGCTTTTTGCGAAAACTCTTCCGAACAACGGCATGATATAACGGAAATAAAAGAAATATAATTGTTTGAATCCGATTGTTGTAGGTTGCGAAGTCTCTAAGCAAACTACTATTCCACCAGGCTTTACAACCCGATACATTTCTTTCAAAACAGTCATATAATCCGGAACATTCCTAAGACCGAATCCAATGGTTACAAAATCGAACGAATTATCTTCAAAAGGTAAATCCATTGCATTACCATGAACAAAATCTAATTGTTCATATTGGAGTTCCTTATTTTTTTCGTGAGCAACTGAGAGCATGTTTTTACTAAAATCGAGCCCCACCACGTTTCCAGTTGAACCCACAGCTTCAGCTAATGAAATAGACCAATCTCCTGTACCGCAGCAAACATCTAAAGCAGATGCTCCATCTGGCACCTTCATTTGCTTCATGACATCTTTTCGCCAAGCCTTGTGCCTCTGAAATGAAATAATGGAGTTCATTGTATCATATTTATCATATATTTTTTCAAACACATGGTGTACGCGTTCTTCTTTTGATTTTTCTTGCATTATTAACCCATCTCCGAAGCGGTATGTTGATAAGCGATAGCGTGAAGTAATTGGACTGATTCTTGCTTGAAGTTCTCCACTTCACTTGGAAGCTCATCTATCATACCTTTTGTTTTAGTTACCAGTCTTTTTAAAATGGTTTGTTTATCTATATCAAAGAAAGTCTCATTCGATTGGATCAAATAGTTAATCATCAACAGCTCTTCTATTACTGAGAGCTCCTGACTTACATTAAGATGTTCTGCTACATACTTAATTAGCATGGAGTTAATTTGTTTTTTAACTTCAAAGACGTTGTCATAGGAATACTCATCTATATAATAAAGCACCATCTTAAGTTCATTAGTTTCTTTAATTGCAGCAGCTAACAATGCAATATATTCACGTTCTTCTATCTCCGCTAATAAATGGTAATAAAGCCCACTGTAATAATCACCAGCTAAAACGGATAATTGACTATCAACACTGATAGAAGGTCTTGTTTCCCCTTTATTGTCTGGAATTTGCTCATGTATATCAAGAGCAATCTGTACAAGCATCGTTGTAATAATTAATTGCTCTCTGACTTTGGGGGCTATTTTCGTTTGATTTAAAATATAATTAAGAAAATATAGCTTATACTCGTCAACTTTAGGGGGTTCTAGATGCTGTAAGAGGAAAGTATGCTGTACTTTCTCTTCAATCAATTCTTTAAGTTGTCTTAATTCCCTCTCCATTGTGTGCAAGTTCATCACCCTAGCCCTTCAAGCCTTTTTGTTGCCTTAGTTATTATAACACATTTATTAGTAGCAGGTAGTTCAAAAGTTGTAATATGTATGTATATAACTTGTTAATTTTCCCCTCAGCTATTATTCATTTCTCCATGGCTAGTTTGGATAAGGGCTTTTCCTCTTACTTTCACAGCTGAAGTATGTTCTGTGAATTGAGCAATCATAATCTCATCTTTGTCCAATTTTTCCGAATGGAAAAACTTCGTATCTGATCCTCGAGTTAAACCGATAACATTAACACCATCCTCCAGTGCTTTAATAACGAAAAAATCTGTATTGTTATTCATACTTTTCACCCCTTAGTATATTACTACTAGTATAATCGCATTTTGAAGTTATATGTTTAGAAAAACTTGTATTAGCTCGTTGTTTAGCCCTAGTGTTAGCTTTCATATGCAGGAGAGAAGGATTTTTGCTTCCCCATCTGCAAAGAAAAAAGGGTGCGAATGAACGCACCCTTTAAACCCTATGTACGTATTACTTTACGCTGTCTTTAAGGGCTTTACCTGGTTTGAAAGCAGGAACTTTGCTTGCAGGGATTTCGATTTCTTCTCCAGTTTGTGGGTTACGACCTTTACGTGCAGAACGCTCACGTACTTCGAAGTTACCGAAACCGATTAATTGTACTTTTTCACCATTTTTAAGTGAATCCATGACAGCTTCGAAAACTGCATCAACAGCTTTTGTAGCATCTTTTTTAGAAAGTTCGCTCTTTTCAGCAACAGCATTTACTAAATCTGTTTTATTCATGACATTCACCTCCTCCCAAATAATTTCGGGTCACATTGGTACAAATTATTCTCTCTCATCATTTGTTAACCAATTTACCAACTTTTATACTTGAATGCCCCTATAATCAATAGTGACAAGGCTAATATTATACGAGATTCCTTGAAATTTCAACAAAAAATTACTATTTTTTCATATTTTATTATATATTTCACGGAATGCCATCATAAAATTAACATATATTGGTAAAAATAAACATTTCTTTGATTCCTTGTCTACTAACTATATTCGATATAACTTTGGTTTTTCCTTCCTATTTCAAAATATTATTAATAAAACCTGTTATTACTCTCGTTCTAGTAAATATATTTCAATTCCTTATGTAAGCAGGGAAGATTTTTGTATTTTTATTAGCGGCAAAATAAAAATAAACAGCAGCTGTCAGCTGCTGTTTATTTAAAGAATTATTGCAATCAAACCACCAGAGCCTTCATTAATGATTCTCTCCAGCGTTTCTTTTAGTTTATATCGTGCATTTTCTGGCATTAGGGAAATCTTTGCTTGGATACCTTCTCTTACAATAGAGCTCAGAGATCTACCGAATATGTCGGATTCCCAAATTGATAAAGGGTCTTCCTCGAAGTCTTGCATTAAGTATCTCACTAATTCTTCACTTTGTTTTTCCGTGCCAATAATCGGGGCAAATTCGGACTCTACTTCTACTTTAATCATATGGATAGAAGGAGCAACCGCTTTTAATCTCACTCCGAATCTAGAACCTTGGCGTATGATTTCTGGCTCATCAAGCTCCATATCCTCTAATGTTGGTGCAGCAATACCATAGCCAGTTTGCTTAACCATTTGTAAAGCGCTTGCTACTTGGTCATATTGTCTCTTTGCGTAAGAAAAGTCTTGCATTAATTCTAGCAAATGGTCTTTACCTCTAATTTCAACACCAACGATTTCTTTAAGTACTTGATCATACAGGTAGTCAGGAGCATGCAAATCAATCTCTGCTATGCCTTCTCCCATTTCCATTCCTGCTAAGTTTGCTTTGTCAATGTAATCATAGTCTGCAAAATTCCCTACGATATGGTCCACATCGCGCAGTCTTTTAATATTTTTCACCGTTGATTGAATTGCTTCTTGATAGCTCTCTCTCAACCAATGGTCTTCCTTCAGAACCATTACCCAGCTTGGTAGGTTAACATTAACCTCCAATACTGGAAATTCATACAGCGCTTCTCGTAATACATTGTAAACATCATGTTCTGTCATAGACTCTACACTCATTGCTAAAACTGGAATGTCATATTTTTCGGCTAATTCTTGTCTTAGCATCTCAGTTTCACTACTAGTTGGATAAACTGAGTTTACAACCATAATAAATGGCTTTCCTACTTCTTTTAATTCTTCTACTACCTTCGATTCAGCTTCAACATAACCGCTTCTTTCAATATCACCAATGGATCCATCAGTGGTGACAACAACACCAATTGTAGAATGTTCTTGTATTACTTTTCTTGTACCAATTTCTGCCGCATCATGGAAAGGAATTGGTTCCTCATACCAAGGGGTGTTAATCATTCTTGGTCCATTTTCATCTTCAAATCCTTTTGCGCCCTCTACCGCATACCCTACACAGTCTACTAGTCTAATATTTACATCTAAACCTTCTTCCACTGTTACGTTTACTGCCTGATTCGGAATAAACTTAGGTTCTGTTGTCATGATGGTTTTTCCAGCGGCACTTTGCGGTAGTTCATCTTGTGCTCTAACCTTTTCACTTTCATCTTCTATGTTTGGGAGTACCACTAACTCCATAAACTTCTTGATGAAAGTTGATTTCCCTGTTCGAACAGCCCCAACTATACCTAGGTATATATCGCCGTTCGTACGTTTCGAAATATCTTTAAAAATATCTACCTTTTTCAAACGATCCCCTCCCGATCACTACAATATTAAATGAACAAACTACGAATAATTGACATTACAATTCTATGATGTTGTCCTATCAAATTATGACTTAATATATGCAAAAGAATTAAAATAAATGATTAAGATTACTTACAAACATAAAAGAATTTGTAATTCTACCTTTTCAAGATGACTATTCCATCATGTTGATACATCATTTTCGTAGTTCGGTATTTTCTAACATCACACCTTATATTAAAAAAATAAACCAGTGTTTTTCTCAAGCATGTGAGGAAATTTATAGTATTTTCCTTTTAACCCAATAAAAAACCCCTGCAACAAATATATGCTGCAAGGGATTATTTATGAGAATTTATTCCGTTTTGAATACTGGTTCATTATCCTTAATTGTATAAGGTAATGAATATGCTGGTAAGAATGGGGTATTTTCAGCTAATAAAAATCGAATATCATCGCCATCTTTATAGTTATGCTCATATTCTTTCAAAGCATGGTTTAAGTCAATACGATAATCAACATAAGTTTCCCCATTGGTATCCATAACGATTGGTAATACAGTATCAGAATATGGGCTATAAATTACTGGGACTTCTTCTAAACCTAACTTCTCATAATCAATGGTGAACACACCTTCTTCAACAACTTCTCCGATTGGCGGATAAAGATTTTCATCACGGTAAATGTTGATTTTTACATTAATATTTCTCAATGCATCTGTAATTCGTAAGTCAATTAACTTCACCTGCGGATCAGTTTCTGGATTAACGATTGCATATTGATAAACGCCACCATTTTCATAAGCATTACCAGGAACTTCAGCTATACTTCCCTTCTCTTTTAGGAGATTGAAATCAATAATGTATTTTTGAAATATAGGAGTTTTATTTTCTTTTGTACGAATAGGTAATAAACCATTCGTACGCTCCCTGTAATCATCAACAGCAGATTGCACCATTTCCAACTGTGCTTGGTTCGGTATTTGGTTCTTTTCTAATTCACTATTAGGGTATAAGCACCCGCTCAATAAAAATAAAAGAAGCATAAGTGCAAGTAGTTTATATGTATATTTCATACGTTAACCTCCGTTAGCTTATATTGTTGGTCCACTAAATACGATATAAAGTATAATAATACCACCTAAAAACAAGCTAACATACGCAAAAAACGATACGACTATGGATAGAAACCCTTTAAGCTTATGTCTACTTAAAACAATCAGACCAACTGCTAGGATTAAGAAACCCATACCAGCAAAAGAAATCCACATGTTAAGCATTGATTCCGACATTTCTTCACCTCTATATCTGTTTGTCCAATTATACGCAAACGTTATTATATCATATAGGGATAATTTGAGCATTTAATATTGCGTGGAACGAAGAAAGTTTGGAAAACCTCCCAAAACCACAAAAAATCCAGGATAAAGAGGGGCTTCTTCATCCTGGTTTTGACTAAATAACACCCACAGCAACTCTATCTATGAATGCTTGTGCGTTTTATCATATGCGAGTAGACTCGAGGTTGTATCCTCACATGCCCAAGTCTCGTTATTTTTTAAATAATTGACTCAGGGAGTTAAAATCTGTCGGAACTTTATTGTTCGTAATAGACTTTACAATCTGGTCTTCTTTCTCTCTCGATATAGGTTTATTCGCCATTCTAGCTAACTGCCGAACGAGCCTTCGAACGGTTTTTTCATCCGAAAAATCTGCATTTTTAACTGAATCAGCAACCTTATAAATATCGCTAGGATTAATTCCAGCGTTTTGCTGAATTTTGTCAAAAGGATTATTACCTTTGCTGCTCACACGCTCGCCTCCTTGCTTACTATTACTTCAACATAGTATATGCAGGGATAAAAGGCTTTGTGTTAGCGAGTATAACGGTTCTTTAACAGCGTAGCTAGATCATCCATTTCTTCCCGTTTATCTCGGTTCATTAGTTGCTCAACAACCTCTTTTGGCTTTTTGTGATTATGAATTATTTCATAAATACCATATGTAATAGGCATTTCAATATTTTCATTTTTGGCAAATTGGTAAGCTGCTTCAGCAGTTCTTACTCCTTCTACAACCATCCCCATTTGCTCTAATACATCTTGCAGGTTCTTTCCTTTACCTAGCAAATTACCCGCTCTCCAATTTCTACTATGGACACTAGTACAAGTAACAATAAGATCCCCAACACCTGGTAACCCTAAGAAACTTAATGGATTAGCACCTAGATACGTACCTAGTCTAGTTATTTCTGCTAGTCCCCTTGTTATAAGTGCCGCCTTGGCATTATCTCCATAGCCTAGCCCATCTGAAATACCAGCACCGAGAGCAATTATGTTTTTTAAGGCACCGCCAAGTTCTATTCCAATAACGTCGTTACTAGTATAAACTCGAAAAACCTCGTTAAAAAATAAATCCTGGGCAATTTTAGAATTTTCCTCATTAATGGATGCGACCGTAACAGTTGTTGGCTGACGCAGTCCTACTTCTTCTGCGTGACTTGGTCCTGATAATACTACGATATCCTCGTAGTCTATTCGGCCCATTTCTTCATCAATCATCTGTGAAACTCGCTTTAGCGATCCTGGTTCAATCCCTTTTGTTGCATGGACAATAATAGGATTATGCGTTAGGATGGTATCCAATTGTCGACACACTTCTCGAATCGCTTTAGTTGGCACAACTACTAAAACTACATCTACATCCTTAGTTGCCTCTTTCAAGTCATGAAAGGCTTTAATTTTCTCTGGTATCATAATCTCTAAGTAATGTTCATTTTTATGTGTTGAATTAATTTGATCAGCTTGTTCCTTCCGATGTGTCCACAAGCGAACATCATGATTATTATCTGCCAACACAATACTTAAAGCCGTTCCCCAACTTCCTGCACCTAATACAGCGACTTTTTTCATCTGAATCCCTCCCCTAAGATCTTCTGCGAGCGATTATTTTTATTGGTGTACCTACAAAACCAAATGCGTCTCTAATTTTATTCTCTAAAAATCGTTGATAAGAGAAGTGCATTAATTCTGGATCATTAACAAAAACAACGAAAGCAGGTGGCTTAACTGCAACCTGGGTTGCATATAATACTTTCAAGCGCTGTCCCTTCACTGTTGGTGTTGGGTTCATCGCGATAGCATCCATAATTACATCATTAAGGACATTTGTTGGAATCCGTTTCGCATGATTATCGCTTGCTACTTGTACCATTGGAAGTAACGTGTGGATTCGTTTTTTTGTTTTTGCTGATAAGAATACAACTGGAGCGTAATCAAGAAACTGAAAATGAGCTCTAATTTTTTCCTCATATTCTTTCATCGTTTTTTCATCTGTTTCAACCGTATCCCATTTATTGACTACAATAACAATTCCTCTGCCTGCATCATGTGCATAACCAGCAATCTTTTTATCCTGTTCCCTTATCCCCGTATCTGCGTCAATTAAAACTAAGACGACATCTGAACGCTCTATAGCCCTTAAGGCACGTAGCACACTATATTTCTCTGTAGATTCGTAAACCTTACCTCGTTTTCGCATACCTGCCGTATCTATAATGACATAGTCTTGTCCATCTTTATGTAAATGTGTATCTATAGCATCCCTAGTTGTACCTTCGATATCACTTACTATGACCCGTTCCTCATTCAGTAACGCATTCACTAATGAAGATTTACCCACATTAGGTCTACCTATAAGGCTAAAGTAAATGGTTTCTTCATCTACCTCTTCTTGATCAAATATCGGGAAATGTTTTACGACTTCATCTAAAAGATCTCCTAATCCAAGCCCGTGCGCTCCTGAAATAGGGAAAGGCTCCCCAAAACCTAAAGAATAATATTCATAGACCTCATCACGCATTTCTGGGTTATCCACTTTATTTACGGCAAGAACAATTGGTTTATTCGATTTAAATAATAACTTGGCTACTTCTTCGTCTGCAGCAGTTATCCCTTCTTTTGCATTAACAATAAATATAATAACGTCTGCTTCATCAATAGCTACTTCTGCTTGTTGACGCATCTGATTTAATAGTGGTTCATCTCCTATTTCAATACCACCAGTGTCAATTAAATTAAAGTTAATATTTAGCCATTCCGCCTGCGAATAAATACGATCCCTGGTAACCCCAGGAATATCCTCCACAATCGAAATCCTTTCACCAACTAATCTATTAAAAATGGTAGATTTACCTACATTCGGTCTCCCGACAATTGCTACAACTGCTTTCCTCATCGAAAGGAACATCCTCTCTCTATTTATGTAATAGGAAAATTTTACGTTTCCATAACTTCATTTATTCTAGCAAAAGAAAGTAATCTTAACAATCTTTAATGTTTTACAATGATAAAAACCTCTTCACTTAAGGCATGTGCAATTCCGTCAAGTATTGCCTCTAGATTAGCAGCTGTCTTTTGTAATTCTTCAAAATCCTGGCAAATAAAAATAGGAGCACCCCCATTCACCTTCTCTTTATTTGTTGTAATAATAGCTAGTACAGATTTTTCAATAACCATCTTTATTTAATCTCCTTATTCTGAGCATCAGATCTCGAAGGCATTCGGATTGCAGTTTCTAATACGGGTACTGCACCAATAATCTTTTTTGCTTTTTCTTTATCGCGTATTTGAGGTAAGATAAAAACGCCAATTCTACCATCATCTAAATCTCTTTTAATTAGTGGCACTAATGCTGGTGTACCTGAATCTCTGAACACCCCTAGCGAGACGGATGCATCATGTAATATAGCTTGTCTTTGTCCTAAGTGTGCAATCGTATTAACGACATTGATATTTTTCGGCTTTAATACAAATCCCATTCCATATTTTAATATCTCTTCTTGTCGTTCGGGTAAACCAATATTCATAATGTAAATGTTATCAACATATAATCCAGCCCCATCAAAGTGAGGGTCTACATATTCTATATCTACAATATCCCCAATTGTACTACCACTTTGAAGAACTTTGCTAATTACCAAGCAAATAATGGCACCAACAAACGCCATATATACATTCCAAATCAGATAAAATAAGGTACCAATAAAAGCAGTCAATATTACAAGATAATTTCTACTTTCAAAGGAAATTGCAATCCCTTCAATATACGCTTTACCTCTGGAAACAAGCTCGTAACTATCAATTTCAGTCAACGTGTTCCGTTCCATATTTCTCACTTCACGAAACTGTGTAGCTGCAACAGTTAAAAAGGTTACAGCCGTGAAATTGAGCTCCATTAGAGCTGGTACTGCTACTGCGCCGAGAGAGGCAGCGATAAACCCTAATGCTACATGTATTATCTTTCCATGTAGATAGGTGGGGTACTGTCTGTAATCCGTCCTGAGCATTAGTATGCGTGCTATCGTTCCTAAAACCACACCGAAAACAATCGGCATTGTGTATTCATTCATGATGCCACCTCAATTACTGTTTGATTTTTTAAGGAAGAATATTAACGTTCTTTTTTTACCTACTTGTATTGCTTCAATAATTACCACTAAAAAAATAATGATCGAGAGTGTATCTAGAAACATTAAATTACCTATAGCTTTTGTGAACGAGTAGTTAGAAAGTAGTAAACAGTAAAGTAATTCACCACCACAAATGCCAATAATGCTGTTAGCTAGTCTGTTCTCAAATTTGCTTGCGATAATAGATACAAGCAATACACAAACAACAGGCATAATAAATAATCTGGGCATGAATATCCATACAGGGGCATTCACTTCCCATATAAGCAAACTAGAATACCCTATCATGATAGTAATTGCTGAAAAGATTTGTAGACCTTTTTGTTTTAGTGTGGAAAGAAGGGCAAAACCTCCAATAAGAGTTGTCAAATAAGCAATAGATATGTCAAAAAAGCCAATTCCTAGATAAATATTAGAAGTTGAGATAGTCAGAAGTATCCAAATTGCTATCACTGTTCGATAGTTATTCTTAGGCATAATAAACGTTACGATAATCCAAAATGCCCAACCAAACCAATAAAAATATAATCCATCCATTACAAGTTCACCCACCACCCTTATTATTTCTTTGAATAACTCTTTTTAAACAATAAAAACTCCTTTCCATTATGGAAAGGAGTTTATCATAGATTAGGTTATTGCTTAAATTTATTTAATTTATCACCAATCAGATCTCCAAATTGGAAACTAGATTGATCTTCATCTTTTTGATACTGTTTAAATTCCTTTTCTTCTTCTTCTGCCTCTACTTCTCGAATACTCAGAGACATTCTTTCCTCTGCCTCATTAACATCTAATACTTTAACCTTAACCTGTTGTCCAACTTCTAACACTTCTTGTGGTGTGCCAATATGACGGTTAGCAATTTGCGAGATATGAACAAGTCCTTCCACACTAGGTAGAACTTCAACAAATGCACCGAAATTGACTAAACGTTTGACCGTACCTTCAACTACCTGTCCAGGCTTTATCTTCTCATCGATGTTCGCCCATGGCCCTGGAAGTATTTTCTTTCTTGATAGTGCAATACGCTCATTGTCTCGGTCAACAGAAAGCACTTCAACTTTTAGCTTATCACCTTCGGAAACAATTTCAGATGCATTACTTACATGGTCATGTGATAACTGAGAAATATGCACTAAACCATCAATACCACCTAAATCAACAAAAACACCAAAATCCGTAATCCGTTGTACAGTTCCTTCAATAATTTGACCAGGTTCGAGAGTTTGGAGAATTTCAGTCTTTTGCTTCGATTGTTCCGCTTCTACCACTGCTCGATGGGATAGTATAACACGATTTTGTTCGATGTCTAACTCCACTATTTTCACCGACAGGATTTGATCTTGATAGCTGGAGAAATCATCCACAAAGTGAGCTTCCACTAAAGATGCTGGAATAAATCCTCGGACTCCAACATCAGCTACGAGTCCACCTTTAACTACTTCCTTAACTTGTACATCAAACACTTCACCGGATTGATATTTAGCTTCTAGGTCCCCCCATGCCAATTCTCGATCAACAGCTTTCTTAGAAAGAACTACCTCATCATCATCAACTTTCTTAATTGTTAATGTTAATGTATCTCCTTCTTTTACTACTTCACTTGCTGTTTCAATATGTAGATTGGACAGTTCACTAATCGGAATAATCCCCTCCGTTTTATAGCCAATATCAACAAGAACATGTTTGTCCTCGATTTTTACAACTGTTCCTGTAACTTTATCCCCGACTTGTAAATTTAGATTTTCTTCACTCATTCCAATTCCTCCTTAACCAAAAAAGACAATATATAACCTTATGTTCTTATAAAACTTTCTTTTTATAACTTCTAATAATTCCCTTTATTTGTCAAGTGATTATTACATATAATTTTAATAGAATTCAGAAGATAACTGACATATCCTCCATAATTTAACTAAATTTATACACTTCCTCTAATATGCGGTCGGCTACTTCTTCGACAGATAAGGATGTGGTGTCAATTTCTATTGCATCTTCTGCTTTTACTAATGGGGATGCTTCACGTTCCGAATCAATTAAATCTCTTTTTTCTATTTCTTTTTTTAGCTGTTCTATGTCAGAAGAAAATCCCTTATTTAAGTTCTCAACATGTCTTCGTTTAGCCCTTTCTTCAACAGTAGCAATTAAGAAAATTTTAACTTCAGCATCTGGTATAACCTTTGTGCCAATATCTCGACCATCCATCACGACTCCACGTTCATCAGCTAATTGTTGCTGACGAGAAACCATATCTACCCGTACTTTTGGATGCTGTGCAACATAGGATACATTATTTGTTACTTCGGTAGTACGTATATCGAAAGTAACATCACGTTCATCTAATAAAACACGTTGTCCGTCGTCGCTTTGTACTAATTTGATAATAGTGGATTCTAATAACGATACTAATGCCTGTTCATCATTAACATCTACATTATTCTCTAATGCCTTTAAAGTAATAGCACGATACATCGCACCAGTATCTATATAAATATAAGAAAGCTTCTTCGCCACAATCTTAGCTACAGTACTTTTACCAGCTGCTGCTGGTCCATCTATAGCAACTGCAATTTTAGTTAACATAGGTTTCATTCAATCCTCTCGTTGATAGTACTTATAATAATTCTTTTTGTCTTGCCTCTCGTTGTTTTTCAAAACAGTAGCGAATAATAATTTGCTTATCTTGTTCACTGAGTGATGGTAATTTTACAGATGCAGTATTTGCAGAAAATTCATTACGAATCATCCGTACAACTTCACCTGATAAATCAAGATAATGATATTCACCAGAAAGCATTTGAAGAACTAGAAATACGTTAATCTTCTCTCCCTGTTCTACACTTTGACCTTTTGGTATGATAATGGACAGTCCACCACCACTAATATCCATAGTCACTGTTGTAAATGGTGTAAAACGATTATCCTTACTATGTACAGCTACATCTACTGCTGTATCAACTCGTACATACTGTCGTCGTTGAATACGCTCAATCTGGTCATCTTTAGGTATCACAAGTGCAAACGTAAGTAATGTCCCTCTCATTTTATCTTTTATCTCCGTTTTAAATCGGTAAACAGACTGATCATTCCCCAAATATTCAGCAGTCAATTTTGTACCTATTCGAAACGTTGCACTAGTTTTCTTTGTTCTTAGGTGAACCGGATGATCAACATAAATATATTTATTATTCTTATCAACTATTTTACAACGATACTTTTCTATAGAATTATTTTCAGGACTATATGCTTCTATCGTTAAAAACACGCCAATCTTCATGTTACTCCCCCACATACTCATTTAGAAACATAATGCTTTCTTTTATTATCACAAAAAAATTAAAAAAGGGAAAGGACTAAACCCTCTCCCAAATCAAATTCCAGCATAATTTATTTCTTTACCATTTAATTTTTCTACTTTTTCTTCATGACCATCCATAGCATTAATAAAGATACGATAGGTGTCATCACCTAGTAATCCTAAGAATTCGTAGACTAAAACTTCCTCACCAAGGTCGTTAGTAATCACGGCTAAGAAATCTTCTTGTATTTCAACGTTAGGGTTAACGAAATCTCTTGCATCCTCTGAGCTAAGTTCTGGTTCTGGAATATCTCGTTCATGATGGTTTAAATAATAGTTATTAGCCGTTAGACCTATGATATCGCCATTATCTAATGCAACTTTTACTTCAATAGCATCGGCAAACACACGAACACCGTCTTGATTATAAATAAACGAGTAAATTCCTACATTTTCATATTGACTACTATTAAACATTTCCATATCCTTAAAATCATGTTTTTCGATATACTGTTTCGCAATTTCGAAACCTTCATTTAAACTGATCTTTTGTTCTCCTACAGGTCTATCCACCAGTAGTGTCAATGGATAACCACCCTGTTGTGTGACGTCAAGGTATGCTCTTTTATTCTCTTCTGAGAAAGAAATGCTATATAAAGGTATATCCGCTCCATCGCCTGTTTCAGTGATACTTAAATCTCTTTCTTCTTTAATATTAAATAGATCTTTACTGTATTGCAAAGCTTGTTCTTCGCTTATTTTTTCTCCTTGAATATTTTCATACTTATGATTTTCAGAGGAGGTACCAGAGATTGCCGAGTCGACATTACCTTCTGCATAACCTTCAATTTTCTTTTCTACTGTTTTAAATCCATCAATAATGGTGTTATCTGCTTGTTCATCTTCAGTCGCAAGGGCTAATTGAACATCCATCCATCTGAGATTATTTTCCATAGCAGTATGTTGCACTTGACGGAGTTCGTCCTTTATGTCACCAGCTTGGCTATATAGATTTTTTAGGGTATCTAGTTCTTTATCGGACAATGGTTCTTTATCTAAATCACGAATGGCGGTACGATACGTAAATTCCCCTATATTGGATAAAAATTCTTCCGTCTTGTTAAAAGGTAACAACGTTAAAGGTAACTGACCAACATTAGCCAATGATTCAGATGTTAATCGCCAAATTTCTGCCATTTCAGGAGATAATCGCTCTCTAGAGTTCATCGCAATGGCAGTTCCAATTTTGTCATGCATCAAATCAATATTATAAGTTAGTTCATGAAAGGCTCGCTGATACGTATTTTCTGCTTGAATTAAAATAGCATTTTTTTCTTGATGCTCTTTATAACCCCAAGCCGCCGTCCCAGCAACACCTACAGCTAGTGCGATAATTGCTATCCAACGTAACATAATTTAAACACTCCTATTTACAAAAGATATGCTTCCCAATACGTTTAATTTGAGGTCTACCCCAAATCCAACTAGATGTTGCGGTATCTGGATTGAAATAATACAAAGCTTCTCCAGTAGGATCCCAACCATTTATAGCATCAAGAACAGCTTCTCTTGCCTTATCATTAGGGGTTAACCAAATTTGACCATCTGCAACAGCGGTAAAAGCTCTTGGTTCAAAGATTACTCCGGCAACAGTATTAGGAAATGTAGAACTTTCAACACGATTCAGAATTACGGATGCAACGGCCACTTGCCCTTCATATGGCTCACCTCTTGCTTCGCCATAAACTGCATTTGCCATTAAATTAATATCGTTCTGGGAAAATCCTTGTGGAACGTTAACTGCTGTAGTTTTTCGTTCCGTATTTCCAGTATTTGCTGTATTGTTTGTACTCTTTTTTTGATTACCAGTATTTTGTGTTGACTGCTGTTTTGGTGGTGTTGAACCCCCTCCGGCTTTTGCCTTTGGTTTTGTTTGTTTTGCTAAATCCGTTCCACCATAATAAGTAAAATCATTTCCTTTTGCTATTTGCTCATGAACCCATTTGCCATCAAACTTACTAACGTCAACTAACTTTTGTCTTGTTTTCAGACCAGCTAGACCATCAATATCTAAACTATAATCCTTTTGAAAATTTCTCAATGCCCAGTAAGTCCCCCAACCAAACACGCCATCTATTTTTCCGTTATAATAGCCTATATATTGTAACCTTGCCTGCAGTTCAATAACATCGTCACCTGTTGAACCACGTTGGATTACCTGATTTGTAAAGGCATCTACTTCTTTTGGAAAATATGTTTCTTGAAGTCCTATTGCAGATAGGCATATAATAACTAAAAGGATGTATTTTCTTAATGTCATGTTGATACCTCTCACTTTCATATTTGTCTAGTAATAGGTATTTTTTGATTGAAACAGCTAATTTATGCATACGATTCTAGATTAATGTGTTTCAATGTTACTATAAACAAAAAAAGAGACTAGAATAGTCTCTTTTAATAGAGCTTTATGAACTTGCATTTGCAATCTTCATCCGATGTAAGCCAAAGAACCATAATATAGTCATAAACGGAATAACAAATAATGCCCAATTTTCAGTTACATATATTAAAATAAAATTATAGATTCCATGTAATGTTATCGGAATGATAAGTGCTAATAAAATATTCCCGGTCTTATTTACTTGGTTCATTTTAGCTTTTCCAAAATAATATCCCATAATAACGCCAAATAACGCGTGTGAGGAAACAGGGAAAATTGCTCGAGAAAGGGCATATTCAATTCCATTTACAAATAGATATAGGATGTTTTCAATAGTAGCAAAACCTAAGCTTATCGAAACAGCATATACGATACCATCGTAGTGTGCATCGAATTGAGTGTGTTGGTAAATTACATATAAAAAGATAAACCATTTAAAAAATTCTTCCAAAAAAGCAACGACGAAAAATGATTGAACAAATATATTCCCTATTTGATCACTCTCGAAAGCGTACTGGATAAACATGATGGGAAATACAAGCAAACAACCATAAATAAATGTTCGTATAATTAATGGAATTGGTTCTGTAATTCGGTCCTTTAAATAAAAAAAAGACATGAGTGCAAGTGCTGGAGCAACCCCAGCAGATATTATTCCTAACATACGTAAAACCCTTCCCCTCGCGAACTAATTCAATGGTACCATGTAACGAAACGATTGAAAATACATATTTTGTTAGAAATGTAGGTGCACACAATGAAAAAAATTATCATCATTCATACAGGTGGTACGATTTCTATGCTTGAAGATAAAGAGACTGGTGAGGTAAACACAACTAGTGTTCATCCCTTATCAAATACTCCCTTTACATTTGGTGACGATGTAGTTATAGAAGAACATATGGCTTTCTCACTACCATCTCCACATATTACACCAAGCCATATGCTTAAATTATCTAAAATTATTAATCAGCTACTAACTGATTATGATGGTGCAGTTGTAACACATGGTACAGACACACTAGAGGAAACAGCGTATTTCTTAGACTTGGTCCTCGATACAGAAAAACCAGTTATCCTTACAGGTGCGATGCGGTCGAGTAACGAAATCGGATCAGACGCTCTATATAATTTATTAAGTTCTATTCGTGTCGTTTTGTCTCCTATTGCATATTCTAAAGGTGTATTAGTTGTTATGAATGATGAAATACACAGTGCGACAAATGTCACGAAGACTTCAACGAGTAATGTTGCAACATTCCAAAGTCCTCAATATGGCCCATTAGGTATCATAACGAAGGAATCCATTATATTTCATCATCAACTCGTTTCTCGTAAAACTTATCCTATAGAACAAATCACCAAGAATGTACCCTTATTGAAGGGTTATGCCGGTATGGATAGTAGTATTATTGAGCTAATCTACAAAGGAAAACCAGATGGATTAGTCATAGAGGGTTTAGGTCAAGGGAACCTACCTAAGGAAACCCTTCCCGCAATAAAAAACATCTTATCTGACAATATTCCTATAGTTTTAGTTTCTAGAAGCTTTAGAGGTATGGTACAACCAACCTATTCCTATGAAGGTGGCGGAAAGCAACTAAAAGAATTGGGAGTCATATTTACCAATGGGCTAACGGGACCAAAAGCAAGGATTAAATTACTGATTGCTTTAGAAAACTCAAAAAACATCCATGTCATTAGAGATATATTTGAAAATGAATTTTAATTCTAATAAAAAGAAGCAACGCTAGTTATGCGTGCTTCTTTTGCTTTTATGCCTAGATTTAGAGTCTTTCTCATCAGGTGAGTATGATGTTAACTATATTTATAACCTAAAATATGCTATTTCTCCAATATGAAGTAGTCACTTGTCTTTGAGATTGGTACTTGATGTAACTTAGAAAATTCAATTAGATCCTCAAAAATCTTCTCCGAATTGAAATTAATAATCCTAAAATTAAAGCCATTCTTGTTTTGTACGATTGCGCACTTCTTTCCCCAACCAACACGCTTAAACTTTATACCGCAAATCTCATTATAGTGAACCTCTTTCCTATAAATGGTTAATGAAAAGATTAATACGTGAAAAGTCAACGCTTCATCCGCTATTTTAAAGTTAAATTGCATAAAGATAATCGTTATAATATATATTGAAAAAGGTATTAGAAAATAAAATGTTTCGGGTTCATCCCAGTTTGGAAACATGAATCCAACAGTCAATATGAATAAGACTAATAGAACTAACCTTTGGGTTTTTGCATGATAAACCAATTCCAGCCCCCACTATCTCGCTAATTTTAACTGATTTCATTCTCTTTCCACTACTATAATAACATTATTTTCTAAATTTTTTAATATATGTTCATTTAAAATCGCACAGTGTTTTTCCACTGCGCGATCTATCTTCCCTTTATAGGTTACTTATTCTCTTTTCTCAATTGGTCAATTCCCTAAATAACTATTAATGCGGGATGAAATAACATCTGCAATTCTACTTCCGTGAAATCTTCCATTTTCAATAAAAATTTCATTATTATTATTACCTGCTGCTACTACACCTGCAACAAATACATTCTTGATATTAGTCTCGTATGTTTCTTCATTATAAATCGGCTTTCCATTTGCTTGGTTAAACTGAACACCAATTTCTTCTATTAATTTAAAATCAGGGCGATATCCAGTCATCGCAAAAACAAAATCATTTTCAATTTTGTAATCCTGTTCATTTACCGTATACGATACGTATTCTTCTGCGATCTTTTTAACATGAGCATTAAACACCATTTGAATTATTCCTTTGCGTACTAGAGAATCAAAGTCAGGTAATATCCATGGTTTAATGCTTTTAGAGTACCTATCTCCGCGATATAGAACTGTTACTTTAGATCCAGCTTTATGAAGTTCCAAAGCTGCATCTACTGCAGAATTCTTACCTCCAATAATTACAATATCCTTATTATAATAGGGGTGACCTTCTTTGAAATAATGCATTACTTTTGGCAAGTCTTCACCAGGAATATTCATATAGTTTGGTTGATCATAGTAACCGGTTGCAATAATTACGTGTTCAGCTACATATTGTTGTTCTTTACCTAAGTGTTTTTCCGTCTTAATCTCAAATGCCGGACCATCTTTCTTTAATGAAGTGACCTTCTCAAAGGAGTGTACACGTAATTCCATTCGTTCCGTAACATTTCGATAATACGCTAACGCTTGATTTCTTCTAGGTTTTTGCCTCTCTGTAATAAATGGTACACCACCTATTTCTAGCTTTTCACTGGAACTAAAAAATGTCTGGTGTGTTGGATAATGATAGATGGAATTGACAATATTACCTTTTTCAATGATTAGTGCATCGATCCCTTTTTCTTTTAGAGCTATCGCGCTAGCAAGCCCACATGGTCCTGCCCCTATAATAATAACTTTTTCCAATTTCTTATTCATTACTAGCACTTCCCTTTTCATAGCAAAATCAAAAAACTCTTATCTGCAGATAAGAGCTTTTTATATTTTGTTTCTTTAAATTATACCCAACCACGGAAGCGAGATGCTTCTGCCATCTTTCTAACACCAACCATATATGCAGCTAGTCGCATATCTACTCTTCTTGTTTCAGCTGTATCATATATAGTGTTGAATGCCTTTGTCATGTTATCCAGCAGCTTTTGTTCAATTTCTTCTTCTGTCCAATAGAACCCTTGGTTATTTTGAACCCATTCAAAGTAAGAAACTGTAACTCCACCAGCTGAAGCTAGTACGTCTGGTACGAGTAATATACCTCGGTCAGTAAGAATCTTTGTCGCTTCCATTGTTGTAGGCCCGTTCGCCGCCTCAACTACGATACTCGCTTTAATATTATGTGCATTTTCTTTCGTAATTTGATTTTCTACTGCAGCTGGTACAAGTATGTCACATTCACTTTCTAACAATTCTTTATTTGTAAGTGTATTATTAAATAATTTTGTAACTGTACCAAAGCTATCTCTGCGGTCTAATAAGTAATCGATATCTAATCCTTCTGGATCGTATAATGCACCATATGCATCCGAGATACCAACAACAATCGCACCAGCATCATGTAAGAATTTTGATAAAAAGCTACCAGCATTACCAAAACCTTGTACGATAACTTTTGCACCTTTTACATCTAGACCACGTTTTTTTGCTGCTTCATTAATACAAATTGTAACACCTTTTGCCGTCGCAGATTCTCTACCATGGGAACCGCCTAGTACTATTGGTTTACCAGTAATGAAGCCTGGGCTGTTAAATTCATCAATTCTACTATATTCATCCATCATCCATGCCATAATTTGAGAGTTAGTAAATACATCAGGAGCAGGTATGTCTTTTGTTGGACCAACAATTTGACTGATTGCTCTTACATAACCACGACTTAATCCTTCTAATTCACGGAATGACATTTCACGTGGATCACAGATGATACCGCCTTTACCACCACCGTATGGAAGGTCAACGATACCGGCCTTTAAGCTCATCCATATTGATAATGCCTTTACTTCTCTTTCAGTAACATCCGGGTGGAATCGTATCCCACCTTTCGTAGGTCCTACTGCATCATTATGTTGTGCACGATATCCAGTGAAGATTTTAGTTGAACCATCATCCATACGAACTGGAATACGAACTTCCAGCATACGTAGAGGCTCTTTTAACAACTCATAAACTTCATCAGGGTAACCCAATTTCTCCAGTGCAGTTTTTACAACAGTTTGAGTTGAACTCAGAACATCCATTTGCTTATTTTTCTCTTTGGTAGAATCTGCTGCTTTTTCGGCTACCATGAATTTACCTCCTAAGGAACATATAAATATTTAATATAGCTATTCTCAGAGATTAGTATACACTTAAAAAACAAATATGCAATATATAAACCTTGTTTTTTTATATTATTTTTAGAATATCGTAACCGCTTTCAGTGATATACCATTTTCTTACAGATTTAGTAGATTAGTTACTATTTTTTGCTAATTAAATGCTCTTACAATCGTTTCGATTGCGCTTGATTTAATGATAATTTTTCCATATTCTTTTAGCCTATAGGAAGTCACAATACTTGGATTGGAGAACTCCGACATTAAAGCTATCACATCTTCTTTATTATTACCACCTAGTTCATCTCGATTTAGTAACATATAATATCTATCTCCCATATAAAAGACCTGCCCACCATTCACAGACAATGTGCTTAAATACGAAGATACCTGTATTATGTTTTCGAAATCATCAAATGAAAAAATTAATTCTTTGCTTTCATCAAGTGTCACTTTCATTTCAATGAAATCCTCATCCCAATCTATATTATCGCAGTTTTGAGTGACAATAACATGCATTCCTTGTGCCTGCATTAAATGGACTTGCACATATAATTTCCCCTCTAACTCAAATCCTAATTCAGAACTAGCTTCATACATAACATCCGTAAAGAGGTTCTGAATGCCATTGGCATCGTAAAATAAATCCTCTTTATTAAATCCCCGTTCTACCAAATCGTCAAACGTTAAAAAAATTGTAAATTGACTACTGGACACTCTTTCAATACGCACACAGCATCCTCCTCAAATTAACAAATAATTCTAAGAAAAACTCTCAATCACTCGTCCTCATGCGGTACCACTAATCGAAAAGCAACTATTTGCTTTTGTACCATACAGTTATGCGGGAGAGTTACTACTTAAATACTCCTAATACGACGAGCAAATCTTTTTAGTTTTTCTAATGCAGGCGGGAAAAGTTATTAGGCTTTCCTATCTGCCAACAAGAATTAGTCTTACCTTTGGCCACTAACTGCTGAATTCTTATAATTAGTATATGCTTTTTTCGAAATTGTTGAACGATATACAAGTTTATGTTTTAAAAATCTAAATAATCTGGAATTATTACGAGCTTAACTTTCAACTAAAATTTGATTAACTCTTCTCCAAAGAACATCAAGACAACTAGCACTACTAATAACAAGGTGACAACAGTTAAACGTAATAGTGGCCTGCGTATTTTCAAATGAGTCCTATTCTTTTTTTGACCATGCACATCTTTTCTAGGGGGTAGATTTAAAATGGTTAAATCATCATTTTCTTTTAGTTCCTGAACGTGAACGTTTACTGGTTCAGGAAGATCTTCATCTTTTGCGTGCTGATTCAGTTCTTTAAGAATATTCATCAATTCATTTTCTTGATCTTTTTTCTCAGCTTTTGTATCCTTCATATTAATCCCCCCATAACTTATAACGAATGGCTAAGCCAAGTAAAAAATCAACTATAAAATGGGCAGTTATCGTTACAAATAAATTGTTGGTTATCTCGTAAAGATAACCCAATATAAAACTAACAATTAAAACAGAAGTTAGTAGCACTGGTTTTTTCAAATAGCGGACATGAACAATAGCAAAAATAATACTAGCTACTAGATATCCAAATGTAGATTGAACGACACCACGAAATAAGGACTCTTCGGCAATTGAAATTAATAATGTTAGAAATAGAATTTTAATAGGTGAAAGGTTAGTAAATATCCGTTTATTAATTCCGCCATCGTCGTAATATTTAACCGGGACATAAACAATTAGTATAAGGTCAATTAATACGATAATAATTCCCGTTACCACACCGTAGTAAACTATTTCTTTGTAGTCAAATTGAAATAGGCTTGTCCAAGTAGTTAGACTGTCAAATAGAATAAAGCTTGCCATAAAAGCAATCAATAGAAATAGTATTTGTGAATAGACAACTGCTTTTCTTAAATCTTCTTCCGAGAGCTGCTTTATAAGTTCACTCTGTTTCATGTTTATCTCCTCTGTTTAACAGCCGTTGAAGTTTCTTCTCCCATGATGGTACATGTTGCATTTCTGTCTGTTCTGGTTTGAAATCCATTAGGCTAATACCGCAATTACTACAACATTGCTCATTTAATTGTGTATAGCTTTTCTGGAATTTAATATAAATTCCTTCTCTTAGACAACTCTCTGATTCCATCCACTGTATCATTTCTTGTAGTTTAGATTGCTTTAAAAATAGTCGCTCATTACGAATATTTTTTATATACTGAAATATAAGTTCTAATTTACTTTGCTCATATTTTATACCATTTTCTAGAATGGCGCCATGTTTTTCTAAGTGTGTAGCAATAAATCTCCATTGTACCTCACTAATCTCAAATAACCCTTGTACACCATTTATATCCTCAGGTAGTTGTTTATTCTCTTTAGAAAGTCTCTTTAAAATTCGAGATACGCGTACTAGGTCTTCATCAGAGGGTAACTCACTTTGAATCATTTGCTGCGGTAGAAACACATCCTGTCTCCCATATAAAAGAATACTTATACTCTGTTTCCCATCCCTACCAGCTCGGCCAATTTCCTGTAAAAAGGATTCCATTTGTCCAGGAAAATGATAATGAAAAACAAACCGGATATTATTTTTATTGATTCCCATTCCAAATGCGCTTGTACAACAAATAATATCAATTTGATCATTCATAAATTGTTGCTGTATTGCAATCCGATCCATTTGTTCCATTCCACCATGGTAATAGGCTACTCGATGATTAGATAGTCTTTGGGACAACACATAAGAGATACTCTCAGCAGAAGCTCTACTAGAAAAGTAGATTAGGGAAGGAACTCGAGTTTTACTTAGAACATTAATAATAAATTCAAGTTTTTCCTCGTTACTCATCACTTCTTCAATATAAAGTGCGATATTACTCCGATCCATTGGATAGATATGTTTTTCCATTAACGGTCTCTCAAGTGATTGAATAATATCATCTTGTACTTCCTTAGTTGCTGTTGCACTCAAAGCTAAAACGGTTGGGTTACCTAATTGTTTAATTACTTTGTTTAGCTTTTGATAATCTGGTCTAAATTCATGCCCCCATTGTGAAATACAGTGTGCTTCATCAACAACAAATAATGAAATGGAGAGCCTTTTTAAATAAAATTGCAGTTCCTTCTGTTGTAATATTTCAGGAGATACGTAAATTAATTTATATTGGTTTAGCCTTTTATAGGTTAATTTCCTTTTTTCATAATCAAGAAAGCTGTTAAGAGCAATAACTTCCTTAAAATTCGTTGATTTTAACTGCTTTACTTGATCCATCATAAGGGATATTAAAGGAGAAACGACAATTGTCACTCCATTTAACAGTCGAGCTGGTAGCTGATAACAAATAGACTTTCCTGTCCCTGTCGGCAAAATTCCTAGGACATCCTTTCCTTTTAGCACTTCAGAAATAATCTCTCTCTGCCCCGTTCTGAATTCAGTGTATCCGAAATATTCTTCCAACTTCTTCTCTATTGAATTTAAATTACACATGGTATTCCCCCTCCAGTAAAAGCTTATTTAGTCTCGTTAATACGAGTCTAATTTGAAAATAAGTAATAGAAGGGTCGCAATGTTCTTTAATTGTTTTTAATTTCAATGTTTGATTTACTTTTACAGCTTGAATAACTTCTTCCTGCTCTCTCTTTGTAACGAAAGACCCAATATCAAAACTAGTATCATATAAGGCAATTTCAACAATATGGTCATAAATCGTATTCATCTTTAAATTTCTTTCTATCGCTATATCTGAAATACTGTAATTATGCATTAATAACTGATATGTTTCGTTTGCTGTATTCGTTATAAATTTATTATTGTATTGCGACTCAGTTAATTGAGATAGTATTTCAAAGCTCTCTCTCTTCTTAACAATCATTCCCATTAATTTATGTGTTATCGCAGTTAAGATTATATGAACATCATCTTTTGAAAGCTCATGTTTAGCAGCGATTTGTTCTTTACTCAGGCCATAATAATTATATCCACTTAACCGATCCACAAAAATTTCTGCCTCTATATCAGTTAACATCTTTAACAATCCATGTAGTTCATGAAAAATTTGTTTCGCAATTTTGGGATCGCGGTTTTTTCGAAAGAAAGTTTTTACCCAGTTTGTTGTTTTATCGTTATCAATAATAGGTATAAATGAAGGGTTCTTCGACAGTACATTTGAATAAGTTTGTACCAATAAATATAGCCTCTCTATAAAGGTGTTGTCTTTACCTGAATAGGTGAGTCCATCTAAATAATGATATACATTAGTATCAAAGTACTGTTCAAGGATTTCCTTACCATGAGATGACAGGTGATAAAAACCTTCGTTCATGTCTTTTACTATCCATTCATTATCTGTCATCTTATTAATAATACTTATAAACTGTTGCCTAGATAAAGTTTGATAGATACCATAATATTTTTCCACTTGGAAGATTCGTGCATCATGGACGGATTGAATAGACTTTTTACCCGTAATCAGGTGGTAGATTCCAAAGATAGAACGATTTTCTCCTATCTTTGCTATGCAGTTTAATGTGATGCCTTCTATATACATACTACTAACTCCTCATTATTTCTATTACTATCATACCACTTGATAGCATCAGTTGAATAATAGTTATTTACGATTTACAATAGGATTAACTCCGATTTAATTATGTAAAATAAGGGGAAGCAGAGAAATGAGAGTGAAGTATACAATAGTAGATAAGGAGACGTGTATTGCTTGCGGTGCTTGCGGGGTTACATGTCCACTATTATTTGATTATGATGATGAAGGTCTAGCCTTTGTTACGATAGATGACAATACTGGTAATAAAGAAGTACCAGAAGAATTAGAAGATGACGTGCTCGACGCATATGAAGGTTGTCCAAGTGATTCCATCAAAATTAGTGAAGAGCCGTTTGATGGTAATCCGTTGAAGTTTGAAGATTAGAATAGAACACCAACAATTTTAGTTGGTGTTCAAATGATTTTTAATGTACTTTTTAAACACTCTGGACACTACTGGATATAATAATATCATAAATAATGCATTTCCTATGGCATGGCTGGTGTCAAATGGAAGGCTTAGTAGATAATAGGCTAGAAATCCCTGGCCAGTTATTTGGTAGTTTGTTAGTGACATAATGAAACCGAATAGGTAACCACTAAATATAGAAAAGGAAACAATAACAAAGAAGGGAATCTCTGTAATCTTCTTCCCTATAAACCCACTTATTATCCCGATAATTCCCCAGGATATGATTTGCCAAATAGTCCATATACCTGTCCCT
The DNA here is from genome assembly GCF_001038485.1 of Ornithinibacillus californiensis. Taxonomy (GTDB): domain Bacteria; phylum Bacillota; class Bacilli; order Bacillales; family Amphibacillaceae; genus Ornithinibacillus; species Ornithinibacillus californiensis. Next base: position 158,738 of record NZ_LDUE01000055.1, read on the forward strand.
AATATCATATTAGATAAAAAGGTAACTAATATAGCCAATATAACACCTGCTACTGGGCCTAAAAACATCCCGCCAATGATTATTACTGAGGTTACGGGTTGAACGTTTGGAATAGGATTTGTAGCAATACGTCCAACTACAGCTAATGTTGCCAATAAAGCAAGTAAGGTTATTTTATAGATATTCAATTAAATCATTCCCAAGATTGAAGATCAAAATTGACAGTGTCTCCATCTGCCAACTCTACTTCAGCTGCACCAACCATTGACATTTCACCATTTACGGAAAGCGCCCAAAACATGGATTCAGCTTCATCAGCAACAATTCCTTCAATAGCACTGATAAAACCGCCTTCTTCTTGAATGTCAAAGTTCTCTTTCATAACATCTAAAAGAATGTCCCCTTCCTCAATGACAACTTCTTTTTCTTCTATTGTTTCAGATTCTTTATCCTTTGTTAAGGTTACAGTAATAACAGATTCCTCTTGTTGTTCATTGGTTTCACTCGTCGTATTGTTATTTTCTTGGTTTTGCTGGGCATTATTAGTTGAGTCCTCATTTCCACATGCTACTAATAACGTTAATAGGCTTAATACTACAACTAATTTTAATAATAGTGACTTCATGTTTCTCTCCTCCAAATTTGTGTGATTTTGAGAACAGGGTAAACAAAAAAGAGTCAACCCCGTAACTGGTTAACTCTTGTGACAGTCATTAGACCATAAAAAAGCATAGGAAATATCCTCTTTATGTACTAGATTGTCTCAGGTTGTCCTATCCTCGGGATCCTTGATACAAATGATACTGGCAGGTCTACTGACTTGTGACTATTAACTTACTCTAAGCCCTTCCCATAGATTATTCTACAGTGGTTTACGCTTATTTCATCATCACTTTACAGTTGCGAGGACAGTTCTAGATTCTCACTAGATTCCCTATTAAGCAATATTACACCAATATCAAAAATATTGTATTCAATTCTAATAAATATAGTAACACACCATTTTAAAAATACAAGATTTATTTATTTTCATCTCTTGGTAAGACGATATTAAAAGTCGTACCTATATTTAACTTACTTTTAACTGTAATCGTTCCTTTATGAGATTTGACTATATTTTTAGCGATGGAGAGACCTAGCCCTGTTCCTTTTACATGCTTATTTCTAGTCCTTGACTTATCAGCTTTATAGAAACGTTCAAATACAAATGGTAAATCCTCTTCTGGAATTCCACTACCACTATCCTCAATCGAAACTGATAAGGCACGATCATCATTATGAACAGTTACTTTTACAAAGCCATTTTCATTAGTATGGCGGATTGCGTTATCAATCAGATTGGTGAAGACTTGTTCTATGCGATCAGGATCAAAATGGGCATGCGTTTCTTGGATGTCCTTTGACAGTACTAGTTCAATGTCATTCTCGTCTGCAATCCCTTTAAACTTACGATATATTCGATCGATATAAGGAGTTATTTGTACTTTTTCCTTATTTAAAGTTAAATGTCCTGCTTCCATACTTGCCATATCAAGGAGTTCATTAACTAAGCGGCTTAACCGCAATGACTCCTCATAAATAATTTGAGCAAGCTCATTCTTCTCTTCTTTGCTTTCTGCTATATCGTCAACAATTGCTTCACTATAACCCTGTAACATAGAAATTGGAGTTCTGAGCTCATGCGACACATTTGCTATGAAATCTTTCCGTAGTTTATCTAACCTACGTTCTTCTGTCATGTCACGAATAACTGCGACTGCACCACGTATATAAGATTGGTCATAAAGTGGCGTCATAATCATTACCCAGGTTCTACCTTGAAGTGTTATCTCTTCAACAACTTCTTTTTCCCCTTCAATTACTTGTTCAAGAAAAACATACAATTCTTTCGGTAATTTAAGCTGACCCTCACCTTTTGTGATATTTTTCTCGAAATACCAATCGTCAATGAACATTTCTGCTGGGTGATTAGTGGCAATGATTTCCCCATTTCGACTGAGTGTTATTACGCCATCTGCCATTGAATTAACAATACTCGATAACTGTTCTTTCTCCTGTCTTAACGCATTTATGTGAAATTTAAGCTGCCTTCCCATATGATTAAAGGCCATTGCCAGTTCACCAAGTTCATCATGTGTTAAGATTGGCACTTTTGTATTGAATTCACCTCGAGTTAAATCAAAAGCAGCCTCTCTCATTTTAATAAGTGGAGAGGTGATACGAGTGGATAAGAAGAAAGCGAAAAATGTTGTTAATATAATTGCAACACCAGCAGCTACTAAAATAATCTTAGTAGTTTCAGACTTCGTTTTATCCACAATAGAGAGTGACTGGTAAACCAAAACGGCTGCATCTGTATTAGGGACAGCTATTCCAACTAGCATAACACCAGGTTCCTCTTTAGAAATTTCAATTTCACCTTTTACTGGCTCATCTGAAGAAATGATCTGCGAAACTTTGGAATTATTAATGAACCATTCATCCTCCATCCCGGATAAATGGGGGTCATTGGTTTTTGAACTCCAAGCTTCATCATCAGGCATGACAATGATAACTTTACTTGATGGGTCTTTCACTCTTTCTGTTGTTTCGTAAATCAAAGATTTGTCCTCGTGATTTTCAACCATGACAGAAATCTTAGTTGCAGTTTGTAATAAGTCCTCTTCTGCCTCTTGAATATGAAATTCTTCAAAGAATTGTAAAAGAAATATAGTAAGAATAAATAAGACAAAAGAAACTAGCAATAGTATCGTTACTGCCAGTTTCCCTACTAAACTACGCCAAAACATTATTCATCATCTACCTCAAATTTATATCCAACTCCCCATACCGTTACAATCATCTTAGCTGCTTTCTTGGATACATTATTTAATTTCTCACGAAGGCGCTTCACATGTGTATCTACAGTTCTCAGATCTCCAAAAAACTCATATTGCCATACGTCTTTCAATAGCTGTTCACGATTGAATACTTTATCAGGTGATTTTGCCAGGTAACAGAGTAATTCGTATTCTTTAGGTGTTAATGCCACTTCTTGTCCATCTGCTGTCACACGATGTGCATCATGATCTATTGTTAGATGTGGAAAGACTAATAAATCTTTCGTTTGCGCATTCACTTCTTGTCCACCAGAATTTCCTGTTCTTCTAAGTAATGCTTTAACACGGAGAACAACTTCTCTAGGACTAAACGGTTTTACGATATAATCATCCGTTCCAACCTCAAATCCTTGAACTCGATTTGTTTCTTCCCCCTTAGCGGTGAGCATGATTACTGGGGTGTTTTTTTCTTTTCTTAACTCCTGACAAACTTCAATACCATCCATCTCAGGCATCATAATATCTAATAGAATGACATCGTAATCATTTTCCAATGCCATACTTAATCCTTCTGTACCATTTTCAGCTTCTTCTACAGTTAATTCCTCACGTTCTAAATACATCCGAATTAGTCTGCGAATTCTTTCTTCATCATCAACAACAAGTACACGGGTACTATTTCCCATTGATTGTTCCCCCTTTTTCTACTTGAATTTAGTATAAAACAATGTATTTAAATTGTATAAGAAAACATGACATTTGTGCTAAAAATGTCATGTTTTCGGCTAGCATTATGCGTACGAGTGTAGACCTGCTAAAACTAGGTTTACAACGATTAAGTTAAACAGTATAATTCCAAACCCAATTACAGCTAACCACGCTGATTTCTCACCATGCCAACCTCGTGACAGTCTAAGATGCAAGTACGCCGCATAAAAGAACCAGGTAATTAATGCCCATACTTCTTTTGGATCCCAACCCCAAAATCGACCCCATGCCTCTTGCGCCCAAATAGCAGCAAAAATTAATCCTCCTAGGGTAAATACTGGGAACCCAATCGCAACAGATCGATAATTAATCTCATCTACTAAGTCAGGCTTTACATGTTTTAGTAACGGCTGAATTGCAGCGCCTACTCGCTTACGTAAAACTAAACGAGTTAGTAAATAAAGTAAAGTTCCCGTGAAAAATGACCATATTACACTATTGAATTTCCGTCCAGCATCTGCTCCCTGCATCCAAGAAGGGGTTTCAAACCATGGTTCCATTACACCTTCTGTAACTAGAGTACCATCATTTGGTGCAGCAATAGCTGGTAGCGTATAATTGGCTACTACAGGTTTACCATTTAGTTCATACTCAAAGCTTGCATTATAATTCATTGAGCTATAAATAGTTGAAATGATAATAAAACCTAGTAATAAGAATATAATGTATAAAATAACCTCTAGAGATACAGTACGTAATGTCCGCTCATGTTGGTCCACTTCATGAATAAGGTAAATCAGCCCTGCAACAAAACTAATAAATAAAATACCTGAACCTAAAGCAACGGTTGTCACGTGAATGTACAACCAGTGACTTTTAAGCGATGGAACAAGAGGTGCTATTTCTGTTGGAAACACACTCGCATAAGCAATGAATATCATTGCTATAGGTAATGCGAAAAGTCCTAGAATATTAATTCTGTAAATAAAGTAAATGATGATGAATGCCAAAACTAAACACATACCTAAAAATGTTACAAATTCGAACATATTACTAACAGGTGCATGCCCAGAAGCCATCCATCTAGTAATAAAATAGATTAATTGTGCAAAAAAACCAATTATGGTCAAAGTGATTGCTAACTTTCCAATAAAACCAGATTTCCTGTGTTCATTGGTTTTATCTTTAATCGTAAAACCGAAGAAAAAAGTTGCTACTAAGTACAATATAAAAGCTGTGAAAAGCATTGTACTACTCGTATTTAGTAAACTCTCCATGAGTGTCCTCCTTGTACTACCTAATCATCTTCTTTTTGATCTTCTACCATTCGAACGGAAGTACCTTCGATAGCTTTTTCAATATCCTTTTTCAGACCAAACCAATTCTTATTCGTGTGTGCAGCTAGTAGTATACCATTAGATTTAGAATGTAACCATATTCTTCGGTGTTGCCAATACATTCCCTGAATTACACCAATCATAAAGATAATTGCACCAAGGCCAAATAATGGAAGTGTATAATCCCTCTTAATACTTAATCCACTTTTTCGATCAAATTCTATCGAATCTATTAAGACTCGATATTCATTTTCACCTGTTGCATCAATTGAAGGCGCAAATGCCCCAATAACATTAGCCATTGGTTGCAAATCAACTACCGACGTATCTATCCCTAAATCCTCCGCAGAGCCAATTACATCACCTACAAAGCTAATCTCTGATGCTTCACTATTTGGAGGGAACAAGTTAAATACAAATGCTGGATTATTAGATTCATTCGTCTTGGATCTAACACCGTTTTCTGTTAACGAATAGTCTGGATAATATTCGACTACTTCAACTTTAAACCCATTATCTAACACATACTCTGTTTGGAGATTAAATAAATCAATAGTAAATTCACCTAAAGACTCCGCTTCAGAATCATTCATCTCATAAATCTTAAAAGTCATTGTTGAAAACTCATTAAGTTGATAACCTTGTTGATAAAGCGTATAGCCACCAAATTTAGCTGGTTTGTTCATACTAATTTGATACTCCCCAAGTTCCTCCAAATTCTCTTCTGCACCTATAACATCAGAATTTTCTGCTGTGTATATAGTGGCATTTGTTTGGAAGTTACTTGGAATAATCTGTCCTTGCTTAGCAATTGCATCCTTGAATCTTTCATCCTCTGTATCATATGTATCGAGAATAAATTCATTATTTTCAATGTAGAACTCGCTTTCTGTTCCTGGAACAACAGTTAGTTCCCCTTCTCTAACCCATACATAATCATCAATATAGAAAAATGAAGTTGTACGTAGTAAAGCTGCAATCAAAATGATTATCAATCCGATATGATTGACGTACGGACCCCACCTAGAGAATCTACCCTTTTCAGCGACAAAATGTCCTTCTTCTTCCATGATTCGATAACGTTGTTTCTTTAACTGTGCTTTAACAGCATCAATATCTTCTTGAGAAACTAGTTCTGACTCACTATAAAAACGCTGTCTATTAAGAAACGATTGATGACGTTTTGCTTTCTGTCGTTTCAAGGCACGATATAGCGGAACAAATCGGTCGATACTGCAGATTACTAAAGATACTCCTATTAAGGAGATTAAGATAAGGTACCACCATGAACTGTATAATTTGTGAAAACCTAATTGAAAATAGATTTGTCCAAATAACCCGTAGGTTTCAGGATAAAATATTGCTGGGTCTCTGGAAACTGCATCAGCTGGAATATATTGTTCTAATGGCAATATGGTACCTATACCCGAAGCAATTAATGCCAGTATGATGAGCCAAACAGCGACCTTTACAGAAGAAAAGAAATTCCAAATTTTATCAATGATTGTTTTGTTATATGTAGTTGATCTTCTCGCACTACCCTCATAGCGCATGTTCAACAACTTCTTTTTATCATTGCCATCGATATGCTGATTTACTTCGATCGGCTTGCCACATGCCTCGCAGAGAACTGTCCCCTCTGGATTCACGTGGCCACATTCGCATTTAATATGTTTCATAAAAATCCCTCTCTGGTTTATGATTCAGAAGGTTGAATTTGTTTTAGATAACTCTCTAATCGCTCAAGTGTTAGTGCCCCTTCAACAATTTCAACAATTTCCCCCTCGGGACTGATAAAAAAGGTACTTGGAATTGGACCGACTTTATACTTGTCTCTTACTACATCTTTCGTATCATGAGGAATGGGGAACGTCAGGTCATATTGATCAATGAACTTGTCAACGACAAATTCAGTCGCATCTAAACTAACGGCAATTATCTCAACACCCTTATCCTTATACTCTGGGTAAAGTTTTTGCATATATGGCATTTCTGCTTCACAAGGTTCACACCAAGTCCCCCAGAAATTCAACATAACACCTTTTCCTTCAAAATCACTTAATCGAATAGTTTCCAAATCATTATAGTTGTTTACTTGAGTCAATTGAAAATCGGGAGCCTTATCGCCAACTTTATAGATTGTTCGGTCTGCTGTAATATTTGTCACTAACGCATATACTACTGCCAAAAGCAAGATAGCTAGTATGATGGTTCTAAAGATTAATCTATTTTTCTTTTTGTTTTTTTTCTTTAATTTTGCTTGTTCTACACTCATATTATCACTCCCCGCCCCATTATATCATTATAACGTCATTGAAATTATGTCTAATCTTCAACAATTTGCGTAGCTAAATTGAGCATCTGCTTAACTTCTTTGGGATTTAACTTTCGATACTCCCCGATTCGCAGGCCATCCAGCGTTAATAATCCATATCGTTCACGTTTTAATTTGAGAACAGGGTATCCCAATTGTTCCATCATACGACGAACATGTCGGTTTTTTCCTTCTCGTAATGTCAATTCAAGCACACTTACATTCTTCTTCTTATCTGTTGAAATTACGCGATAACGAATAGCCTTCAATACTTCTCCTTTATCACGTACACCTTTACGAAGTTGTGCTAGTTCAATTTTGGAAGGGATTCCTTTGATTTTAGCGACATATACTTTTTCTACACCAAACTTCGGGTGCATGATTTTATTCGCAAACTCACCATCGTTAGATAATAGAAGAATTCCTGAAGTATCATAATCCAGTCTCCCTACTGGATAAATTCTTTCCTCAACATCTGGGAAGAAGTCAGTTACAACTTTTCTACCTTTTTCATCTTTAACACTAGATATTACTCCTCTAGGTTTATAAAGTAAATAGTAAACAGGTATCTCCTTTTCAAGTGGTATTCCCTCAACTTCTATCTTGTCATCTGGACTAACCTTTGTACCTAATTCCTTTACTACTTTATTATTTACTTTAACTTTACCTTCTAGGATAAGTTTCTCCGCTTTTCTTCTAGAGGTAACTCCGCTTTGTGCAATTACCTTCTGTAAGCGTTCATATGTATTTGACATCATATCACCGATTTCTTTTCATTTTTTAACACAATAATAGCGTTAACTTTATGTTAACGCTACATAAACGATTTTATCCAAAATACGCGTTAAGGGATTAACCAAACACCAGTGTAACAATAACTATTGCTGCTATTATACCAATCAAATCAGCTAAAAGTCCAACCTTAAGAGCATAGCCCATCTTACGTATACCCACAGCACCAAAGTAAACTGTCAAAATATACAAAGTAGTATCCGTACTCCCTTGCATCGTTGAAGCTAATCTTCCAATAAAAGAATCTGGTCCATGGGTTGCAATCAATTCTGTCGTTACTCCTAGGGCAGCAGATCCTGAAATTGGCTTAACAAGAGCTAATGGAACAATTTCTGGAGGTACTCCAAAGAATAGAAGAATTGGAGAAATCAAACCAATAATTGCATCTAAAGCTCCAGAACTTCTAAAAATGGCAATAGCTACAATCATCCCCACTAAAAAGGGAAGTAAAGAAAAGGCCATTTTAACCCCTTCTTTTCCTCCCTCGACAAACAATTCATATGATGGCACTTTTCTCCATGTTGCTACTAACAGTACGAGCATAATAAACAATGGAATAATCCATATACTTACCTGTGAGATGAAAATCATTTTATTTCCTCCAAGTACTTCTATAATAGAAAATCCTGTCAATCATTATTGCACTCAAAGTTGAAATTAAGGTTGCTATGATTGTTGTTCCTACTATCTCTGTCGGGGAGATAGAGTCATATTGCATCCGGATAGCGATTACAGTGGTTGGTATTAAGGTTAAACTAGATGTGTTAATCGCTAGAAATGTAATCATTGACCTCGAAGCTTCGTCAGAACCACTCAATTGTTTCATTTGTTCCATTGCTTTTATCCCCATGGGAGTTGCTGCATTTCCTAACCCAAACACATTCGCAGTAATATTTGACAAAATATATCCTATTGCAGGGTGATCCTTTGGTATTTCAGGAAATAGTCTGACAACAATTGGTCTAAAAGCCCTTGCAAGGCCTTTTAGAATTCCTGCTTCTTCAGCAATCTTCATGATACCTAACCAAAATACCAAAACAGAGATAAGACCAATTGAGAGAGTAACAGCTTCATTGGCACTTTCAAAAATAGCCTTATTTACTTCATCCATCGTTCCATTAAACATGGCATAAACAATCCCGACGATAGCTAAGAAAGCCCAAATTATATTAACCATGTTACCCCACCTTAAATATTTGTTTCACTATTGAGATTAGATTAGAAAAGAATGTCTCCTCTGTATTAGGTACATCTTCTTGAAATATCGCAACCTCCATGATTTGTTGTTCATTTAAATAAACGAGCTGCTTTCCAACTATATGCTCTTCGCCTGGTAAGGATAATTCAATAGAAAGTGTTTCAATTCGGATAGATTCCATCTCCCCATCCTTCAAAGGGTATGTAGCATCATCGTGAATATAGCCTTTCGTTGATTCTTCAGGGCTAATTGGAATATTAATTATTCCCTGACCACTGAGCGGTTTCATATCAAAGTTTTTAAATCCCCATTCATACATTTGCATATGGTCACGCCAATCATCTGGTGCATCTAGAGTAACAGCAATTAAGTCCATGCCATCTTTGGTAGCTGTTGATACTAACGTTCTTCCAGTTTGTTTCGTAAAACCTGTTTTCCCGCCTGTACAATATTTATAGTAAACCGTAAGTAGCTTATTTTTATTTTTCCAGCTATATTCTCTATTATCAGATTTATAAGATTTTGTTCCTGTTATCTTCTGAAATTCTTTATCTTGCATAGCATATCGCATAAGTAACGCCATATCATACGCCGATGAATAATGAGTTTCAGAATCAAGTCCGTGTGGATTATCAAAATGTGTATTATCCATTCCAAGCCATTTCGCTTTTTCATTCATCAGATAAACGAACCCTTCTTCACTACCACCTACATGCTCCGCTATTGTAACAGCAGCATCATTCCCAGACCTTAACATTAATCCATAGACTAGGTCTTCCACTACCATCTTTTCCCCTTGTTTTAGATAAATAGAAGATCCTTCTGTAAAAACTGCTCTCTCGCTAGCAGTAGCTAACTCATTCATCTTGCCTGATTCGATGGCAACAATGGCTGTCATGATTTTTGTAATACTTGCTATATTTTGTTTCTCATGTGCATTTTTGTCAAATAGGATTCTACCTGTTGACTGCTCAATCAATACTGCGTTGTTTGCCGATACAGATGGGTTAGCATGTCCCACAATCGGTAGTGAAAAGGTAAATATGATAATAGTAATTAGGGTTATTGCAATAAAGCGCATCGTTTGTCCTCCCCAAAATCATGTCTATACATTTTATGCATGTACTAACTTGATATGATTAAAAATATACAAGCTTAAGTTTAATACTTCAAAATAACTATCTCTTACAAATCAAAAAACTCTCACAGAGAAATCTGTAAGAGTAAGAGAATAATATATTGATCTAAAAATAAGAGCGAGCTTAGTCTGGTTTGTGTATTGGCTAATTATTTGGCTCTTCCATTTGATTAAAGCGATCAAAAAATAAATCCGCTTCATCTTCAAACTCATCCACATCGAAATTATCTGGTAGCGGTGGAAGCTCTTCTAACGAAGTTAAACCGAAGTAGGTTAAAAAATCTTTACTTGTTCCAAACAATACTGGTCGTCCCACTCCTTCTTTACGACCAACCTCTTCAATTAAAGATCTTGCAATTAATGTCTGGACAGGACGATCACTCTTTACCCCACGTATTTCATCAATCTCCGAACGAGTGATTGGTTGTCGATAAGCGATGATCGCCAAAGTTTCTAATGCGGCCTGAGACATACGGCTTGATTGTGGAGCTTCGACTAATCGTTTGTAATATTCGCTGTGCTCTGGTTTAGTGGTAAGATGATAAACATTTTGGGATTCCATAATCATAATTCCCCTACTAGCGTGTTCATAATCATATTTTAATTCTTCAATTAAATGCTCAATCGCTTTTTCAGAGACTTCCATTATTTTGGCAAGTTCCTTTATGGTAATACCTTCATCCCCACATGCAAATAGGAGACCTTCTAAAATAGCTTTTACATTTTTCATTCTATATTTCATCCCCTGCATAATATACATATAATGTATCTAAGTGTTTGGTCTGTTTACAAGTTACCTGATTAACTTTCATCAACTCAAGTATTGCCATAAAGGTTACAACAATATGAGATTTAGTACGTTGCGTAAACAATTCATCAAATGTAACACCATTACGATTTGATCGTTTGACGATATTCAATACCTCTTCCATACGTTGTTCAATAGGAATCTCAGCCTTTTGAATTCTAGTGTCAAGCGGTTCCTTCCATTTCTTTCTTTCTAACATTTTCCCAAATGCACCAAGCATATCATATATAGAAATATCACCTTGAACAACTGTCTTTTCTATGTTTAGATTGTCAAATATCACTGGGGCTCTAGTAAATGTTTGATGTGCTTCAATTTCTTTTTCTTTAAAGGTTTCTGCAGCATCCTTAAATTTTCTATATTCAATTAATCGTTGCATCAATTCTTCTCGGGGGTCTTCCATATATTCTTCATCGACTTCTTCAATTTCTTGTTTAGGAAGTAACATTTGACTTTTGATTGCTAAAAGGGTCGCAGCCATGACTAGGTATTCACTAGCAATATTAAGTTCAAGATGTTGCATCGCATGAATATAGTTCATGTATTGCTCAGTTATTTGGGCCACAGGGATGTCATAAATATCAATCTCGTAATGATTGATCAGGTGTAACAATAAATCAAGTGGTCCTTCAAATGTATCTAATTTTACTTGATATACTTGTTCCATACTTGTCGCCCTTTCCCGAAAAAATAACAGCTCGAAATTAATTTTATACGAACTTGTTTGAAACGCCTATACACAGGGGTGGGTATTTACATAAGTTATTAACGTAAGATAAATGTTCCCCAAAACATTTATTAAAGTTTAAAAAAGGAGGAATTTTAATGGGTGGAGGATATAATAACAGCGGAGGCTTTGCTCTAATCGTAGTATTGTTCATTCTTTTAATTATCGTTGGTGCTGCTTGGTTATAAGAGCATAAGCTACGACTATTAAAGTTAACAAAAATCAGCCCTATTTAAATAGTAGGGCTGATTTTTTTGTCTAGGAAGCTCTTCATTTCTATTCTAAGAAATTTCACCTAGTCTTCTTCCCCAATGCAATGTTCAAAATAACGTTCTACCTGCTCAACAGGTTTTAACTCATAATTGGATTCATAAAGGCTTGCAACTTCTTGAATCATTTTCTTACCAATGCCAACATTTCTGTGTGAAGGATTTACGGAGATATGTTGAATAATTGCTTGTTCACCATCAACTCGTAATCCGATTGCACCAATAATGTCATCATCTTCTTTCCATAGATAAAGATGCCAGTTTGGATTCGTCTCATACTCTTTAATCGTAGCCTGTAACTTTTTTACATCTTTTTCTTCGGGCATGAATGACAATAAACCCATTGCAATCTTTTCCGAATTTTTCTTATATCGGTTTAACATAGATACCCCTCACTATGTATATAACTTTTGATCTAGTAGTTGTTCATTTCAATTGGAGTTCGTTATATATATTGACCTATTAATCTATATTTGTCAATTTAAAAAACAAATAGAATCCAATAGGCAAATCCCCAAATAATACCTAGCACGAGTAAAATTATAAATAGTAGGATATTTTTCTTACGTTGGTTCAAATTACTCATCCTTTTACCATTATTGCCAATTTTTACTAACTAGTATACATTTTTTTAACAATTTCACGAATTATAATATAGCCATCCGATTCTTGCTTCCCAATCTTAAAAGGAATACAATTTATTACAAATAACCACCCATTATATAGCATGAATACTAGTGTGTATGCATTCGGTATGCTTTGATAGATGAGGTAAGAGATGAATACAATTATTGCATTTAGGAGAGGTCCCCATAATGTTATACAGACTATTTCGGATGATCTATATGGAATGGTTCGATTACTTACTGTTAATCCAGTTGTAAAAAACAACCACCCTATCTGAATGTCTATATGCTTATAATACAGTTTATAAACCTTTTTTCCTCTACCTAATAATATAGTTATCTTATCTGCTTTTACAAACACTGCACCAAGCATGTGGCCTAACTCATGAAATAGGTTGCTAATTGGTGCAACGAAAAGTACAAGGTACAATAATAAAACTGTATTCATCTGACTGTACCATCAATTCTCTTATTCAGAAAGAACCTTCACTTCTTTCATTACATCACCATTGCGCATTGCTTTTGCGTGTTCTATTCCGGAAGTAACCTGACCGAAAACTGTATGTACGCCATTCAGATGCGGCTGAGGTTCATGAACAATAAAGAATTGAGAACCACCAGTATCCCTACCTGCATGGGCCATCGATAGTGATCCTTCTACATGCTTATGTGGGTTATTATCTGTTTCACATTTAATGGTGTAACCAGGCCCACCAGTACCATTCCCTACTGGACATCCACCTTGACTAACAAATCCAGGAATTACACGGTGAAATGTTAAACCATTATAAAATCCTTCGTTAATTAATTTCTCAAAGTTCGCCACTGTTCCTGGTGCTTCATTTGGATACAATTCAAATTCTATTTTATTCCCATTTTCCATTAGAATATAGCCTTTTTTAGCCATTTAATTCATCTCCTATCATTTCAAAAACAAATTCATATCCTACATATCATAACATTTCTACACATCAATTTAAAGTTTATGGTCCTTTTGTATCAATATTATTGGCTTAAAAAGTATACAAAAACTAGAATAGTAACACCCTATCATAGTCCTGTTTATTCATAAGATAAATCATGACTTATAATATCTTCATACGTTTCTCTTCTTATTACTAGCTTATCGATTCCATCTTCAACGAACACGACAGCAGCTCTTTGTATTCTGTTGTAGTTGCTAGCCATGGAATATCCATATGCCCCGGTGGAAAGGATGGCAAGGATATCACCACTTGTCACTTTAGGGATAGGTAAATCCCATATCAACATATCACCAGATTCACAACACTTCCCCGCTACTGAAGCAACCGTTTCTTTCGGCTCATTAGCTCTATTTGCTAGCACTCCATGATATTTGGCTTGATATAATGCAGGGCGAATATTATCCGTCATTCCCCCGTCCACAGAAATGTAGTCACGGACACCCGGAATATGTTTTTTCGACCCTACAGTATACAATGTCACTCCTGCATCACCAACAATAGACCTTCCAGGTTCTATCCAAATCTCTGGAATCGGGATGTTTAAATTAGAACTGTGCTCTTGTACAGTTTCAACCAGTCTTTCTACATATTCATGTAGCGGAATAGGTTGGTCATCCTTGGTATATCGAATACCAAATCCACCACCTAAATTTAACACTTCTGGTATGTAGCCAAAATCATTTTTCCAATCCGCTAGCTTATTAAATAAAATATTTGTTGCACTTACAAATCTGTCTGTATCAAATATTTGTGACCCAATATGGCAATGTAATCCTCTAAAGTTAACGAAAGGACTCTCATTCAGTAAATTAAATGCTTCATCTGCTTGTCCGTTATGTAGATCAAAACCAAACTTCGAGTCTTCATTTCCTGTCATTATATACTGATGTGTATTTGATTTTATTCCAGGTGTTACACGGATAATTACGTCGATAGTCTTTTTATGCTCCTGAAGAATACGAGTTAATAACTCGATCTCATAGAAATTGTCTACTACAATACAACCAATATTATGCTCGATAGCCATTTCAAGTTCACGAGGACTTTTGTTATTACCGTGCAGATGGATTTTAGCCGGTGCAATACCTGCTTGTAATGCTGTGTAGAGTTCACCTTCTGAAACAACGTCAACAGACAGTCCCTCTTGTTTAATAACCTGTAATATTGCAATGGAAGAAAAGGCTTTACTAGCGTAAGCAACTTGAGCTTGTACCCCTAACTTGTTAAAGGTTTCAACAAAAGCCCTACATCGCTCTCGGATTATTGAAACGTCATAAACATACAGTGGTGTTCCGTATTTTTCAGCTAGTTCTACGGTGTCTAACCCACCTATTTCTAAATGACCTAATTGATTTATTTGATATGGATAATGATCCAAATTCATAATTCTCACCTATTCATAAGTTATATTTAAGTAAAAGCCACTAATCATATAAAAAATTTATCATAATCCTTAAAAAAACAAAAGGAATAAAACCCCCTCCTATTATGGAGAAGTCCTATTCCTTTAAAAGTCTATTTTTCAACTGGTTGACGATAAATATTTTTCGGGTGTACAATGCTTGGCCTGGTGTTTGCAAATGGTGTAGGCACCCTGATTAAAGTAGTTAACATAGCTTTTGGATTAAATGGAATTAACGGCCACATGTAAGGTGTGCGCATCGATCTCAGACTGACTAAGAATAAGATAAATAAGGTAGAACTTATTACGTAACCGTATATTCCAAAGAATGCTGTAGCCAGTAATAAAACAACCGTAGCAACCTTATTTGCAACACTGAGTTCATAACTTGGAGTTACATATGATCCAATTGCACTTACAGATATATAGAGTATTACTTCCGGACTTAGTAACCCAACGTCAATAGCGATTTGTCCAATTAGCACTGCAGCTATTAACCCCATTGCTGTAGATAATGCTGTCGGTGTATGAATCGCGGCCATCCTTAGAAACTCAATTCCAATCACACCCAATATGAGTTGAATAACAATTGGAATATTGCCTTCTTCATTTGGACCGATAAATGAGAATTCTTTCGGTAATAGTGTGGGGTCCATAACAAACATTAGCCAAGTCGGCAATAAAAATATCGATAAGAATATTGCCAAGAAACGAATCCACCGGATAAAGGTTCCAATTAACGGTGCTTGGCGATGCTCTTCAGCATGTTGTGAGTGGTGAAAGAAAGTAGTTGGAACAATGATAACACTAGGTGAAGTATCAACTGTTAGGAGTACATGCCCTTCTAGTAGATGATTGGCTGCAACATCAGGCCTCTCTGTAAACCGAACTAATGGATACGGATTCCATTTACGTTCAACAAGATATTCTTCTAAGGATTTCTCTGCCATAGTAATACCATCAATATCGATTTTTTCAATCTTTTTTCTAATTAATTCTACTAACCCATCATCGGCAATGTCCTTTATATAAGATAGACAAACATCCGTCTTAGAACGTTCTCCAACCTTTAACATTTCATTCCGAAGACGTTCATCACGAATTCTTCGTCTTGTTAAAGCTGTATTTTCAATAATATTCTCAGTAAATCCATCTCTTGAACCACGAATTACCCTCTCTGTGTCAGGCTCTTGCGGAGAACGTCCCGGATAACTTCGCACATCAACCGCATAAGCAAATCGCTCTCCATCAATAAATAACACAATTAACCCAGATAGAATTTGATCGACAGACTCATCTAACGTCTTAATATCAGTGACTTGTTGGTGAAGTAATCGATTTTTTATAATCTCAGCAACTTTTTTACGTTCTTTTTCCTTTTCATTTAAATTAACTAGTTCTTCAATTATATCCTGGATAATTACACTGTCGATTAAACCTGTTACATAATACAATTGAACCTCTGTTTTAAGAATCGTGATTGTTCGGAATCCTACATCAAAAGAAGTACCGACACCAACTCTTTCTTTTAAGTATCGAGCATTTTCTTTGATAATTGCTGAAACGGGGTGTTGAGTCAATATTAGTCCTCCATTCTTAACGTACTAAAATAATCCACTGAAATAACGATCCAACTATTTTCCCTAGAACTATCGCCATCATAAGGGTAATTAATTTGTTCTCAAGTCTTATACGTTTTGATAATAATGGGAATACATTCAGAACTTCTGTCAAAGCAGCTGCAAGCATTCCATTAAAGATCCCGTGAAACGCACCCCAGATAATTAGTAAAATAATAGGATGGTTCCAACTTACATTTGCGAATGAAAGATAAGTACCCATAAGTGTTCCTAAAACAACACACCCAGTGTAAACCTTTACTAAATGTAATGTTTTAGTTAATTGTATTAACCTTGGAATGATTCCAAGTACAGTAAGAAATGCAACAAAACCACAACCAACAGCAAGCCCCCCAGAAAAGCCTACGACTATTTGTACGGCATTAATTAGGAAGGTTAGGATCATTTAGCTTATTCTCGTGAAAGTTAACATAATCGTCAAGAGATTTCTGATATTTGTAGATTTCTACTTCTAAGGGGCTGGGTTCCTCATTAAACCTCTTCTTAAACCAATGGTTAAAAAATAGAATCATGCCTACTCCAAGCCCAAGTGAATAAGGGACTTGTATCCATAAAGGATATTCATTTTCCTCACCTGTCAACAAGAAGTGTAGTTTTTGTTGAACTGCTTGCATACTAACATCATAGTGAAAGTTAATAATAGTCATCGCTGTACCGATGAACAACAGTAGCCAAACTAGAGCCACAATAAATATATTTGGTGACTTTCTGTATTTGTTTATACGTATAATTGTCTGTTCTGGCCCTATTAGTTGGATCTCTAAGTTTGGATAGTTCTCAGTTAAATGCTTTATGATTAAGAAGCTATCAATAATTACGATTTCCTTATCCTCTTCTGTAATACGATAAATTCTTATTTTCTCTAATTCATTTATGACAGAACGTGAATTACATGATATAAATGCTACATCCTTCAGTCGTACCTCCATTGGATTTCTTATTTCTAAATTCTTTTTCATTCGTAAATAAACAATTCCATCCATTCATTTTCACCTCAGGGGAATCATTATCGATACTTGTTAGTATTTGTTTAAAATGAAATATTATTAACTTAGAAGTTAAATCTATTGTTTTTTCACTAAACATATTTGCGTCATCCTCACCTAATACCGAACCAAACAGAGGAATCACTAAAGTTACTCCAAGAAAAAAGCTGAAGTAGGGTTTCTCCCTACTTCAGCTTTATGGATCCATTTTGTTTTTCATATCAAACAATATCTTCTTTTCTAGTCGGGATACTTGAACTTGAGATATACCGAGTCTTTCCGCGACCTCCGACTGAGTTTTGTCCTTATAATAACGTAAAAATAAAATTAGTCGTTCCCGTTCACTTAGACCTCGAATTGCTTCTTCTAAGGATAATTTATCAAACCAATTCGAATCTTGATCTGCTATTTGATCTAGTAATGTAATAGGGTCTCCATCATTTTCAAAAACTGTTTCATGTATGGAATGAGGAGCCTTTGATGCCTCTTGTGCATGAACAACTTCTTCTGGACTAATCTCTAATGCGTCAGCTATTTCATTAATGGTAGGAGATCGTCCATATTGTTTCGTTAGTTCATCTTTTTTCTTACGAATCTTATTTCCAATTTCCTTTAGTGAACGACTAACCTTCACACTTCCATCATCACGAAGAAATCGCTGGATTTCTCCAATAATCATAGGAACCGCATACGTTGAAAAACGCACATCATAGGATAAATCAAATTTATCAATCGATTTGATTAACCCAATACTTCCTATTTGGAAAAGATCGTCTGGGTCATAACCTCTATTCATGAACCGTTGAACAACCGACCAAACCAATCGAATATTTTTCTCAACTAAGAAGTCACGTGCCTCTTTGTCTCCTTGTTGACTTTTCAGAATATAGGCTTTAACCTGTTCATCCGTTAATGCTTCATTCCGCTTATCTTGCTTTACATTAACCATAGGCATGCATCCTAATTATAAACCGTTTTACTTTTAGTAAGCTGCTTTTTCATATGAACAGAGGTTCCTTCGCCATGCTTCGAAAATACTTCAACGGAATCCATAAAATTTTCTATAATAGTAAAGCCCATTCCAGAACGTTCTAACTCAGGCTTTGAGGTGTATAATGGTTGCCTTGCTTCATCAACATCCTCAATACCGATACCATAGTCCCTAATTGTTAATTCCACTTCTCCATCCTCATGCAAATGGCAGGTAATTGAAACCTTATGATCCGGTTCATTATTATAGCCATGAATAATGGCGTTAGTAACCGCCTCGGAAACTACCGTTTTAATTTCAGTCAATTCTTCCATTGTCGGATCAAGTTGTGCTACAAAAGCGGCAACCGTTACCCGAGCAAATGATTCATTTTGGCTGACACTTGAAAACTCTACATGCATCTCATTTCTCATGAAGCCACCCCCAATGTTTCTAACGCAAACGTTTCATTCTCCTCTAGTCGTATAATCTTAAACATGCCTGACATTTCAAACAAACGTTTGATTGAATGTGGTATAGAACAAACAACCATTTGTCCTCCCAACTGCAATACTTCCTTATATCGACCTAAGACTACACCTAGCCCTGAACTATCCATAAAACTAACCTGCTCCAAGTTCAATATTACATGTTTCACTGGATTATGATAAAGCATGTTTTTCCACTCATCACGCAGTGCTTCCGCTTCATGATGATCTAATTCTCCAGCTAAACGAACAATAAGTATGTCTTCTTTTACTTCAAATGAAAATTCTAGACCCATTTTAATCCTCCTTACATCCTTATGTAAGTACAATTCGTGATGAAATGGGTAAAATCCTTCCTAGTAGACAAAAGAGGCTAAATTCTTACCAAACTAGAAAAAATTAGTCATTCTTCGACAACTTTTGTATGGATCGTTTAAATAAGGCAAAGACAGACGCTTTGTCCAGGTCTTCTTTTATAACTAAAGGTGTTTCTGAAATTAATTGATCACCATTCTTCACTTGAAGTATTCCTACCTCATCCCCTCTTTTCAAAGGTAACTCGATCGTATTTAACTTCACAGAGGTCGTTAATTTATCAATTGCTTCCCCTTTTTTAAACACTGTACTAATGGATTGTGAAGCAACAACATCTACATGACGTTTCTCAGCTTTCAATAAATTTAGTTCGGTTATTGGTTGATCCTTATCAAAAAGCTTTTTCGTTTCATATGTGTTAAACGCATAATCTAACATATTTGATACGGTTGCATTTCTTTCTTTCGGAGTTTCTACGCCCATTACAACAGCCACAACTCGCATATCGCCTTTTTTGGCTGTAGCTGTCAAGCAATACTTTGCTTCATTAGTGAATCCTGTTTTCAAGCCATCAACACCAGGATAAAATCGAACTAGTTTATTGGTATTTACTAACCAGAATTCGTCTTCTGTCCCTTTACGTAAGTAATCTTCATAAATAGATGTATAGTTTGTTATGGATTCATAGCTTAATAATTCTTTTGCCATCATGGCCATATCATAAGCAGTACTAAAATGATTATCTGCCGGTAAACCAGATGCATTTTGGAACTGAGTATTTTTCAACCCTAATTCCTTGGCCTTATCATTCATCTTTTTGACAAAGCCCTCTTCACTTCCAGCAATTCTCTCTGCCAGGGCCACACTCGCATCGTTCGCGGAAGCGACAGCAATCCCTTTCAACAAATCCTCTACTTTCATTTCTTCGCCGGCTTCTAAGAAGATTTGAGAACCACCCATTGATGCAGCATTCTCACTAATACGTATCATTTCATCCTTTTTTAAGGAACCTTTCTCTAATTCTTCCATGATTAATAGAAGCGTCATCACCTTTGTCATACTAGCGGGTGGCAACTTCTCGTGCGCTTGCTTTTCAAACAGTATCTTACCTGTATCTCTTTCGATTAAAATGCCGGATTTAGCATCGGGAGCTAGATCAAATGTCTCTTCTTTTGGTGACTGATTATTCTCTTCAGCCACTACCGTTATCGTAAATAAGGAACATACGAAAAATAGTAAACTAATCATCAGAACATATTTTTTCATCTTGTATAACCTCCAGCAATCAATATAACTTTAGGATTACCAAAATTAAACAGTTTTATAAGTTAATAATAGATAATTTATTAACAATTAAAAAAGGAAGTATTTCTTATAGAAACACTCCCTTTTTATTACTATTCTGTTATCGTCCCATAGATAAGTTTTGGTGCTTCCACCATATCCTTGGAAATAATAATACTGGATTTAATTAGGTCAATTACAGGCTCTACGTGTTCAATATTGGTGTGAAGTGTAAGGAGCAACTCTCCAACCTGCACTGAATCTCCAACTTTTTTATGTAGTAAAATACCTGCTGAAAGATCAATTTCTGATTCTTTTGTAGCTCTTCCTGCACCTAACATCATTGCTGCTGTTCCAATTTGATCAGCAATAATAGTTTGAACTGCTCCCGATTGCTCAGCAGTAATGTCGATTTGCTTGTTGGCTTTAGGTAGCAAGTCTGTATTATCTATTACAGATGGGTCGCCACCTTGTGACGCAAGGAAGGTTTTAAAATGTTCGTAAGCTTTCCCATTAGCAATATTTTCTTCTAACATGCTTCTTGCTTCCTCAATACTAGAGGCTTTTTCCGCTAACACGACCATTTGACTACCTAAGACTAAACATAATTCGGTTAAATCTTTCGGTCCTTTTCCTTGTAACGTGTCAATTGCCTCTTTTACTTCCAAGGAATTTCCGATTGCGAATCCTAATGGTTGACTCATGTCTGATATAACTGCCATTGTATTTCTTCCAACTTGATTTCCTATAGAAACCATAGCTTTTGCCAATTCCTTTGCATCATCTATTTCTTTCATGAATGCTCCCGCACCAGTCTTTACATCTAAAACAATCGCATCCGCTCCTGAAGCAATTTTCTTACTCATTATGGAACTAGCAATTAATGGTATAGAGTTCACAGTAGCAGTAACATCACGAAGACTGTATAGCTTTTTGTCTGCGGGTGTTAGGTTCCCTGTTTGGCCAATTACAGATACTTTATTCTTATTAACCAAATCAATGAATTCTTCATTACTTATCTCGGTGTGAAAGCCAGGTACTGATTCTAATTTATCTATTGTACCACCAGTATGTCCAAGTCCTCGACCACTCATTTTAGCAACTGGAGCACCGACTGATGCCACAAGCGGAGCAAGTACTAGAGTAGTTGTATCTCCAACACCACCTGTTGAGTGCTTATCAACCTTAATACCAGATATTGGAGAAAGATCAATTTGATCTCCAGATTCAACCATTGCCTTTGTTAGGGTTGCTCTTTCTTTCTCATTCATATCTTGAAAGTAAATAGCCATCATTAGAGCACTCACTTGATAATCAGGAATATCTCCTTTTGTATAGCCAGTAATGAAGAAGTATATTTCTTCTTCAGTTAATTCCTTTCCGTCCCGTTTCTTCTCAATGATGTCATACATTCTCATGACTACACCTCCTTAGGTTAAAATGACAACGTCTGTACAATTTTTTTAACAAATTGAAGAAAATCTTGCTTTACTTTGTTCGTAGTATCAATTACTTCATCGTGTGTAAGGGGTTGGTCAAGTATACCAGCAGCCATATTAGAGATACATGAAATTCCAAGAACCCTCATATTTGCATGATTTGCAACCATTACCTCTGGAACCGTGGACATCCCTACAGCATCACCACCCCAAGTTCTTAACATGCGAATCTCTGCTGGAGTTTCATAGGCAGGACCAGTGTTCCCTACATATACCCCTTTTTGTACTTGTAGGCCCAAGTCATTTGCAGCCATTAATGCATTTTCGATATAAGCTTTATCAAAAGCAGATGACATATCTGGAAAACGTGCTCCCATCTGTTCATCGTTTGGACCGATTAGAGGGCTAGTTCCCATATTGTTGATTTGGTCTGTAATTATCATTAAATCCCCTGGATTGAAACTCTCATTAATACCGCCAGCAGCGTTAGTAACAATAAGAGATGTTATCCCAAGTTCTTTCATCACTCGAATTGGAAACGTTACTTGTTGCATTGTATAGCCTTCATAAAAGTGAAAACGACCTTGCATGGCAAGAACTTGTTTACCTTCTAGTTCACCTACGACTAACTGACCTTTATGGCCAGAAACAGTAGATTCTGGAAAATGAGGTATCTCGTTATATGGAATAACGACAGGATTCTGTATCTCGTCTGCTAACACGCCTAATCCAGAACCAAGAACTAAACCAATCACAGGTTTATTTTTTAACTTTTCTTCAATATATTGACTAGCTTCTTTAATCATTGAATATTCCATCTGAATCTCTCCTAATTAAATCTCATTTAAAAAACTTATTCCATGTGCGGGTAAGGCAACATTGAAATTATCGGCAATCGTTGCGCCGATGTCTGCAAATGTTTTTCTTATTGGTAATTCCTTACCTGTATTAATACCTTTATAATGTACAAGTAGTGGTACATATTCACGAGTATGGTCTGTGCCATGATGTACCGGGTCATTACCATGATCAGCAGTAATAATTAATAAATCATCGTCTTTTAGTTTGTTTAGTACTTCCGGAAGTCTAGCATCATATGCCTCTAAAGCTTCCCCGTATCCTTGAGGGTCTCGGCGGTGGCCATATTTGGCATCAAAATCAACAAGATTTAAGAAGCTGATTCCATTAAAGTCCAAATCCATTGAGTCCACTAATTTCGTCATGCCGTCATCATTATCTACTGTACGAATAGATTTGGTAACACCTTCACCGTCATAAATATCTGAGATTTTTCCAATTGCAATAACATCGAACTTTTCATCCTTTAATGTATTCATCACTGTCTTACCAAAAGGCTTAAGTGCATAATCATGACGGTTAGAAGTACGTTCAAAAGCACCTGGTTTACCTAAAAAAGGTCGAGCAATAACTCTCCCTACCATATACTTTTCATCTAAAGTAAGTTCTCGGGCAATCTCACAAATTCGATATTGTTCTTCAATTGGAATAACTTCCTCATGCGCGGCAATTTGTAACACAGAATCAGCTGATGTATAGACTATAAGTGCTCCTGTTTGCAAATGTTCTGGGCCAAGTTCATCTAAAATCGCAGTCCCTGAAGCCGGCTTATTACCAATAACTTTACGGCCCGTCTTACTTTCTAATTCCTGAATTAATTCATCAGGAAAACCGTCAGGAAAAGTTTGAAAAGGAGTATCGATGTGAAGTCCCATAATCTCCCAATGACCTGTCATCGTATCTTTTCCATTCGATGCTTCTTGCATCTTTGTATAATGTGCCTTAGGGGTTACCTTTTTTTCAATTCCTTTAATTTCTCTTATATTACTTAGTCCTAGTTCACCCATATTTGGCATATGTAAGCCATTCATATGTTCAGCAATATGTCCTAACGTATCAGCACCTATGTCATTAAATTTATCAGCATCTGGCGCTTCGCCAATACCAACTGAATCCATGACTATTAAAAAAACGCGATTAAATTTACTCATATTTAAAACCTCCCAATCTTATGTTGTCTATTTTCCAGAGAAATATAGACATAAACCGAAAAATAGGATGTCAGACAACTTTTTCGAAAAAAGAAATCTATGCACGTGGATGATATGATTTATACATATCTTTTAATCTTGTTTTCGTAACATGTGTATAGATTTGAGTCGTTGAAATATCTGAATGCCCTAACATTTCTTGTACGGCACGTAAATCCGCACCATTTTCTAGTAAATGTGTTGCGAATGAATGTCTAAGTGTATGTGGTGTTATCTCTTTTGTGATATTTGCTTCAGTTGCTAATTTTTTAAGTATTTTCCAAAACCCTTGTCTTGTCATTGGTCTACCGTGTTGATTTAAGAATAGTATATTCTCATCTCTATTCTTTTTTAATAGATTACGTCTAGCATATTTCAAATAATCTTCTATCGCTTTTTGTGCTACATCCCCTAGAGGTACTATCCTTTCCTTAGATCCTTTACCAAAGCATCGTACAAATCCCATCGTTAAGTGTAAATCTTCTGTTTTTAACGAAATAAGTTCACTCACTCTGAGTCCGGTAGCGTAAATTAGTTCGAGCATTGCTTTGTTTCGGATACTCAAAGGAGAGTTCCCTTTAATTTCTAGTAGCTTGTCTACATCAGCAATAGATAAAACATCAGGTAATTTTCTCTCTTTTTTTGGTGTTTCAATATGTAAGGTTGCATCATGTTTTACTACTTCTTCACGTAGTAAAAAATGGTGAAACTGACGAATGGAAGATATTGATCTTGCAATAGTAGCTGCTGATTTCCCTTCATCTCTTAACTTGTACAAGAAATGAATGATGTCAGTTCGATTAACCTCATTCCATGAGGTGTGTTCCTCTGATTGGATGCTTTCTGTGTATCTTTGTAAATCTCTCTTGTATGATTTCAATGTATTATCGGATAAACCCCGTTCGACTTGCAGATAATGAAAAAAATCATTATACGCATGATTTAGCATTCTCTACTCCCCTAATCGAAAAAAGATATTTAAACGATCGACAAAACTTTGTTCATTATTGAATACTTTAACAGATGGACCTTCTGGTGTGTCATATCGATGAAACTGTTCATATTCGGAATGCATGACCTGTAACCCAAAGTAAAATAGGCATGTACATGCAACAAATAATACAAATACCTTCACTGTATCCCATACCATCTTTTTCATATGGCAATTCTCCTTTAATAATGATTCATATTAAAAGATATGCCAAAAAAGATTCACTTTATACCTACTAGAAAGCTAGTCCCATATTTTTCTGGTGGACTACCTCTATTTTACACTAATTAGCATGCGATGAAAAATAAATAATGCCTTCTCTTTTTTGAAAAGGCATTTACATTAAGGTGCAGTTTCAACAGCTGCTTTTTGACATATTTTACATAGACCGTGGAAAGTCAATCGGTGATCTTGTACTTGAAATCCCCATTCAGATTCTACTATTTTCTCTACATCCCCAAGTAAGTCATCCATGATTTCTTCAACCGAACCACATTCAATGCAAACAAGATGATGGTGAAAGTGTTCGGCTCCTTCTTTGCGTAGATCGTATCTGGAGACGCCATCGCCAAAGTTAATTTTATCAATTATTTTTAGTTCTGATAATAATTCCAACTTACGATAAACCGTAGCTAAACCAATTTCAGGAGCTTTTTCTTTTACTAATAAATAGATATCCTCAGCACTCAAATGGTCTGCTTCACGTTCCAGCAATACTCGTACAGTGGCTTCACGTTGTGGAGTCAGCTTATAGCTTTGTGCATGAAGTTGTTTCTTAATACGATCAATTCGATGTTCCATGGCGATCTCCTCCCTCATATCCCATCTTTATTATATGCACACGAATAATGCGTGTCAAAGCTTAAATGTTGTAAAATCTTTTTCGTTACTATTTCGTGACATATAATGATTTTATATAGGAAACCATCGCTTCATTTGCAATATAAGCCTCTATTAGTGCTGGAACAATAGAAATAAGAAGTAAGGCAGCAAAAACGGATACATATTTAATTAACGGATTTAATACAGGTCGTGAAAATGAGCCTTTTCTTGAAAATAATTTATTCAACAAACTAAGTGTAAATATCATCGATAAACTTCCTGCTACGACATAAATTGGTATAACTAATATGTTTTGAGGAGCTATTGAAAATGTTGCAAGTATAAACCCATTAAAACCAAGTTGGTTAACAATAAAGCCAACAGAGAACCCCACTACTAAACCTTTTAGAAAAATTAAAACCCAAACAACCGGTAAACCGATAACCGATAGTCCTAATATAAATAATAACAACAAATATTTCGCGTGATAGAAGAAACTTTCTTTTACGATTTCGTTACTATTTATTGTATTTTCATTTGTCAAATAACCAAAAAATCGTTCTAGATAAAAGAATAAGTCTGTTCTCTGGCCGACTCCCATGCTATTTACTACAATTGCTCCAAAAATAATGCCTGTTAGGAATAATATTATCATAAATACATAGATAGTTGCGTGAGTTTTTAAGTGGTCCATTACTAGTGTTCGGTTGTTCATTGGAATCCTCCATTCACTCTATTATGTCTATATTAGAAGGTATGAAGAATTCCTGTTAAACATTCCTATCGAATCTATCTTTTTAAATCATTTTAATTGATTTAACTCTCTGATACACTTCCATACTTTCCACCACCACCGGCTGTAATTGCCAGCTTTCCTTCTCTCATTTGTATGATTAAATTTGCGAGATGTTCCGGTACGACTTCTACTAATAGATCATAAGGCACATGATGGATGATGTTCATTTCTGTTTGAAACTTCTCTAATAATTTCGTATATGTTTTTGGTCCAAGCTTCGGTAAATACTCTAAAGGTACTTGATATAAGTATGGTGGTCGCCCCTTTGATTCACCTTCAGAATCTGCAAGCTCTTTAATTCGATCTGCTACACCTTTTACAATTTTCTTTGACCTACAATTATCACAAATAGACGCATCGGGGGCCAAATAGTGCAGGCATTTGTCGCAAACTGTTCGATGATATTTACCTAACTGTGGGTTCATTCCAAAGTTACGGATTATTTTTCTTCCTTCAACCTGATGTAACGCATAATTGAACTCTTTAAACGAGGGTTCCTCCATGAGAATCTCCTGATACTCTCTACCAATTTTAGCTAATGAATGGGCATCAGAATTTGTAACATACGTATAAGAATGCAGTTCTTTGATTTGATCTGCCATAAAAGTATCTGAACTCAGTCCTAGTTCAATCCCATCTATCAAATCTGGATCTAAAACTTCTTCTAATGATTGTTTTACTCCCTTACCAAAGAGACTCTTATATGGTGTAAAAACATGCGCCGGAATAAAAATTCCTTCTAGTTCTTTTACTTTATATTGTAAGTCCTTCGCTGATCCATAATAACGTTGTGAACTAAGTGTTATATTTTTCATTCTAGTAACAAGCCACTCGGAGAGCTTTGCCATATGGCTTAAAGTTGGAAGAAAACAAAGCACGTGAATAGGTCCCTTACAGTTTTCGTCATAGACTTCTATTTCTGAGCCCAATATTAACGTAACTTCCTCAAACCGGATACCTCCATCTTCCAATTCATACGCCAGGCCCTGTTCAATAAGCTGCTTTAATTCCAGTTGAACATTAGGTGATTGGCAATCGATAACTCCTATTAGATTGATCCCTTTATTTCGGCCCGACTCTTTTAGTATATTCGTTATTGTTAAGCTCTTGGATGCTGTAATCTTTACTGGTTGATTAAAGATGTCTCTTCCTATATGGATGTGCATATCAGCAAAATATGATGTTAACATTTATAACAGCTCCTGCATTTCTAAGTAAAGGACAGCATAGTTTGTTTTTGCATCATGTATCCGTAGTTCTTCTACCATCTGTTTTGCTTCTTCCAAAGTCACCTCTAAAATCTCCACAAACTCATCCTCATCCATTGATGGTGCTTCAACAAGCTTTTCTAACTCTTTTGCTACGTAGATATGCATTATTTCATCTGCAAAACCGGGAGAAGAATAGAACGACGTTAGTTTCGTAAGGCTCTTTGTTGTATATCCAGTCTCTTCCTCTAACTCACGAACAGCAGTTTCCTGTGGGTCCTCCCCTGGCTCCAATTTTCCTGCTGGTATCTCTACTATTGATTTCTCCAAAGGCTTTCGGAACTGTTCAACAAGAACAATTTTCCCTTCTTTTGTCATCGGTATAACTGCGACAGCACCAGGATGTTTAATTATTTCTCTTGTAGATTGTTTTCCATTCGGTAGGGTGACCTCATCTACTTGTAGTTTAACTACTTTCCCGTCAAAAATCTTTACTGTATTGATCGTCTTTTCCTCAAATTTACTCATTACCTTCATCCTCTTATCATAATGGTTTCATTTTAGCATAAGCATTCTTTCGTGTTAATGACATACTACTTGGCATTCTCGTTTAATTTACAATAAGATAAATGTAGGAGGTTGATTACATGAAGAGACGTAAACTTGGTAAATCGGATATAGAGGTATCGGTATTAACACTTGGTTGCATGTCACTTGGTACAGATAAAGAAAAAGCTAAAAATATAATTGACTTTGCATTAGACGCCGGGATTAATCACCTTGATACCGCTGACCTATATGATTTCGGATTGAACGAAGAATTCGTTGGGGATGCAATAAGAAACAAACGGAACGAAGTAATTCTTACAACAAAAGTTGGTAACCATTTCAATAAAGAGTCCAAAGATTGGTTCTGGGATCCTTCAAAGGCATACATAGTAACCGAAGTAAAAGAAAGCCTACGCAGACTTAAAACAGATTATATTGACTTTTACATGCTACATGGTGGAACATTAGAAGACCCAATTGATGAAACAATTGAAGCATTTGAAGAATTAAAGAAAGAGGGCATCATTCGAGCTTATGGTATATCCTCGATAAGACCCAATGTTATTAAAGAATATATTAATAAATCCTCTATTGATGGCGTAATGACACAATATAGTTTATTGGACCGAAGACCAGAGGAAGAAATACTGGATTTATTACACAACAATAAAATTAGTGTTTTGGCACGCGGACCGCTGGCGAAGGGAATGCTTAGTAACCAAGCACAAAAACAGATAGTTGTAAAAGGGGCGAATGGATATCTAGAATACTCTTTTGAAGAGTTGAAAGCCGTCCATGAGGAACTTACCACTATTTCCCCTAATATTAATGAACTGTCGCTTAAATACGTTTTAAAGCATCCCGCTGTAGCAAGCGCAGTATTTGGAGCAAGCTCTACTAAGCAAGTTGAAGAGAGCACTAGTTCTAA
Organism: Ornithinibacillus californiensis; assembly: GCF_001038485.1. Taxonomy (GTDB): domain Bacteria; phylum Bacillota; class Bacilli; order Bacillales; family Amphibacillaceae; genus Ornithinibacillus; species Ornithinibacillus californiensis. Next base: position 188,326 of record NZ_LDUE01000055.1, read on the forward strand.
TGTGAACGATCCGTTGAGTGACAAATTGTATGAGAAATTAAAGTCTATTACAAAAAACATTAGATACCTACAGCATAGATGAATCATTGACTAGAAAGCTTGGTAGTTCTATTTACAGCCAAGCTTTCTCTATGATTTCTCTTCTCTAGCGATTGATTAACCCATAATATATGAGACTCTCAAACCTGTTATCTTTTTTTATATGATCCTCAAAATGGCCTTCCTTCACCATGCCTAGCTTTTCCATGACTCTACCAGAAGCAGGATTTGAGCCGAAATAACGAGCAAATACTTTGTGGTATCCTTTTTCCTCGAATGCAAATCGTATCACTGCCTCAGCCGCCTCTGTAGCATAGCCATTCCCCCAATATTCCTCGCCAATCCAATAAGCAATTTCTCCATGTTGATTGCTTCGATTATTTGATAAAGCTATCGCACCAAATAAATCACCTGATTCCTTATCTGTAATTGCAAATTCATAGGCTTTATTTGCATTAAAATTCTCTAGATGTCTTTCCATCCAAGCAAGGGCATGGTCTTTATTGTATGGATATGGCAAGTACAAGGTACTTTTGTAAATATTATAATTGTTGCATAGATTAGCTACGGTATCTGCATCTGTTTTTTGAAACAATCTAAGTAATAGTCTACCTGAAGTAATTGTCTTATTTTTTTCATCATATTTCATTTGGTGCACCTCCATCAATATTAGTTATTTAAGACGGTTCTTATAGCTATTCTTTCAAAATTATTTCTTTAGCCTTTACGTATCGACTTTCCTGATTAATTTTTATTCGCTCTTCTAATATTACTTCAACGTTATGATAACTATTAAAATCATTGAGATTCAGCTTCCTTCCTTTCACATCCTTTAACGTTGTTAAGTTTGATAATTGAACGACACATTCATACGCTGGTCCTTCCTCACCAAAGAATCCATTATTTATCACGCTTGAACAATCAACCTCAAAAAAATCTTTTCCTACGTGATAAACCGTACCTTCAAAAGATTTTATTCCGATAAAATTTGGCATTAATAGGATAATAAAAATTAACATTAAGATAGAAAGCGTTGATATCACAGTAAAAATAATAATGGACTTGTTCGATTGTAGCATAGGTTCATCCCCTCCCAACCTACTTTACTCTGCATCATTATGATAGATAAAACTATTACCTTGTCTTTTTACATGAGGTATTAGTTCTTCTGATATGTTCAGGGCTTCCTCTCTCGTGTCTGCTGGAACCGAAATCATGTAACCTTCTGAGCCACTCCAAGAACCACTATTCCCCCCAGAGTCGACAGAATTAACCATTATCGTAATTTTGCTGAAATCTTCACTTGCATGGACTGCTCCAACCACATAAAGGTCTAGAATAGTTTCTTTTCCATTGCGATGATTAGAAAAGATAGTCCCTTGCTCTCCAATATTTATTATTAACTGTAAATTTGTTCGATCCTCAGGAACGATTTGGATTCCGTCCGTTTCAAAATCAATAGTTCCCTCAAAAGACTTTTTACCAGTGATGTAGTTCTGCAATTTTCCATCTAGATGAATGGTTATGCTTTCTGAAATCTCCGTATCACCTAATTGGTAATATACACCTTGTAACGTCTCGCTATAATGTTTAGGAAAAAGATACCAACCTATAAAAATAACAATAATTATAATGACGGAAACGACTATTTTTTTCTTCATTACTTATCCCCCATATAAAAAAATCGCGCATAAAATTCATTTGTGAATGATAGCACGATGTTGTTCATAGTAATATTTGTTTGATTACTAGTTTAAGATAAAATACTATTCGTTGGAATAAATGGGTTTAATATTCCTTCAGGACTGGATAGTCGGAAAGTGCCGTTGGAATAATCCAGTTTCATCAGTTCCGCAAAAAATATAGATTGCATCTCATTGACAATGGTTGGCATTGCATTATTTTCAACTTCTATAAATTGCTTATCCTTTTGAGATACTAGGCAAAAAGTTGGCATACCATTGACACCGCAACCTAACCCCTTCGTATCATATCGTAACAAAAGATATTTATCTTCCTGACGTTTTAGTTCATTTATTTTAGTAAAAGCAACCGATGTAATTGTTAGTTTCATTAAACTCTCCACTTTCATTCTATTTCTTAGTAAACTGTTTTTTTAACGCTCTCTCCATAAGACTTGGAAAAAGCTGATAGAATCTACTACCTAAATCCATCCACATAGGCAAATTAATTTCCCGCCTGCTAGTGAATAAGTTTTTAGTAATTTTACTTGCAACCTTATCTGGATCTAACATATATCGATCCACGCTTTTTTGATAGTTACCTTCCGGATCGGCCAGGGAGAAAAAATTAGTTCGAACAGGACCAAGATTGACTGCTGTAACAAAAATGTTTTCGCTCGTAACTTCCTGCCTTAAAGCATTTGTAAAACCTAAGACAGCATGCTTGGTTGACGCATAAACAGCAGACTTTGGTGTCGAAATCTTACCTGCCTGTGAAGCAATATTAACGATATGCCCTTCTTTTCTCTCCAAAAAGTGTGGTAAAAATAACTTTGTCATTCTTATCAGTGCAAGTACATTCAGCCGAAACATAACCTCAATATCTTCCCAACGTGTTTCGCCTACGTACTGAAACACGCCTGAACCAGCATTATTAACTAATGCATCAATTATCTCATGATCTCTAAAAACCTTCTCGATTACTTCATCCATTTCTGAGTCATTGGTTAGATCTACTTTATAATAATAAGCAATTATGTCTGTTTCCTCTTTAATTTGTTCTTGTAATTGCCTCAATTTATCTAGTGACCTAGCTAGCATAATTGGTGTTCCACCATTTGCTGCAATAGTCCTTGCTAATTTTTCACCAATACCACTTGATGCACCAGTGATGACAATCTTTTTTCCTTCCAAATTAATTTGCATGATAATAGAATTCCCCGTTCTCAATTGTATTTGTAACTAATCCTTGGTCTTCTAAATAGTCTAGTTGCCCAATGGTTTCTGACATCGTTAAATCTATTTGTGATTCAAACTGCCTTGGAAAAATCTGTTCACACAATTGGAAAGGAGTTTGAGCATATTCCTTTAATAGCCCTAGTACTTTATTTGCTCGACTTTCTTGTTTTGAAAGCACTCGAGAAACAACTGCTTCAACATCAGTGAAAATCTTACCATGTCCAGGTAAAACTACTCCAATATCTAATGTTAAGCACTTCTCTAAATTCGCTCGATATTGCAATAACGGTTTTGGTCGCTCTTTTCCTCCAACTGCAGGAGGCTCCATAATTGGATTTGGACTTATATGATGAAGTAAATGATCCCCTCCAATAAAGGTTCCATCGTTACCTAGGAAGGAAACATGGCTCTGAGCATGCCCTTTCGTTTCGATTACCTGGAATTCTGGGTGACCAGGCAAGACATTTCCTTCACCAATCGTATTCGTTAGCTCACCTTCCCCTGCCCATTTGAGTTGTTCCCGTAACTTAAATAAATGAGAGCGAAAACGTTTTGGTACTCCATTCTCTTCGAAATAATTAATATAAAATGCTTCGAAATGGTTAAAGTAGTCTTCATCTCTTGTTAGCCAAGGCTCGACGTTTCTATGTCCAACGATATGATTCACTCTTTCAAATCTATTTATTAATCCTGTGTGGTCAGGATGATGATGTGTTAAAATGATTTGTTCGATATCACTTGGTTTATATCCTATTTCTTTTAACTGTTCTACCAAAGCTGTCCAAGCATCTTCTGTTCTTACCCCTGCATCAATTAAAGATAACGTATCCCCTTTTAATAGGTAAACATGCGTATCCCCAACCGCAAAAGGAGTTGGTACTGTTAGTTGATGAATAGTTTTATTTAATACTGTCATACAGTTTCCCCTCAATTCTAAAACACACTAGATTCTTTCTGACGACTGAATAGTCATTCATTCACCTATGTATTATTTTAACGCTAAAATAAAAAGAAGTCACTTATCAATTCTCAAGGAACAATCTATTGCTAGGTCTCCCTACTGTATATTGGTTGACTTTCCCATAAATTTAAAACAAAATCAAACTAGAGGTGAAGCTCTTGACAACTAAAATCATTGCCCATCGTGGCGCAAGTAAGCTTGCTCCAGAAAATACAATGTATGCCTTTGAACTTGCCTATAATTTAGGTGCAGAAGGTCTGGAAACAGATGTTCAATTAACAAAGGATCACATACCTGTCTTAATCCATGATGAAACATTAAAACGTACAACAAGTGGTAGTGGGTATGTAAAAGATTTTACGTATGAGCAATTACAACGTTTAGATGCAGGCTCTTGGTTTGCTCCAGAATTTCGTGATGCTAAAATTATTTCATTAGAAGACTTTTTAACTTGGGTAAAACCTAAAGATTTATACCTTAATATTGAATTAAAGAATAATAAAATTGACTACAATAATTTAGAATCAATGGTCTATGACATGTTAAAGAGTCATCGTTTATTAGAACGGACAACATTATCGACCTTTAATCCGAATAGTGTTGAAAGACTAGTAAAATACAAAGATGATATTGAAATTGCCTACCTAACTTCCAAACGGAACCCAAACCTAGTAGAGCACGCCAGAAGGCTCGGAGCAAGTGCACTTCATATCAAATATCGGTTAGTTAGTGAACAGTTAATCCGACAATCACATGATGCAAACATGCCAGTTCGTGTATATACCGTGAATAAATATAAGCATATGATGAACTGTTATGAACATGGATGTGATGGAATTTTTACTGATGTTCCTTATAAAGCATTAACCTTTCGAAAAGTTTTTCAGTTTAAGAAGCAATTATAAATGGAGGTCTTTTAAATGGCAAAATTATTTACACCAATTTCCTTTAAGAATATGACATTAAAAAATAGAATTGTAATGTCTCCCATGTGTATGTATTCATGCGAAGAGAAAGATGGCATGATAACTCCATTTCACATGACTCATTACATATCAAGAGCTGTTGGTCAGGTTGGCTTAGTGATGTTGGAGGCAACTGCAGTAGAGCCTGCAGGTCGTATTACTGCGAAAGACTTAGGTATATGGGACGACAAGCATATTGATGGTCTTTCCGAATTGGTGGAGGAATTGCATACATTCGGTACAAAGGCTGGAATACAATTAGCCCATGCAGGTCGAAAAGCGATGGATGAAGAAGTTATATACGGCCCTTCCCCACTTGCATTCAATGATAAGCTTAGAGTTCCATCAGAATTAGACTCGGAAGGGATAAATAGAGTTATTGACGGTTTTGCAAATGCTGCGAAACGTGCGAAAAAAGCTGGATTTGATATGATAGAGATCCATGCCGCTCACGGTTACTTAATCAACCAGTTTTTATCTCCTTTATCGAACAAACGAACAGACGAATATGGTGGAAGTAGAGAAAATCGTTTCCGATTCCTGAAAGAAATTATAGAAGCAACCAAAAAAGAATTCTCTAACCCAATATTTGTTCGCATATCTTCCGATGAATATCATAAAGATGGAAATACATTAGAAGATTTTATCTTCTTTTCTAATAGCTTAAAAGACTTAGGCATAGAATTAATTGATTGTAGTTCTGGTGGAGTAGCTCCAGTTCAAATTAATACGTATCCAGGCTATCAAATAAAACGTTGCGAAACAATCAAACAAGCAGTGGGCATTGCTACAGGTGCCGTAGGTTTAATTTCTACTGGTATCCAAGCAGAGGAAATCCTCCAAAATGATCGTGCAGACCTAATATTTATTGGTAGAGCCTTGTTGAGGAACCCTTATTGGGCACTAAATGCCGCTGAAGAACTAGGATATTCACTAGAATCCCCAATTCAATATTCTAGAGGTTGGAGATAGGAGGCATCATATGGAGTTGTTTTTCCTAGGTACAGGCTCTGGTGTCCCTTCAAAAGAAAGAAATGTTTCAGCATTAGCACTTATGTTATTACAAGAGGCGAATAGTGTATGGTTATTTGATTGTGGTGAAGCGACACAACACCAAATCTTACATACTTCTATTAAGCCAAGAAAGATTTCGAAGATTTTTATTACACATTTGCATGGTGATCACATTTTTGGCTTACCAGGACTTCTCAGTTCTAGATCTTTCCAGGGTGGCGAAGATGAATTAATTATTTATGGTCCCAAAGGAATCAAGGAGTATGTGGATACGAGTTTAAGGCTTAGTGGCACGCATGTAACCTACCCTCTCTCCTTCGTTGAAATTTCAGAAGGAGTAATACTAGAGGATGACAATTTTATCGTCAAGTGTAAAAAACTTGAGCATGGTTTGCCTAGTTACGGTTTTCGTATCGAAGAAAAGAACAAGCCTGGGGAACTATTAGTAGAAAAGTTGAAGGCAGATCATGTTAGTCCGGGACCGATTTATGCCAATATAAAAGAAAATGAAGTAACCATATTAGAGGACGGGCGTCAAATCCGGCGTCAGGACTATGTAGGACCTGATAAAGCCGGTAGACATATCGTTATTCTTGGCGATACGAGATCAACAGAACAAAATGTAAATTTTGTCCAGGCCGCTGACCTTCTTGTACATGAGGCAACTTTTAATAAAGAAAGTGTGGAACTTGCAAGAAATTACTATCACTCGACTACAGCACAAGCAGCTACACTTGCCAAGTCAGCTAACGTGAAGCAGTTAGTTCTTAATCATATTTCTTCCAGATATCAGAAAGAAGAAATAAAAATGCTATTACAGGAGGCACAAGCAATTTTTCCGAATACAGAGATTGCTAGCGACTTTTATCAAATAAGTGTTCCTTCCAAATAAAGGAGTGGTTGTTACGTGCAAATAAGTGAATTAGTAGAAAAGCAACGTGAATTTTTCTTTAGTGAACGTACATTTGATTATCGTTTTCGTATTGATCAGTTGCGCTTATTACGGAACATGCTTGAAAAGTATGAGAAAAAAATTTATCAAGCACTAAAACAAGATCTAAACAAATCAACCTTTGATTCCTTTACCACCGAGCTTGGATTTCTCTATAACGAGATTAAACATACTGAAAAACATTTAAAAGAGTGGATGCAAGATGATTTAGTAGATGCACCAATTACCCATAAAGGGACTAAAAACTATATTCGCAAAGAGCCTTATGGCGTAACATTAGTCATTTCACCATGGAATTATCCATTGCAGCTTGCACTTGCACCAGCTATTGGAGCTATTGCAGCCGGAAATACAGTAGTTATTAAACCGTCTGAGTACAGCCCGTCTACCTCCTCCCTTTTGGCAAAGATGATTGGAGAAACATTTGATAGTAATTTTATCACAGTAGTACAAGGTTCTAAGGAAGTTAGTGAAGCTCTTTTAAATCAACGATTTGATTATATCTTCTTTACTGGAAGTACAGCGGTAGGTAAGATCATTATGAGAAAAGCAAGCGAGCATTTAACTCCTGTAACACTTGAACTGGGTGGAAAAAGTCCTGCAATTATAAATAAAGATGCTAACCTTTCGATTACAGCAAAGCGTATCATCTGGGGGAAATATACCAACGCTGGACAAACATGTGTTGCCCCGGATTATCTCTATGTACATCATAAAATTAAAGATAAACTTTTAAAAGAAATGAAGAAACAAATAAAGAGTATTTTTAGCACTAATGCATTGGATAATGAGGACTTTGTGAGAATAATTAATGAAAACCATTTCAATCGTCTAGTTGCCTACTTATCGAATGGAACAGTTGCATACGGTGGAAAAGTCGATCGCAATCAATTGAAAATCGAGCCCACTCTGCTAGATGACGTTTCATGGGAAGAACCAGTAATGCAGGATGAAATCTTCGGACCAATACTACCTATTCTAACATTTGAACATTTGGAAGAAGTGATTTCAGATTTAAAACCTCGTGAAAAACCACTGGCTCTCTATTATTTTGGTGAAAAAGAAAAAGACCAAGAAAAAGTAATGAATAGTCTTTCATTTGGAGGCGGATGTATTAATGATACACTATATCATCTAGCTAATCCTAACTTACCTTTTGGCGGAGTAGGAAGTAGTGGCATGGGAAGTTATCATGGTAAACATAGCTTTGACACATTTTCTCATCATAAAAGCATATTACAACAAACTACCAAGTTCGATCTGCCTTTCCGCTATCCTGGTGGAAAACTTACATTATCCCTTATCAAGAGGCTGATGAAATAGTTCGTAGAAATTTTTCATAAACAAAAGTAGACTTGAATTCCCGTATCGGAAAACTTCAAGTCTACTTTTTAAAGTCATCTAGAAAATCTTTTTGGAAACTTGTTCGAGGTTGTTGATTAATATCCTCTTTGATTTCAACAAACGGGCTTTTACCAAATTTCTGTGTCAGTTTATCAATTGCAGAATAAAGTTTCTCTTTCTCTGCATCTTTTTTGTACGTAAATAAGTCTAGTTGCTGGACAATATTTTGTTTTTCCTCAATATCTTGTACAGTAACCCCTAATAACCGAATAGGTTCTTGATTCCAATGGGTTTCAAATAACTCAAATACGACTTGGAGTATATCTTCCTTCTTTTCTATAAAGTTAGGTAGTTTTTTACTCCTAGTAATTGTTTTTCTATCATGGTAGCGTATCGTTAGTTGAATGGACCTTCCGGCAGCTTGCTTCCGCTTCATTCTTATTTCAACATTCTCTGCTAGCGAAGATAGTAGACCACGTATTTCCGATTCATCAGTTGTATCCATCGGTAATGTTTCAGAGCTACCTATACTCTTGAACTCATTTACTGCATCAGGGTCTACTGGTCTTAAATCTATTCCATTGGCCCGATTCTTTAACCGTTCTCCGTTTATACCTAATAATTGTTTTAGTTGGTAAACATCCGCTAAAGCAAGATCGCCGATTGTTTCAATCTCAATCGTGTTTAGTTTCTCCGCTGTCTTCTTACCGACGCCATACATCTCTCCTACAGCCAATGGCCAGAGTTTTTCTGGAACATCCCTTTTACGTAAAACAGTAATCCCCATTGGCTTCTTCATATCAGATGCCATTTTGGCTAAGAATTTATTAGGTGCGATACCTATACTACAGGGTAAATCTAGTTCTTTTTTAATTTTTAGTTGAAGCTTTTCGGCTAATTGTAGCGTGTCCTTAGGCTCTGTTGCATCAGTTACATCCATGTAGCCCTCATCTATGGAAACAGGTTCTACATAAGGTGTAATAGAATACAGAATCTTAAAAATCTCTCTTGAGGCAAATCGATATCGTTCAAAGGTAGGTCGGACAACGATTAGTTCAGGACATAATTTTCTCGCTTGCCAAATCGGCATCGTTGTTTTAACACCTTTTGCTCTAGCCTCGTAATTACTCGTAATAATAATCCCTCTGCGTTCCTCGGGATTCCCCGCTACAGCTAATGGCTTACCTTTAAACGCCTGATTATAGGTCATTTCTACTGATGCATAAAAGCTATTCATGTCTAAGTGAAATATAATACGTGCTTTATTACCTTTCATATCTCTTTAGCACCTTTCCGAACGGTTGTTTCTAGCCTATTATATCACAAAGCAAAAAGCCTTTTTTAAAAGTTAGATCCCTGTCTAATACTAGGCTGAATTTTAGTTTTTATCTCTATTAAAGGAAATTTCTAAAACATCACGATTATATATAAAAACAAAAATGGGATACAAAACAGACAGAGTTTTGCATCCCAAATCATCTTCTAACTTTATTTACTTTGCTACTTCCTCAATAATAGCTGCCACAAGCTCTGTTACTTTAACTAGCTCTTCTACCGGTATACGCTCATTTGTCGTGTGAATCTCTTCATATCCTACTGCTAAATTTACGGTAGGAATTCCAAATCCAGCAATGACGTTGGCGTCACTTCCACCACCGCTTTTTAGAAGTTTGCTTTCTCTTCCAATGGTTGCAGCTGCTTTTCTTGCTACTTCGACAACCTCATCGCCAGCTTCTTGTTTGAATCCAGGATACATAACTTTAATGTCAACAATTGCTTCCCCGCCCATTTCTTTAGCGGTTGATTCATAAGCTTCTTTCATTTTCGCCACTTGCGCTTCCATTTTTTCTGGAACTAGTGAGCGGGCTTCAGCTAGGATTTCAACATGATCCACTACGATATTGGTTTGCTTTCCACCTTCAAATCGACCGATGTTGGCAGTAGTCTCTTCATCAATACGACCTAAGGGCATCTTAGCAATTGCCTTAGCCGCAATCGTAATAGCTGAAACACCTTTCTCAGGGGCAACACCGGCATGTGCCGTTTTCCCTTTAATAATGGTGTTAATTTTTGCTTGTGTTGGAGCAGCAACAATAATATCACCAACATCACCGTTACTGTCTAATGCATACCCAAACTTGGCATTGATTAATGATGAATCAAGAGCTTTAGCACCAACTAATCCAGATTCTTCACCTACTGTAATTACAAACTGAACATCACCGTGTTGCACGTTTTTCTCTTGTAATGTGCGGATTGCTTCCAACATAGCTGCAAGTCCTGCTTTATCATCAGATCCTAAAATGGTTGTACCATCCGATACAATATAACCGTCCTGAATCGATGGTTTAATTCCTTTACCTGGAACAACAGTATCCATATGAGATGTAAAATAGATTGGGTCTACACCATCTTTTGAACCTTTCAATGTACAAATAAGATTATTAGCACCGTGACCAGTTTTTTCTTTCGCTTGGTCTTCGATAACTTGTAAACCTAGCGCTTGAAATTTCTTTTTTAGAACATCTGCTATTTCCGCTTCAAAACCTGTTTCTGAATCCACTTGGACAAGTTCCATAAATTCAGTTACTAATCTGTCTTTATTTACCAAGATGTTTACCCTCCTAATATTTAAAGAGGAATATTTCCGTGTTTTTTTGATGGACGGTCCTCTTTTTTATATTGTAGCATTTCTAAGCCTTGAATAAGCTTCATACGAGTTTCCCTTGGATCAATAACATCATCAACCATTCCGAGACTTGCAGCAACATAAGGGTTTGCAAACTTCTCTCGATATGTATCTATTTTTTCTTGGCGTGTTATTTCGGGTTCGTCACTTGCTGCAATTTCTTTAGCGAAAATAATATTGGCTGCACCTTCCGGACCCATTACTGCAATTTCCGCATTAGGCCAAGCAAATACTAAATCCGCACCGATTGATTTACTATTTAATGCGACATATGCCCCACCATAAGCCTTTCGAACGATTACGGTTAGTTTCGGTACAGTAGCCTCAGAATAAGCATATAGAATTTTTGCTCCATGACGTATGATACCACCATGCTCTTGTTTTATGCCAGGAAAGAAGCCTGTAACATCTTCAAACGTGATGATAGGAATATTAAAGCAATCACATAATCGGATAAACCTTGCTGCTTTATCACTTGAATCAATATCAAGTCCACCAGCAAGATGCTTTGGTTGATTACAAACAAGTCCCACGGTTTGTCCTTTTATTCTAGCAAAGCCTACTACGACATTTTTGGCAAATTCAGCGTGAATCTCATAAAAACTACCCTCATCGACTACTTGTTTAATTACTTGTCTCATGTCATAAGGACGAGTAGAATCAAATGGCACTATATCAACTAACTCAGGGCGATAGTCTCCGAATTCATCTTCCAGACATGCTTTCTTTTGAGGAGTCTCTGTATTATTATTCGGAAGATAAGAAAGTAATTTCTTTACATGTTCAAGGGCTTCTTCTTCATTCTTGGCTTTAAAGTGAGCATTTCCACTTTTACTATTATGAACATGCGCTCCACCTAAATCTTCAGAGGAAATTCGTTCTCCCGTTACAGTTTCAATTACCTTTGGTCCTGTAATAAACATTTGTGACGTTTTCTCAACCATAATTACAAAATCGGTAATCGCCGGAGAATATACAGCACCTCCTGCGCTTGGCCCCATTATAACGGAAATCTGTGGTATTACTCCCGAGTAGATAGCGTTTCGATAAAACACATGACCGTACCCATCTAATGAAGAAACTCCTTCTTGGATTCTAGCACCACCTGAATCATTTAATCCGATAAATGGAACGCCATTTTTGGCTGCAAGATCCATTACAGCAGCAATTTTCTTTCCATGCATCTCACCTAGAGCACCCCCGAAAAGGGTAAAATCTTGTGCAAATAAATAAACTGGGCGTCCATTTATTTTACCGAATCCTGTAACAACACCATCTCCTACCCCTTCAGAACCATTCATATCAAAATCCGTTCCACGATTTTCAATAAACGTATTTAATTCTACAAAGGTACCATCATCGAGCAAATAATCGATTCTTTCTCTAGCCGTCCATTTGCCCTTAGCGTGTTGCTTTTCAATTCTTTCGTCACCACCACCTAGTTCAGCTTTTCTTCTTTTATCATAGAGTTCGTTAATCTTATCAAACATATCCATCATGCTTCTTCACCTCCACCTTCTTCACATAGTTCAAACAAGACACCATGTGCTGATTTAGGATGCATAAAAGCAATACTCGTCTGATGAGCACCAAGTTTTGGTTCTGTGTTAATAAATTGAATACCATTCTTGGATAAATGTCTTATCCTTGTTTCAATATCTTCCACATCAAGTGCGATATGATGGATACCTTCCCCTCTTTTTTCTAAAAAGGTATGAATAGGTGAGGTTTCGGACGTTGGTTCTAACAATTCAAACCTGCTGTCTCCAATCTTTAAAAAAGCAACATTAACACTCTCTGACTCTACTTCTTCCAACCCCTCTAATGACAAACCTAACGTCTCCGTATAAAAAGGAAGCGTATTTTTAATAGAACGAACTGCAATACCTATATGAGAAATTTTCTTAGCAACTTGACTGTTTGCTGGTACAACTAATTGATTAATGTAATTTGCCAATTCTTCAATCGTAGAACCGCTCGTAAAGACTCTATTAATACCTTTCTCTATTAGAAAAGGAATATCTTCTGAAGGGATAACCCCCCCACCAATAACAGGAATATCCCCTGCATTCATTGATTGAAGTTCCTCAATTACTTTTGGAAAGAGGGTACGATGTGCTCCTGATAAAGATGACAAACCAACTACATCAACATCTTCCTGTATTGCCGCTTTTGCTATTTGAGCAGGTGATTGTCTTAGCCCAGTATAAATAACCTCCATACCATGATCACGCAAGCCTTGCGCAATAACTAGTGCGCCACGGTCATGCCCATCTAGACCTGGTTTGGCAACTAATACTCGTATTTTTTGCATATTTTATTCTCCCCCTATAACAATTAGTTGCTTCTGTATTCCCCGAATTCTTTACGGAGGACATTACAGATTTCTCCAACTGAAGCATATGCCTTTACTGCATTCAAAATATACGGCATTAAATTCTCCCCGTTTTGGCTAGCTGCCCATTTCAATTGCTTCAATGTACTGTCTACTAAATCATTGTCACGCTCATTCTTGATCTTTCGTAATTTAGACTTTTGTTGACGTTCAAGTTCCTCATCAACTTTTAACAACTCAGGATTTACCTCTTCTTCAATTTTAAATTTATTTAAACCAACAATTATCTCTTCTTCTTTTTCAATTCGTTTTTGTGTTTCGTATGCTGTACGGTGAATCTCACGTTGCATGTAGCCCTCTTCAATTGCCGCTACTGCTCCACCGATGTCTCGAATCTGATTCAAGTATCCCTCTATTTCAGATTCTATCTTATCTGTCAGTTCTTCAACATAATAAGAACCACCAAGAGGGTCGACCGTGTCTGCTACTCCACTTTCATGGGCGATGATTTGTTGTGTCCTTAATGCGATCCTTGCAGATTCCTCAGTTGGTAGTGCTAATGCTTCATCGCGAGAATTCGTGTGTAGACTTTGCGTTCCTCCTAGAACTGCAGCAAGTGCTTGTAAAGTCACGCGTACAATATTATTATCAGGCTGTTGAGCAGTTAACGTGGAGCCTCCAGTTTGGGTATGGAATCTCAATTTCCAGCTTTTCGGATTCTTAGCTTGATAATGTTCCTTCATTATTCGTGCCCAAACTCTTCTCGCAGCACGGAACTTAGCAATCTCTTCAAAGAAGTTATTATGTGCGTTAAAGAAAAATGCTAGTCTAGGGGCAAAAGAATCCACTTCTAGTCCAGATTCAATAGCGGCATCTACATATGCCATACCATTTGCAATCGTAAATGCTGCTTCTTGAACAGCAGTTGAACCCGCCTCACGAATGTGGTAACCAGAGATACTAATTGTATTAAATTTAGGTACATATTGCTGGCAGTATTCAAAGATATTCGTTATTAATCGCATAGATGGTTTAGGCGGAAAAATATACGTACCGCGAGCGATATATTCTTTTAGAATATCATTCTGAATCGTACCGGTTAATTTATCTGTTGAAACCCCTTGTTTCTCTCCTACCGCAATATACATACATAATAGGACTGATGCAGGTGCGTTAATCGTCATTGATGTACTAACTCGATCCAATGGAATTTGTTCTAAAAGCTCTTCCATATCATGAAGTGTGTCTATTGCGACACCAACTCTACCTACTTCTCCTTCAGACATGGAGTCATCTGAGTCATAGCCGATTTGTGTCGGTAAATCGAATGCAACAGAAAGTCCCGTTTGCCCCTGCTCTAATAAATAACGAAAGCGCTTATTTGTTTCCTTAGCAGAACCAAACCCTGCATATTGTCGCATTGTCCAATACTTACTCCGATACATGGTAGATTGTATTCCACGAGTATACGGATATTCGCCTGGATATCCTAATTTTTCTAAATAATTACTATCATTTTCTGGGTAGTAGAGTCCTTGTACTTCAATCTCTGAACTAGTTTGAAATGTTTCTTTGCGCTCAGGAAAGCGCTTTAAATTTTCCTCAACGGAATCCTTCCATTTCTTTTCAATCTCTTTCTGATTGATACCCATATATGTTCCCCCGTTCTGTAAAAGTTGAAAAGTTTAACCACTCGTAATACGGTAAATATTAGGAAAATTTATATTAAAATAGGTGTAAGAAATTTATTACTTGTCCTAATTCTATTTTAACGTTAAAATTAAATAAGCACACTTGGGATTTAAGGGAGGACGAATAAATGTCTGCAAAGCAAACAACGAAACCAGCTCCAAAAAGAAAATCTAAGCGCGACCGTCGCATGAAAATAGCAATCTATATCATGATTTTTGCAATGGTAGTCTCTACAATAACTTATGGCCTAGCACTTTTTGTAGGTTTTTAAAGAGAACTGAGAAGACTGGATTACGAGTAGTAATCTAGTCTTTTTATTTTACCGCTTTTGCTCTCTTTAATAGACTAACATCACTTTCTTTATAACGCTTTTTAATGATTAAATAATTCTCTATCTCATGTAATAAACGAAATAAATTCGCACGTGTTTCAAATTCCTCTCGCGTTGTCGGTAAATCCTCCTTATTAAAATCTTCCCGTAATTCTTTCAATTGTTCCAAAAATACAATTGCCGTATTACCTGGATGAACAGATTCGGCTAATCCATCAAAGAAATTTGCAATTTTTAGTGATATCTCATCTTGATTTGGAAGTTTTGTAACAAGAGGAAGCATTTTTCTAAGTAAATCCAATTGCTTTTGACGCATATAAAAATAGTCGTAATACGTGTGTTCTGACCTTAACAAATGATTTTCCTTATCAATCTCTACTAGATCTGTAGCTATGTGTAATAATTCATCCGATTCCCGTAATTCCTTACCATTCCAAACGGTATTTTTATCACGAATATACAGAGCTATTTCCGTCAATATGAGTTGGAAATTATCCTCAAGTTTCTTTTGAATTTGCTTTAACTTACGGTCATATCCCGGCATATATAAATTAACTAATAGACCTGTACCAATCCCCACAAAGATTAAGACAAATTGTTCTAGCAGGAATTGTATAGGTATATCTCCCGCACTATAAAGATTAAGAATGATAACCGAACTAGTTGCTATGCCAGGCGTAACTTTTAGTAATACCGTTACCGGAATAAAAAAGATAAGCATGATGGCTAAAACAACCGGATGGTATCCTACAAATTCAAAAAAAACAAACGCAAAAACACTTGCAACAATACAAGCTAGTAAACGGTGCCATGCGCTTATGACCGATTGCTTTCGTGACGGTTTAATAGTCAGTATGGTTAAAATCCCTGCTGATGTAAAATTGGATAGACCTAAGTACTGGGCTATTATGATTGCAATAGGTGTACCTATTGCAGTTTTTACAGTTCGATACCCAATTTTCACCTTGTCTTCTCCTTCAAGTTGCCCTTTTACATATTCCAAAAAACAGTACGTCGTTTGATACTATCGTTTTATTAGTAGCCTTTAATGTATAAGAAATAAGGCTGACCTCAAATAGAGACAGCCTTATTTGGTTATAGCTTACACTTCTTCACAATGTTTTTCAAAAACTTCCTGAAGCTTCGTCATCACTTCCATTGCACTATGACCTTCAATGTCATGACGCTCTAACATCGTAACAATTTTACCATCCTTTAAAAATGCAAAAGATGGAGATGAAGGAGGATATCCTTCGAAATATGTACGTGCTTTCTCCGTTGCTTCACGATCTTGACCAGCAAACACTGTAACTAAATGATCAGGACGCTTGTCATAATGTATGGCATTCGCTGCGGCTGGACGTGCTACCCCACCAGCACAACCACAAGTTGAGTTGATCATAACTAGTGTTGTACCTTCTTTAGATAAAGCTGCATCTACTTCTTCTGGAGTGCGAGCTTCTTCAAATCCAGCTTCCGTTATATCTTTACGTGCAGCATCAACGATATCATTCATAAATAGGTTAAAATCCATATTTGCCACCCCTTGTGTTAAGTTTAGTCTTACCTAACATATAGGTTATCAATATTACAGGTAGAATTCAAACTATAACGCTTGGGATTAGTACACTTGAACAGTATTTTCATTCATAGTTTCCAATGTTTCTTTTACATATGCTAAGAATTGGCCACAGATTAGACCATCTAATATACGGTGGTCGAGTGATAAACATAGATTTACCATATCTCGAGCAGCAAACATATTATCAATAATAACCGGTTTTTTAACGATAGATTCAATTTGTAGTATGGCCGCTTGTGGGTGATTAATTACCCCCATCGACTGAACTGAACCAAAGGATCCAGTGTTGTTTACCGTAAAAGTACCACCTTGCATATCATTTGTTGTTAACTTATTATTTCGTGCTTTTTGAGCAAGATCATTTATCTCTCTAGCTATCCCTTTTATACTCTTTTCATCCGCATTCTTAATGACTGGGACAAATAATTCTTGATCCTTAGCAACTGCTATCGATAAATTAATATCCTTACGTTGAATGATCTTATCCCCAGCCCAAGTGCTATTCAACTGTGGGAATTTCTTTAGTGCCTGAGCAACAGCTTTAACAAAAAATGAAAAGTAAGTCAGGTTATAGCCTTCATTTTGCTTGAAATCATTCTTAATTTTATTTCTGTAATTAACTAGATTAGTCACATCGACCTCAACCATCATCCATGCATGAGGTATTTCCGTTTTGGAACGTACCATATTTTGTGCAATAATCTTTCTAACACCAGTTACAGGAATTTCAATATCACCTACTTGACTCGTTGGCTGAGGTGTAGATGGTCCAGGTGTATTGTTGCTAGACTCTTTTTCCACAGTAATTGCTGGAGTAGCAGACTCACTCAATGTTGGAGTTTGACCAGTGGAGATGATTTTTTCAATATCTTTTCTAGTAATTCTTCCTCCACGCCCAGTTCCGTTTACTTGATTTAAGTTAATATTATTCTCCTGAGCAAGTTTAAATACAGCAGGTGAGTAACGGTTTTTCATAGACTGATCTGTTGTTTCATTTTGTGCAGTTACAGTCTCTTTTTTCTCTTCACCCTTGGCAGCCGAAGCTTCAACTGTTCCACCAGCTTCTGTTTCGATATAGCAGATAAGTTCACCTACTGCCACCGTTTCTCCTTCTGCAGTTACAATTTCCTTAATTGTACCAGTAAAAGAAGAAGGTACTTCAGCATTTACTTTATCCGTCATTACTTCAGCTAACGGGTCGTATTTATTTACATGATCCCCAACTTTCACAAGCCAAGTACTAATCGTTCCTTCTGTCACACTTTCCCCTAATTGGGGCATTGTGATTTTCTCTGTCGCCATAGCTCTCCCTCCTATCTATTAAAATTCCGCTAATTCGCGCATTGCTTTTTCGATTTTATCAGGATTCATCATAAAGAATTTTTCCATTGTTGGTGCGTATGGCATTGACGGCACATCTGGACCAGCTAATCGCTGTACTGGTGCATCTAAATCAAATAGACAGTTTTCTGCTATAATAGCTGCAACTTCACCAATAATACTACCTTCTTTATTATCTTCTGTTACTAATAGAACTTTACCCGTCTTTTTGGCTGCCTCAATAATAGCTTCTTTATCTAATGGGTAAATCGTACGTAAGTCGAGAATATGAGCATCAATACCCTCTTCAGCAAGCTTTTCTGCAGCTTGTAGAGCAAAGTGAACACATAATCCATACGTAATTACCGTTATATCTGAACCTTCTCGCTTTACATCTGCTTTGCCAATTGGTAGTACATAATCTTCTTCAGGTACTTCACCTTTAAGTAAGCGATAAGCACGCTTATGTTCAAAGAATAGAACCGGATCATTATCCCTAATAGCTGCTTTCAATAATCCTTTTACATCGTAAGGTGTAGAAGGCATAACTATCTTCAATCCTGGCTGGTTAGCAAAAATAGCCTCTACTGACTGTGAATGGTATAGTGCGCCGTGTACACCTCCACCATAAGGTGCCCGGATAACAATTGGACAATCCCAGTCGTTGTTTGAACGATATCTAATTCTAGCCGCTTCAGAAATAATTTGGTTTACAGCAGGCATAATGAAATCCGCAAACTGCATTTCTGCAACCGGACGCATTCCATACATCGCAGCACCAATTCCCACTCCAGCAATTGCCGATTCGGCTAGTGGTGTATCAAGTACACGATATTCCCCAAATTCATTATATAACCCTTCGGTTGCTTTAAAAACGCCACCTTTTCTTCCAACGTCTTCCCCTAATACAAATACTTTCTCATCACGTTGCATTTCTTCACGTAGAGCAGACGTGACAGCTTGTATATAAGACATAACTGGCATAGATTATCCCTCCCTACTTTTCTTCATAAACATACTTTAATGCATCTTCAGGTTCAGCGTAAGGTGCATTTTCTGCGTAGTCAGTTGCTTCATTAACAAGAATATTAATTTCATTTGTAATTTCCGTTTCCAAGTCTTCCGTGAGGATGTTTGCATTCTTTAAGTACTCAGCAAATGTGAAAATAGAATCAAGTTTCTTCGCTTCTTCTACTTCTTCACGATCGCGATATGAACGATCATCATCATCACTCGAGTGAGCGGTCAATCGGTAAGATACCGCCTCAATAAGTGTTGGACCTTCTCCGTTCAGTGCACGATCACGGGCTTCTTTTACTACCCTGTAAATTTCTAATGGGTCATTACCATCTACAGTGAAGCCTGGCATACCGTAACCGAGTGCCCTATCTGAAACTTTTTGGTTACCTAATTGTTTTTCTGCAGGTACAGAAATAGCGTATTTATTATTTTCAACCATTGTAATAACAGGTAATTTATGGACACCAGCAAAGTTTAACCCTTCATGAAAGTCACCTTGGTTAGAAGAACCTTCACCTAGTGTGACAAAAGAAACCAAGTTTTTGTTTTCCATTTTTGCAGCAAGTGCAACACCAACAGCATGTGGTACTTGTGTGGTAACAGGTGATGATCCAGTAAGAATTCGATTTTTCTTTTGTCCAAAGTGACTAGGCATTTGTCTCCCACCTGAATTAGGATCCTCTGCTTTAGCAAATGCTGATAACATTAGCTCTTTAGCAGTCATACCAAATGCTAGTACAACACCCATATCGCGATAATACGGTGCCACATAATCTTCATTACGATCTAGAGCAAATGCAGCACCTACCTGAGCAGCTTCCTGTCCTTGACAAGAAATAACAAAAGGTATCTTCCCTGCTCGATTTAGTAACCACATTCTTTCATCTAGCTTTCTAGCTAATAGCATTGTTTTGTACATTTCTAGTACTTGATTATTCGATAAGCCAAGCTCCTCGTGACGATTTCCAGTCATATAGAGTCCCTCCCTTTAACTAATTAACCTTAATTTATCCATGAATTTGTAAACCTTCTACTGCGAGTGCTGCTTCACCCATTATCTCTGAAAGTGTTGGATGTGGGTGAACAGTCTGGGATATCTCCCACGGAGTAGCATCTAGCACTTTCGCAAGACCTGCCTCTGAGATCATATCTGTCACATGTGGTCCAACCATATGTACACCAAGAAGATCTTCATTTTCTTTGTTCATAATAATTTTGACAAATCCTTCTGACTCTCCATAAACTAAAGCTTTTCCTATTGCCTTGAACGGGAATTTTCCTACCTTAATGTCAAAACCTTGTTCTTTAGCTTGTTTTTCTGTCAAACCTACACTAGCAGCTTCAGGATTCGAATAGATACATGCGGGAATGTTATCATAATTTATGCTTTCCGGATCTTTCCCTGCCATATGTTCTACCGCTATAATGCCTTCATGTGATGCAACATGGGCCAACTGCATGCCTCCGATAACATCCCCAATAGCATAAATATGTGATTCTTTTGTTTGATAGAATTTAGATGTTTGGATAGATCCTTTATCTACAACGATATCTGTATTTTCTAGACCTATATTCGTAGTATTAGCTTGACGTCCTACTGAGACTAAGAGTTTATCTGCTTGATATGTTTCCTTAGTTTCATTAATTTCAACTTCTATTGTTACTTTATTCTCCTTATGGAGTGTCTCGGGTAATACTTTCGCACCTTTTACAAAAGTTACACCCTTACGTTTCAATTGTTTTTCGACTTCATTAGCTATATCAGCATCTTCCGTTGGCAAGATTTGGTCTAAATATTCAATCACAGTTACTTTAACCCCAAAGTCCGCTAACATCGAAGCCCATTCAATTCCAATAACTCCTCCACCTACGATTAAAATTGATTCAGGTAAACTTTCCATTTGTAGCGCCTCATCAGAGCTCATAACATACGTACCATCAATTTCTAATCCAGGTAAAGTTCTCGGTGAAGACCCAGTTGCTATTAAGACATATTTCGGAACAATCATTGTATTTTCTTCACCATTTGCATATTCTATCGAAATAGTACCAGGTAGTGGAGAAAAAATACTCGGTCCTAAAATCCTTCCAAACCCTTCGAAAACATCAATTTTTCCCTTCTTCATTAAAGCTTGAACACCTTTATGAAGCGTATTTATAATGTCCCCTTTCCTTTCTTGAACACGATCAAAATGCAGCTCAACTTTTCCTGTAGTAATACCATAATCTTCTGCACCATTTGTTTGTCTATACACTTCAGCACTACGTAATAACGCCTTCGATGGAATACAACCCCGATGTAAACAAGTACCACCTAGCTCGCCTTTTTCAACAACGGCAACCTTCATACCAAGTTGAGAGGCACGAATTGCAGCCACATATCCACCTGTTCCGCCTCCAAGTACTACTAAATCATACTCCTCAGCCATAATAGCCTCCCCCTTTATTTTCTTCTACTTAATGTGTGAAGACCATTTAATAAGAATTGACCTCTTGATTTTCTTGCAGACTCGATTCGTTCCTCCGCCATTCTATCTGCAGCTAAATAAGTTGGTATGTTGTCTCTTCTAGAAATTTCAAATACCTTCACTAAACTATCATAAATTCCTTCTACTTTTTTCATTGCTCTTGATTGATTATAACCATTTAATTCGTCTGCAACATTAATTACTCCACCTGCGTTTATAACATAATCTGGTGCGTAAACCATTCCTTTTTCGAATAAAATGTCACCGTGTTCTGTATTTTTTAATTGGTTATTTGCAGAACCAGCAATAACCTTTGCTTTTAATCGCGAAAGTGTGTCGTCGTTAATTGTTGCACCTAGTGCACATGGAGCATAAATATCACAATCAACATCATAGATATCGTTTGGATCAACGGCTGTCGCTCCAAAAGCTTCTACTGCACGGTTTACAGCAGCTTGATTAATATCAGTCACAATCAAATTCGCGCCTTCTTTATGTAAGTATTCACATAAAGTAAAAGCAACACTTCCTACACCTTGGACTGCTACAGTTTTACCCTCTAACGAGTCATCACCAAAGGCTTCTAAAGCTGCAGCTTTCATTCCTTTGTATACACCATAAGCTGTGACTGGTGATGGATCGCCTGAAGATCCAAATTCTGGGGAAATCCCTGTAACAAAATCCGTTTCCATATGAATTAAGTCCATATCTTCAACTGTTGTTCCTACATCTTCTGCAGTTATGTATCTGCCATTTAATCCTTGAATATATCTTCCAAATGCACGGAACATTTCAGGATTCTTATCTTTTCTTGGATCACCAATTATAACCGTTTTCCCACCACCAAGATTTAGACCTGCAGCAGCATTTTTATATGTCATTCCCCTAGCTAATCGCATAGCGTCAATAATAGCTTCTTCTTCTGAATCATATGTCCACATTCTAGTACCACCTAAAGCTGGACCTAAAGTAGTATCATGAATGGCAATAATTGCTTTTAATCCTGAATTCTTATCTTGGCAAAAAACAAGTTGCTCATAATCGTATACTTCCATGTCTTTAAAAATTTCCATATCATATCCTCCTCATAATTCTAATTATAGTCTACTATTAGTACGAGCTATTAACAACTACTATGTATTTCTTGACGCTAAATGGCTGAGCAAAAATAATATCTTTTCTGTCTTACTTACCCATTATAATATAAAATCATCAAACCCCATAAATGTAAGCGCTTTAATTTTTATCCATAAAAATATTTTTTTGGAATATTTAAAAAAGTTAGGCATTTCTTGATATTATTTTCGTCACAAAGTAGTCTACTTTTCTATCATACGGTAGATTTTTAAATATGGCAAATCAAAATTTTTTATCTATTTTTCATTATTTGTTATACTATTGACCTATATTAATACTAACCATGAAATGTTATTAAAGGAGTTAAAATGATTAGACTAGTAGCAGTATTAATTATATTTATTCCCGGCGTTATTGCAGCATTTGGTATAAAACTAATGAGGGATACATTATTTGATGAGTTCCATCCAATATTCTTCCATGCTGGAATCCAATTTTCTGTTGGATTAATTCTATTTATAGCTGGACTAGCATTTTTAGGTGGTTTTATCATATATCGGGATCGCAAGAAACAATTAGAAAAAAATGAAAAGAAACAAAAGAAGAACTAATAACTTACAACTGGGTGGAGAGTGTTGTTCATGAAAGTAGCAAAGTTTGGGGGAAGTTCTGTTGCTAATGCAAAACAAATAATGAAAGTCGGGGAAATTATTCAAAGAGATACGAAACGTAAATTTATCATCGTATCTGCACCCGGTAAACGACATAAAAACGATATCAAAATAACCGACATGCTTATATCATTAGAAGAAGCATATCGATATCACAATAATTATGAAGAAGTTCTTGAACAAATATTAGATCGTTTTAATGAAATCATTATTCAATTACATTTACCAGATGCATTAATTGAAGATATTCGAAGAACAATATTATCTATCCTATATAGTGAACAATCTACAACTATGAAAATTGATTCACTAAAATCGATTGGTGAAGATAGCTCTGCAAAGATTATAAGTGCTTATTTAACCAGTCTTGGATTAGAGGCCTATTATGTTAATCCCAAGGAAGCAAGTATCTTTGTCTCGGATGAACCAGGTAAAGCACAAATTCTACCGGAAAGTTTCGATTTAATTTATACCCTTAGGGAACGTGAAGGAATATTAGTAATCCCAGGCTTTTTCGGTTTTACATTGGAGGGGAAATTGGTAACATTTTCCCGAGGTGGTTCAGATATAACGGGGTCTATTATTGCCGCAGGCGTTCAAGCAGAACTGTACGAAAACTTTACAGATGTAGATTCTGTATACACCGTTAACCCTAATATTGTACCGAATCCTAAAGAAATAACAACACTTACTTATAAAGAAATGCGAGAATTATCCTATGCTGGATTTTCTGTTTTTCATGATGAAGCACTGATCCCTGCTGTTAAGCGGGAGATTCCTGTTTGTATTAAAAACACAAACAACCCAGAACTACCTGGTACTTACGTAGTCTCTAAAAAGGAACACAAAAATAAATGTGTTGTTGGGATTGCAAGTGACACTGGATTCAGTACCTTATACATTAGCAAGTATTTAATGAACCGTGAATTAGGTTTTGGACGTAGGCTCTTTGAAATTCTTGAAGATGAGTCCATCTCATTTGAACATACTCCATCAGGAATCGATGATTTATCTGTTATCATACGGGAAAGACAATTTACTCCTGAGAATGAAAGTAGAGTATTGGAAAGGATTAAGAATGAATTAGACCCTGATACAGTCACTTTAAAACATGGTTTAGCTCTCATCATGATTGTAGGAGAGGGTATCATGAATACAGTCGGAATTGCTCAAAAAGCAACATCAGCTCTCACTTCAGCCAATGTTAATATTAAAATGATTAATCAAGGGTCTTCCGATGTATCGATGATGTTCGGAATCGAAGCTAACGACCTAGACAGAGCGATACAATCACTTTATCGTGTGTTTTTTGAAGATGAGGAATAAAAAACAAAAAAAATTACTGTATATTTGGCATACAGTAATTTTTTTATTTTTAGCTAGCTTTATGTTCTAATCGAAGACGGTCTGCCACCATCGCAATAAACTCTGAATTTGTTGGTTTAGCTTTTGAAATACTCACTGTATAGCCGAACAAGGCTGATATAGAATCAATATTCCCTCGACTCCAAGCTACTTCAATTGCATGACGAATTGCACGTTCTACACGTGAGGAAGTAGTGTTGAATTTCTTTGCTATATCTGGGTACAACACTTTAGTAATCGAACCAAGTAATTCAATATCATTGTAAACCATTGTAATCGCTTCTCTTAAATACATATACCCCTTGATATGAGCTGGTACTCCTATCTCATGAATAATATTAGTAATACTCGCTTCCAAATCTTTCTTCTTTCTTTCTTTTTTCATACCAATATTTGTTCGATTGGAATGAACTGCACGCCCATTCACTTGGCGTATTTGATCTGCAAGATTTTCTAAATCAAATGGTTTTAATATGAAATATGATGCCCCTAAGTCAACTGCTTTTTTCATAACTTCTTCTTGTCCAAACGCTGTTAACATGATAACATGCGGATCATTACTAGCTCTTCCCTTTTCTCTGAGCATATTTAAAACGGCTAGCCCATCAACATGAGGCATAATAATATCTAACACTAAAACATCAGGCTTCTTTTCTTCTACTAGTGTCAGGCAATCTTTACCGTTGTAAGCAGTTCCAACAACCTCTATATCAGGTTGTTCCTCAAAAAAATCTTCCATTAAGTTAATTAAATCTCTGTTGTCATCAACTAAGCAAACTGAAATCTTGTCCACAAATGTTCCTCCTTTAAGGTATTTCGTATATGTCCACTCTATGTATTCGACAAAAGTTCAAAATATCCTTTTATTTTTCAAAAAAACTTTGTGTTTTTTTATATTTTCTTTGATTTGCTTTGTTTTTCTTTAGTTTTCGATATGATTCGATTAGATACGACATCAGAATAGGTCGTTTGTCGAAAAATCTTTAATCTATTCATAATTAGTTGAAATGGAAAAGAGCCCGTGCATTCACACAGACCCATTACCATTCATTATTAACTTGCTTTTTTCTCTTCCTTTTTGTAAATATCTACTCCAGCATCTTGAAGCATCCATTCGATATGAACTCCATATCCACTTGTAGGGTCATTAACGAATACATGTGTTACTGCCCCAATAACTTTCCCATTCTGTATAATTGGGCTTCCACTCATCCCCTGTACGATGCCACCTGTTGCTTCTAATAATTTCGAATCTGTAATTTGAATAACCATTCCTTTAGTGGCAGGAGACTTCTGTGGAACGCTACTTACAACCTCAACATCAAATTCCTCTACTTTCTCACCATCAATAACCGTTAAGATCTTTGCAGGACCTTCTTTTACTTCATGAGATAACGCAATCGGCATTGGCTTATCATATTTTCCATTACTAATGGAGTTATCAAGTTCACCAAATATACCAAAGGGACTATTTTTAGTGATTGTTCCTATTTTATTTTCTTTGATAGAAAATTTTGCTTGCTTTTCACCAGGAGTTCCATTGTTACCTTTTTGAATGGAAGTAACCGTGGATTTTACAATAGTACCTTCGTGGATTTCAATTGGTTTTTTTGTGTCCATGTCCGATATTACGTGTCCTAATGCACCATATTTTTTAGATTTGGGCTCAAAGAATGTCATGGTCCCAATACCCGCTGCAGAGTCACGGATATACAAGCCGATCCTATACTCATTTTCTTTTTTATCTAAGACTGGTGTTAATTCAGTAGTAAAGGTTTCTTTTCCTCTTTTCACCTTTACGTTTAGGGGCTTAGATTTCTTACCAGACTCTTCTACAAGCGGTTTTACATCTCTCATTTCTTCAATCTTTTGCCCATTTATTTCCATAATAACATCGCCAACTTTAATTTCAGCTTCTTCACCGGGAGACTTTGTTGCATTATCTCCATTTACTAAATGATGACCGACAACCAAAACTCCAAGTGTTTGAAGCTGCACTCCTATCGACTGGCCACCTGGGATAACCTTGACATCTTTTAAGACCGAGACATCGACTTTCTTAATTGGTAAACCAGCAACAGAGTAAAATAATTGACTGTCACCAGGTTCATTGAATGGCATAGTAGATGCATTAATTGCTTCTCCTTCTGGATAATCATCAACTGATGCATGAACTTGAACGGCTTTACCTAGGCTAGGAACTTCTAAGGGGAACTGATTTTGAAACGTTATTATTTTATTGGGAATGGCAAAATAATTTTGTATAGGGGGCGTAAAAGGAACAATTAGCAATGCGAGTAGTAGTAATACTCCTGAAATGATACGAATTTTGTCTTTATGCTTCACGTATGTCCACTCTCCTTGTTCCTAAACCCATACCATATTTTATATCTGTACTTCTAATTTGACCTTTAATGGCGTTTTTTAAACTGGGAAAAGTTAAGAAAACCTGCTTATCTTTTCCTTTACAATTTATGTAAAAAAAACTGCCCATTGATTATACTCAACAGGACAGTAACACGATTCAATATTAGCTTTTCACAAGTATTGATTTTTTATAGTTATGTGCTAATTCATGTAATTCTTTTGCATGTTCTCTTGCAGTGTCAGTAACTTTAGTACCAGTCATCATTCTAGTTAGTTCATTAATTTTCTCCATTTTACTCAACTCTTTTACATTCGTAACGGTCCGATTTTGCATTTCATTTTTCTCTATAAACAAATGCGTATCTGCCATCGCTGCAACTTGGGGTAAATGTGAAATACATAAGACCTGTGAATCATTAGAAATTTGAAAGATTTTCTCTGCGATCGCTTGAGCAACTCGTCCACTTACTCCTGTATCAACTTCATCAAAGATCACACTCGTTACACCTTGATGCTTAGCAAATAGTTTCTTTAAAACTAACATGATTCTTGAAAGCTCTCCACCTGAAGCTACTTTATTTATTTCCTTTAATGGCTCACCAGCATTAGTTGAAATTAGAAAGCGCACCTGGTCAAAACCATTTTTATGTAACAATGCACTGTCGATTACATTATCAGGTGTAAATTGCACATTAAATGCAGCTTTTTCTAAATACAGATCCTTTAATTCTTCTTGAACTTCCAAAACTATATGATTGGCTGCTCTTTTGCGAAGCTCATGAAGTTGTTTCGCTTCAATAAAAGCATCCTTCTCTATTTCTTCCATTTCAGTTGTTAATTTCTGCAAATGAGAATCTTTATTTTTAATTTGTTCAATTTCTTCTTCAATTGAACCCATGTATTCAATAATCTCACTAACTGTGGACCCATACTTTTTCTTCAGACGACTTATTTCAGAAAGTCTGCCTTCTATTTCGTTCAGACGATCAGGGTCATACTCCAATGACTCCATAAAGTTACTCAATTCGTAAGTTAAGTCTTCCATCATGTAATAATGGTTAGATAGGGACTCCGACTTTTTAGCAATGAAATCATCATAATGATTAATTTCATCTAATGATCTTTGGGCTAAACTCAGCCATTCAAGACCTCTTTGTTCTCCATATAAGGCATTGTATGCCTCTATAACACCCTTGTAGATCTTTTCATAATTTACTAATTGGTTTCGTTCTTTTTCTAATTCAATATCTTCATCTGGTTGGAGATTTGCTTTTTCAAGTTCTCTTAGTTGGAATTCGAGTAGATCAAGTCTTTGGGCCATTTCTTGTTCATTTTCACTAAGTTCTTTGTAACGTTTCTTTAACGCCTCAAGTTTGTTGTATAATGATAAATACTCTTCTTTAACTTGCACAATATGATCAGGATTATATAAGTCCAGCAGCTCTATATGGTTTTCTGGGACCATTAACGACTGGGTTTCATGCTGACTATGGATATCTATTAACGTTCTTCCGAATTCTTTTAATATTGCAAGTGTTACTAATTTACCGTTAACTCTGCAGATACTTTTACCAGATGACGTAATAACACGTTGCAGAACGACATCATTATCTTGAATATCTACACCAAATTGTTTACCAACCGTATAGATTGCATGCGATTTTGAATCAATGGAGAACAAACCTTCAATCTCAGCCTTATCCTCTCCATGTCTAACGAAATCAACAGAAGCTCGTCCGCCAGCAAGTAATTGAATAGCATCAATAATAATAGATTTACCGGCACCTGTTTCCCCAGACAAGACTGTTAATCCCTCTTTAAACGTTAAAGTAATTTGGTCTATTATCGCAAAATTACGGATAGATAATTCAGTTAACATATAATCACCCCATTCTCGAACTAGAGCATATTAATAAAACGATCCTTGATAGCAATGGTATCTTCCTCTGAACGACAAATAATTAGACAGGTATCATCCCCGCAAATTGTACCCATTATTTCGTTCCAATCAAGATTATCAATTAGCACACCTACTGCATGAGCATTACCTGGTAATGTTTTTAATACGATAAAGTGGCTTGTATGGTCAATCTTAACAAATGCATCCATAATTAATCGTTTTAATTTATCGTGAGGATTAAACCGTTGATCAGCAGGTAAACTATACTTATATTTGCCGCCTCTTGATGGAACTTTAACGAGATGTAATTCTTTAATATCTCTTGAAACTGTTGCTTGTGTCACGTTATAACCTAAAGATTTTAAACGATCAACCAGTTCATCCTGTGTGTCAATATCATTCTCTGTAATTAATTCTCTAATCTTTATGTGTCTTTGAATCTTACTCATCTTGCACCCCCATATTTAATAAAAAGGTTCTACGTCAAATGTTGGGGTGGTGACATTAGTCGCCACCTCATCCTATATGCACACCAACATCTTTATACTGTCTTGCCAATAAGATTTTCGCTCTAAATCGCTTAAAACTTCTAAATCCATATGCATTTCTCTTTATCACTTTAGTAGTATTATTTATACCTTCCAAAAAACCGTTAGAATAGTCGTATGCAAAGCTATTCAGTATTTCTATCTGCCAGTTTTGAAAGGTTTTAATGGCACTTATCATTTCAGGTATCTCCGCGTCGATTACCTTTTTATAGAAAGACTGTAGGTTTTCTTTCACTAGGGAGATGTGTTCTTTCCCCATAAGCTTCGCTTCCTCAAACCATTCTCGATAAGCTTCCTTTAATTCATACGCTACTTTCAGTTCATCTGACATACTTAAGTATCTTTCTAAGTGCCACTGCTCATCATCTTTTAAACGGCCCTTTGCTTTATGAAATACATACTTCATTCGCTTACATTTCTTACGATCATAGTCATGAAAGTCTTTTTGAACTCGTCTTCTCACGCGGTCTAATCCCCAGTAGATATAGCGACAAAAGTGAAAACGGTCAGCTACAATAATAGGTTTACCTAATGCGTTCTGAACAGCTGCCTTGAAAGCTGGACTCATGTCCATAATGACAACTTCTACTTTTGCCCCATGTTTTTGGAGATACTGTTTAATGGTTTTTTTATAGCGATTTGGGAGAATATCTAATGGTTGTTTCGTGATACCATCCGCAATAATTAACTGATATTTACCCTCTTTTGTATCACCTTTATATTCGTCAATCGCTATGACGGAAGGAAGTGAGTTTACCTCTTTAATCTCCGTTTCCGCTAATTGGTCAAAACGTCTAACAATGGTTGTTGCCGAGGAGCCATATGTTTCTCCTACCTCTTTAAAAGTTTTTGCTTTGATGGATCGGATAGAGACCGCTTGATTCCATTCCACGGAAGTGCGTTGATATCGTTCTACGAAGCCGTTTTCTTCAGAAAATCGTTTTCCACAGGAAGGGCAACTATAACGTCTGCGCTTATACCATAGTTGAGTCATTCTTTCGAACCATTTCAGATGTTTTACTTTTTGGTATCGATAGTCATGTATGCGTTCGGTTTCCTCTCCACATCGCGGACAACTATGTGGCTTACGCTCCATTTCCACATAAACTTCTACCTTCCCATCTCGCTCTACTAAATTTGTTACGTTACAGTCTTTTAATCCTGGCATATTCATGATAAAATCCATTTACACGCATCCCCATTCTTTATCTTGTTTCTCGTCAATTCAAGTATAAAAGAATGTTTGGGGTGCGTGTACTTTTTTTCTGAATTTTATTGAAACCCCAACAAATATTATAGAGCC
>NZ_LDUE01000056.1 GCF_001038485.1 Ornithinibacillus californiensis
TTATCGCTCCCTTTTCCCCCTGTTCACACCGTACGTGCGACTTTCACCGCATACGGCGTTCCAACTATTCCAATTCATTCAATTCTATGTATTATTAGATTTGACCTTGCTTTCTTCCGAAATCAAATTGATTGATTATGACATTGTAATCGAAGTTTGTTGAGTTTATCAATTTGCTTTTTAGATAAGTTTAAAATTTTAAGTAATGCTGTTATCTTTTCGGTATCTTTCATATGTACCAGTCTGTGGACTGATTCATGAAGTATCACTAGATTTGAAAATGAATCATCTTTTGATAGATGGTACGGATTCTTATGATGGCAGTGCCAATCATTTTTACCTAGCTCCAATCCAGAGATAGCACACTTTCCATATTGAGAGATAAATTTACTTATTCGATTGTCATTATATTCAATTGTTCGGTTCGGAATAAACCAATTCATGATAGATGATAGAATTTCTTTACTAATAGCTTTTAGCCCTTTGTGTATCTTTTCTCTCCCTTCGGGAGTATAGTTACACGTGTCTTGGGAAAAACATAAATTTGTTTTATGTCTTTGGGCATGGATAGGTACAAATACCATGTTTTGTATTTTGTACAATTTGCACTTGTATCCTTTATATCTCTTTTGTAAAGTTCTGGTCATATCATGAAAATTGGCATCTGTTCTAAAAATCTTTAGACGATTATACATGTTTCTACGCAGATTAGAGTTTAACTCATTAAGATTTATTGTAATTCTTGTGGCTGCTGAATAGTAATTCTGAATTCCCATGACTACCGTATTGAAATTCCATACTGTCTTATTGCTAGGATTCTTCTGTATAGTTTTAATAGCCTTCTTGATTTTGTTAGAAGCACTGGCTTTTGCCTTTTTTGACATATTAGATTTCGCTACATATCCAAATCTAGTTTTGCCTTTGCTTACTACTTTGAAAGTGAACCCAAGAAACTCCGAAGAGTTTTTCTTTAGGTTTATTACTTTAGACTTTTCTTCACTAGTTTCAAGGTGTAGTCTATTCATCAAGAAATCTTTAATGGCATAATTCATTCTGATTGCTTGTGTACGTGTTCGACATAAAACTTTAAAATCATCCGCGTAGCGGACTATAAAGCACTCTTTCAACCCAGACTTTTTCAACGCTTGATATTTAATCCCGCTGGTCTTATATTTGAAGTCACTATCGAACGTTTCCCACTGATTACTTATCCACCAATCAAGTTCATTTAAAACAATGTTTGATAATAGTGGAGATAGGATACCGCCTTGCGGTGTTCCTTTTGTCGGTATGCCTTCACCATGAATTTCAGCTTTTAATAGTTTAGAAATAATGGCTATTAATGACTTATCTCTAATCCCTAGCGACCAAATCTGTTTTAAAAGTTTACTGTGATTGACGTTATCAAAGAAGCCTTTAATATCGACATCAATACAGTGATGGAGTCCAGATTGATTGATTAGAAATTCAAATCGTGCTTTCGCATGATGAGTATTTCTGTTAGGTCTAAATCCATAACTATGCTTATGAAACTTTGCCTCAATGATTGGCTCTAAAACTTGTAAAACGCACTGTTGAAAAATCCTATCCCAAATGGTTGGTATTCCCAAAGGTCTTAATTTTCCATTTGCCTTTTCTATGAATACACGCCTTACTGCTTGTGGCTCATACCATTTAAACATATTTTGAATTGTAGCTATTACATCTTCCACCGATAAATGACTAATATCTTTAATTGTTAATTTATCTGTTCCTGCCGTTTTACTTCCCGTGTTTCTTTTGATATTTCGATAGGCAAGACGTATATTTTCATTAGAACTCATCAATTCTATTAATCCATAAAACTTATCACCATCAACACTACGAGCGTAGAGAGAGTCGAAACACTCTTGTAAATTATAATACTCATTATGTCTCAGTTTCTTCCGTTTCAATAAGTCGGTAACCCCTTTCGGAGTTAACCTCTTTTAGTCTCACGAGAACCTTATTAACCGATAAAGATCTGCCTTACATGGTTGAATGATTCTTCATTAGTCTAGTGGCTATCCCTCCATGTGGATTAGACATTTCATTGGTACTGTGCCACCACTTTCACTGAAATGAAGGGAAGTTATACAATAACTATTGTCATTATTGTTTTCCTTGCCACCGTTTCATTGAGAGTAAGCCCTCCACGTTATCAGCTTACAACGTTGAATTATATCTATTATAGAATGAACTTAGGTGCTTCCTGTAAGCCTGTTAGCGTTCATACGCCTATAACGTATCATGGATTTTCATATTAGTTAGTCTTACTCACCCACATCTAACCTCACAATTTGGTGATATACACATTTCTATGTATTGCAGGTCTAGACCCGTACATTCAGAAGTTTGTCAGCTTAACCTTTTTTCTTGTAGGTTTATTCGCATACTCACCGTATTCATTCAACTCAAGCATCATGATTTACACCACCCCATCGGGTAGGATTTCGACAGCTAAACTACGCTATTACGGTAAATTCTTACGCCTTTTCACCGAGCTTTTAACACTATCATTCTTACTAACTCCAGTGCTAATCGACTAAGAGAGAACCCTTCCGAGCGTTACCTCTTCATTTGATTCTTTGATATAATCCTTCAGTTCCGAAAGGGAACTGTCTAGCTTTTACTAGAGTAATGTGACCATCCTCAATTTAAGCTAGAAACATTTCGCACAACTCTTCTGCCCCGTTCGTATTATAAGGTTAACCAGAAATTACTGGTTGACCTTATTTTATTAGGTCTTATCATTTACATTGTAGCCGGGGTAGAACGTCCCTGCCCGTGGGAGTTGGATCCCGTAAAGTAAACTGTTCGCCCCCTACTTGTAGAAACATGATTGAGGCTGGTTGGGACGATGATCCCGTATAACAAGCGAAGCTGTGATACTACAAGAAGGATTAGGGGTACCGGCAAATACTTCTTAGGAGGAGATAATCAATGAATCCAGTAGTAGGTCTGGATGTAGCTAAAGGAGAAAGTCAGATTCAAGGTTTCCTAGATAAGAAGAAGCCTTATAAAACTAGTTTTAAAGTACCGCACACCTTGGATGGTCTAGAGAAATTGCTTCACTTCTTAATCGAGATTGAAAATAATACTGGAGTACGACCTCCTGTCGTACTAGAATCAACCGGGCATTATCAAGCACCAGTTGTTCAATTCTTAGATAAAAAGGATTACTTAACCATTATTGTCAATCCACTTATCCCATATAAGGCAAAGAGTTCTAGTTTGCGTAAGGTTAAAACAGATGTTATAGACGCGAGACATCTCTGCGAGCTGTACTATAAGGAAGACCTTGAGCCGCAAAAGAAACGTGGTATACAATTACTAAATTTACGTAACCTTACTCGACAACATGAAAATATTACTGGTTTATATGTACAAACGAAATTACAATTTCATTCTGTGTTGGATCAGGTATTCCCTGAGTATCGTGGGGTTTTTGGGGACTTATATTCTACCGTTTCTCTATTTACTCTATTAAACTATCCAACATCTAAAGATGTTTTACAGGCAGATAAAGATATTTTAGCTGAACACATTCATGAATTCTGTCCAAGACGCTCATCTGATTGGGCAGCTACAAAGGCTGAAAAGCTAATAGAAGCAGCACTTCGTGATCCATTTCAGGAAACACTCTATGAGAGTCATATGATAAGTATTGAAATGTATATCAAGATGTTGCTTGAGTACCAAAAGCACCTATCTAAACTCGAGGACCAAATAGATGCTTTGGCACATCAAATTGAAGAATGTAAAATTATCCAATCAATACCCGGTATCGGTGAAAAAATCGCGGCAACGATTATTTCGGAAATTGGGGAGATAGATTTATTTGATAATCCTAAAAAACTAGTAGCATTTGCAGGCCTGGATCCTAAAGTTTATGAATCAGGTAGATTCAAAGGAACTGTGAACCGAATCACTAAAAGAGGATCTAGCCGATTAAGACACGCTTTATTTATGGCAGTTCGCTCAGCAATCCGTGATTCTCGCAAACAGAAAACAACGGATGAAGTAATCCCTCGTAACAAGAAATTACGAGCCTTTTACGATAAAAAGCGCGAAGAAGGAAAACCTTATAAAGTAGCCATAATTGCATGTGCAAATAAGTTATTGCACTGGATATACGCATTATTAAAAAGTAATACTACCTTCCAAGATATTGCTTAACTTACAATTTAACCAATTTCCAAATCCTTCCAAACATTAGAAGTTGGGAGGGTTATTTGGCATGCGCAAATTTAGTATATCATAAGCTATTTTAGATTTTTAGAGAAAAATATTGACAACTATTAGCTGGTTTAGTTTAAGAACAATATTTCACAATCTTTAAAACTATTTTAACATAAAATTTCCAATTACCTTCATAATTAGCAGTATATATAACAATCAATTTAGCATAGCAATTAGCAATAGTACATAAATCTATGTACTCCTGTTATTACTGGTGTTAATTTATATGTTATTTCACTTACAAGACGTCCTAAACATTGTTATTCCAATAAAAAAGGGGATACCAAATCATATGCGATTTGTATCCCCAAATAGTATGTTATTTATTGTTTTCTCTCCCATATCTGAACCCGTTAGGTGCACATTCTCTTTTTTTTATATTAGATCGAAGGAAAGTCTTCCTTCTTTATTAAATGTGATTTTAGTATTTTGTAATGAGAATTGGTTGGTTAAGCTTCGTTTGTTTTTCAAATGATAAATATGCATAAAAGCAGCTTTATCTATCCCACCGTAGCTAATCTTTGTTATTGCTTGAGGATTTGCTAAACTATTTATAGATGGACCACCTTCAGGACTACTCCATTCTATGAGGAATGGTAGCATAGCACCATCTAAGTCATACTTCGGAAACAGCATCCTCCATGAAAGCATGGAACCATCCGGTCGTTGTCTTTCACCAGGAAATGGTCCTTCAAATGGGATATTACTTTCCTTGA
Organism: Ornithinibacillus californiensis; assembly: GCF_001038485.1. Classification (GTDB taxonomy): domain Bacteria; phylum Bacillota; class Bacilli; order Bacillales; family Amphibacillaceae; genus Ornithinibacillus; species Ornithinibacillus californiensis. The sequence continues at coordinate 4,977 of NZ_LDUE01000056.1, forward strand.
AATGAGAAATATAATCATCCATCTGATTTGTCCGGAGGGCGATTTGGAATGGGCCCGTCTTATTATGGTCAAGCATATAAACTAAATGCTTAATAAGCGGATTAGTACTATTCCTTGCTTTCTCATCATCTTGTATTCCTAGCCATTCAATATAACTTTCATTTGAGAAATAAGCCAAGTAATTATACGTTCCCCAATTATCGTGTTCGCCACCCTTTATTGCTTTGATGGCCATTCGCTTGTTATAGGATATACTATCTTCTTCAGCTTTCTTTCCTGCAATAACGATGTGATCAAGTGCCAGCATGATATCCCTCCTCTATGATAATATTATTTATTTAAATCAGCGTAAAAGCAATTATTTAAATCCTTTTTCTCATCACTTTCTAATTTTTATTTGATATAGTAAACAAAAGAACTGATAAGTAGGTGATCGTATGGAGCAGCCAATTATACTAATCGTAGAAGACGAAGAAAAACTAAGTAGGGTCCTTCAACTTGAATTAGAATATGAAAATTATCGTACGGTGATTGCCGATAATGGAAAAGATGCCCTTCGTTTAATGCAAGAGCAAGAATGGGATCTAGTTCTATTAGATATTATGATTCCGTCCTTGAGTGGATTAGAAGTGCTTCGAAGAATTAGACGTACGGATGAAAGTACACCAATCATACTACTTACTGCTAGAGATGCTGTACATGATAAGGTAAGTGGACTTGATATTGGTGCCAATGATTATGTGACAAAACCATTTCAAATAGAAGAGTTGCTTGCTCGGGTCCGTGTTCACCTAAGAAAGCCAGTAGAAAAGAAAGTAAAGAAAGATATGCTATCCGTAGGTGATTTAACTGTAGACTTAGGAGCACATGAAGTTTTTCGTGACGAGACTAAAATAGAATTAACGCCAAGAGAATTCGATTTACTTGTATGCTTATTAAAAAATAAAAACTTAGTCTTAACCCGTGACCAATTAATTGAACAGGTCTGGGGGTATGACTACTTTGGTGAAACAAATGTAGTCGATGTGTATGTTCGATACCTACGACAAAAAATTGATAAAGGATATTCGAAGCAGTACATCCAAACCGTACGTGGTGTCGGATATTCAATAAAGGATTAAGCATATGAAACTACGAACGAAAATACAGTTATTTACAAGTTTTTTTATGCTACTGTTTATTTTATTTATCAATGCTTCCATTTATTTCTTGTTTTATAATAATTCGGTTGACGGTGAATTAGATGAGCTTACAGAACAAACCTTTACGATTATAGAAACCTTGAACGAGAACAAGGATATACCACCTGGGGAATTATTGAAAGCATTCATACCTTCTGATGGAATAATTCGGGTTTATCCAGCAGAAGGTGAACCTAATATTCACACAAAGGATTCACATTTCTTAAAACTACCTGGGAAGTATTCTACAAGTGAGATCAGGGAAGTAATTACGTATGAAGGGGATCGATATGCAACGGTATCCAAGCCAATAATTTGGAATGATGGTGAGATTGTAACGTTGCAGTTATCGAAGCGTTTAGTAGCCCTAGAGGAGAATATGACTAACTTATTCTATGTCCTCATTATAGCGTCAATTATTATCATTATTCCTATTATCGTAGCAGGTCATTTATTAGCAAGATTTATCCTTCAACCTATCAAATCTCTTATTAGCACGATGAAAGAAAATGTGAAGGATACTAATTGGAAAAAAACAGCACTTAATAACCGATCAAAAGATGAACTTTATGAAATGGAGAAGACGTTTAATGAAATGATTGACTCCTTAAAGGAAAACTACGAGATGCAGGAGATTTTTGTATCGGACGCGTCACATGAATTGAAAACACCTATTTCGATTATTAAAAGCTATGCCCAATTGTTAGAACGGCGAGGGAAGGATAATCCCGAACTTACGAAAGAATCGCTAGAAGCTATTAGCTCTGAAGCAGATCGAATGCAAAAGCTGGTGGAGCAAATGCTAGCGCTAGCTAAAAACAAAAACATCCACAGTTCAGAGGATGTAAATGTCACAGAACTGGTAGAAGAAACGACTGAAATATTTAAGGGAGCCTATGAGCGAGAATTTGAAATTTCCAAACCACCTAAAGAATTCTATGTTCATGGGAACCGTGATCAATTAAAACAAGTTTTCTATATTTTAATTGATAATGCCCTAAAATATAGCGATAAGAAAGTAAGCCTCGCCATCGAACAACAAGAAGCTAATATCATAATTTCAATTACAGATTATGGGGCAGGTATACCAGAAGAAGAATTGAATCGATTATTTGAAAGATTTTATAGGATGGATAAAGCAAGGAGCCGTAATACTGGTGGAACTGGACTAGGTCTTGCTATTGCAAAGACGATTACGAATTCTCATGGTGGGACGATAACAGTAGAAAGTGCACTTGGGGAAGGATCTACCTTCAAAGTGATTTTACCAGTTACTTTATAAAGTCTTTTCATTTTCTCATCAAATTCTAATCTTTCTCTCACAGGTATTTCATTCTTGAGGTTTATGATAAAGACATCAAGAACACAAGGAGGAAACAAAAGATGAAAATGAACAAAAAAGTAATGATTACAGTATCTAGTGTAGCACTGGCATCTGTATTAGGATTTGGAATTTATCATTCCAATGCTGCTCAGGCGCAACCTAATTTATCACAAACGGAAATTGAAGAATTAGTAAAGGCGCAATACCCTGGTACGATTAATGAAATTGAATTAGAAAAAGGATTTAATAAAGTAGTTTATGAAGTGGAAGTCGTTAGTAATGGTAAAGAATACGAAATAAAACTAGATGGTAATACGGGGGAAGTACTTAAGCTAGAAGAAAAAACGATTAAGAATTCAACACAAAACTCATCTAACTTAACCATCAAAGAAAAAGACAATACTAAAGATGATGTTGATGATAATGCCGATGATAAATCGAAAGAAAATACGGATGATAAATCAAATGATAATAAAAAGAAAGTTGTTATAAGTTCTGAAGAAGCGAAGAAAATTGCTTTAGCACAATTTGATGGTGCAATTAAAGAGCTTGAACTAGATGAAGATGATGATCGCTTAATATACGAAATTGAGATTGAAAGCTCTAACGGTGAAGCGGAACTTGATATCGATGCTTATACTGGAGAAGTTATCTCTCTATCCATTGACAGAGTCATTTCAAAATCTGAAGATAATAAAGTAACAGAAGAAAAGAGTACTGAAAAACCAGCTACAAATAAACCTGTGAATCGTGACGATGACGACGATGATGATGACGACGACGACGATGATGATGATGATGATGACGATGACGATGATCGTGATGATGACGATGACGACGATGATGACGGAGACGATGATTAATCTTAAGATAAAAGGAGAGAGCTACCTAAGTTAGGTAGCTCTTTCGTTATGCTTTTACTATAAAATTAGGATTAACCTGGGCTGTAACGATTTTATGTTTTTCAAAATATGCACTAATCAACTCAACCATATCCTTTTGGATTTCTTGGATGACCGGCTTATTTTTAAACATGTCATAATTCCCACCGCCAGTAGCGCGATAATTATTCATGACTACATGATACGTATTGCTCTCCTCAAGAGGCTTGCCTTGATAACTGATTTCCTCCACGCGGGAACCAAATGGTTTAGATACATTAATGGTATAGTTGATACCTTCCCACATATCGTAATTGTAATGCTGAGGTTTTGGGCGTATATACGTAGGATTTACGGTGATTGTTCCGTCTTCATCTAGAACAAAGTATTCAGCATTTTTCTCTAATGCAAGCTTAATATCCTTGCCAGTTAACGCTAATACAACCAGTGTATTGGGATACATATAGTTGGAAACAATGTCGCGCATCGTAACAACTGAGCCAAATCCCTTCGATTCATTATTTAATAGGGCCGTAACGGAGATAGGAGCAGCGCTTGCATCTAGTTGTACGTCTTGTACGAATTGAACAAACGCGTGTTTGAAAACTCTAGCTTCGAAAGGATCGTTAATGGTCATATCTCCCTTAATTTCACCGATAGGTTGATCTAACCATTTCTGAGTAGATTCCTCAATCTCCGTCATATAATCTAAAATTTCTTGGTCAGCCTGGACATCTCCGACTGGGATTATTTCCGCATTTTTATGTGTAACATACCATTTTCCATCTGAACTCTCTAATTCAATATCAATGTCACCATACATGATGCAATTATTACCTGGTTGTGCAACTAGCACGCCGTTAATCTCTCCAGTTAAGATTCGATGTTGGTGGCCTGTTAATAATATATCAATACCTTCAATCTCCTGGCACATGGCATAGCCTTGGTTTTCGCCAGTTAATACTTCTGTCGGCTCACCTGTTTCCATATCACGTTCGATACCTCCGTGATACATTGCTATTAGAACATCAGGCTGTTCTTCTTCGCGAATGAACTCTACCCATTGTTTTAATGTAGTTAATGCGTCTTTAAATTTGATACCAGCAATATGGCTAGGTGATTCCCAGTTCGGGATATAGTGGGTTGTGACTCCAACTATTGCTACCTTGGGACCATTTGGAAATCTTTTCGTGATATATGGCTTTCCAAAATAAGGTTCACCGTGTTCATTAACTAAATTAGCAGAGAGCCAAGGGTAAGAAGAACTGTTTATCGCATCGTGCAAAACTTCTTTACCAAAGTTGAATTCATGATTTCCAATAACACCAGCTTCAACCCCTATACGGTTTAAAATCCCAACCATAGGGTTCTCTTTATCGGTATGTTCCTTTACGTAATGTGTCATTAATGGAGTACCTTGTATAAGGTCACCATTATCCAATACTAGAACATTTTCATTCTTGTTTCGAACAGCTTTTACAATAGATGCATATTTTGCTAAGCCAAGATTAGTGGGTTCATTGGTGCCATATAATATCGGCATCGCATTTCCATGAACATCACTTGTATAGAGAACTTTAATTGTTGTTTTTTTTGACAAGTTGGTACATCCTTTCTCACAAAGAAAACGAAATCAAAGATATCATTCTTTAATTTCGTTTCTTTAAATCCATCATATTATACAATTTTACGTCTAATTCTTGCAGATGCAAAGTCGATTACGGTAACTACGATAATAATTGAAAGTAAAATCATACCCATTTCATTCCAATTACGGTTACTTGATGCGAAGATGATCATCGTACCGATACCACCAGCACCAACGATACCTAGAATAGAAGAAGCACGAATGTCTACTTCAAAGCGATAAATTGCATAGGATAGGAACTCTGGTGTAATCTGTGGAATAACGCCATAGAATAAAATCTGGATTTTGTTTGCTCCACTTGCTTCCATTGCTTGGACGACTTCCATATCAATAGACTCAATGATTTCCGAGAACATCTTTCCAAGCATCCCGGTGGAACCAATAGCAATTGCGAGAACCCCAGCGAATGCGTTCGGTCCAACTGCTACTACGAATAAGATAGCTAGAATAAGATCTGGAAAAGCACGGATAGCTGATAGAATCCACTTTCCGATGGTAGATACAATCTTTCCACCCATCATATTTGTTGCTGCTAAGAATGATAGTGGAACGGCGATCACCGCAGCCATCAAGGACCCAGCAAATGCAATAAATACAGTCTCTAACATTTTGGCTCCTACTTCACCAGCAGCTGACCAATCAGGACTTAATAGTCTTGGGATAACACGATGGAAGTTATTGATTGCACGTTCAATTGCCCGTCCCCAATCAACATCAATTGACGTGAATGTCCAAACATATAAGGCAACTACTAAAAGTGTAATAATAATTGCTCGTACTTTCTTTAGTAAAGATTTATCTTGTTTTGGAGGTAATTGTAGATTTTCCATTATAACAATGCCTCCCTTATTTTGTTACTAATAAATTCAATAATGAGTACAGTCGCAAAAATAACGATGATAATTGTCATTGCGTTTGGATAGTTATAGAATTTCAAATGTTGGTTTAACACTAAACCAATACCACCGGCACCAACCATACCTAGTACGACAGAAGCGCGGATATTGATTTCAAATACATATAATACTAGAGAAGTAAACTGTGGTGCTATTTGAGGTACTAGTGAATACCAGATTACCTGAAATACATTACCCCCAGATGCTCTCATTGCTTCTAGTGGATTCATATCTACTGATTCAATCGTTTCACTGATTAATTTTGCTAAAATACCTAGTGAGAAAACAGTTAAAGCTAGAATACCTGGGAATACACCAACACCAAATAATCCAACAAAAATAACAGCTAACACTAAATCAGGAATAGTACGTAGTAAATTTAAAAATGTTCTTGTTATATAATACAATGGTTTGAGAGTCGTTATATTTTGAGCAGATAAAACTGCCAAAGGAACCGTTAAGATTGCTGCAATTGTGGTAGCTATAATTGCCATTTGGATCGTTTGCATCATCGCCTTCCAAATTGTTGGGAGAATTGTAAAGTTCGGTGGGAAGAACTTTTCAATTACTGTATACATATTACCCAGTGCACCACCAAATCCTCCAACCATCTCATCTTGGGTCCAAATCATACTAAATGTATAAATACCTAATACAACAAAAAAGATAATAGTTACTTGGATTTTAGTTTTAGCAGGGTAAAGCGGCATTGAACTTTGCGTTAAAGAGTTTTTAGTAGTCACTATTCTTGTGCACCCCCACGCAAGTCATCCTCGCGAATAGAACGGCCATATATTTCTTCAAACGTCTTCTCTGTTACTTCCGAAGCTGGTCCATCAAATACTACTTCACCTGCTCGCATACCAATAATACGATCGGCATATTCCATTGCCATGTCGATAAAATGTAAGTTAACAATCGTTGTAATATTGTCTTCCTTATTAATCTTTTTAAGGTAAGTCATTACTTGATGGGAAGTTGGTGGATCAAGTGATGCCACAGGCTCATCTGCTAAAATGTATTTTGGTGTCTGTGTTAAAACACGAGCGATACTAACACGCTGTTGCTGACCACCACTTAATTCATCAGCACGGTTATAAACCTTTTCTTCAATATTAACACGAGTTAAATTATTATAAGCCAAGGCTTTATCTTCTTTAGAATAAAGATTGAAAATAGAACGTAATGTACCAGTATGACCTAATCTACCAGCTAGTACATTCTTAAATACATTCGTACGTTTTACTAGATTATAGTTTTGGAAAATCATACCGACTTTCGTGCGGAGTTTGCGAAGGTTTTTACCTTTATGCTTTAAAATATCTTCATTATCTACTAGAAGAGATCCAGATGTAGGAGTAACCAAACGATTGATGCTACGAATAAACGTAGACTTTCCAGCACCTGACAACCCAACAATAACAACGAATTCACCGTCATTGATTTTCACATTGATGTTTTTTAATCCTTCAGTCCCATTTGGATAGACAAGGCCAACATTTTTAAATTCTATCATTATTATAGATCCCCCATTAAAGGCTAAAATTTTTCTCATTTATTGTATCATTATTCTACTAAATTTAACATAACAAAAGGGAAGTTAATTACCCTTCCCCTTTGTTATTATATTTAACTAGTAATGTTTTAAATTAGAATCCAACTGAATCTTTGAACTTAGCATAAGTATCTTTAACTACTTTATACTCTTCGTCGGTTGCATTATCAATAGCATCCCAGTTGTATACCTCGTTCATAATTTCGATCATTTCTTCATCTTCATTGAATGATAAGAAAATGTCTTTAATTTTTTGAACGAATTCTTTGTCTAACTCTTTAGTAACAGAGATTGTATCGTTAGGAATCTCTTCTGTGTAAGTTAATACTTTTAATTTATCCATTACATCTGGATATTCTTCTTCAAGTTCAGTACGAACATCATCAAAAGTAGTTGCAACATCAGCGTCACCTTCATAAACCATAATAGCTGAGTTATCATGACCACCAGATGCAATTGTTTCACTGAAGAATCCAGTCTCTAGTTCAGCTGCAGTAGCAATATCAAACTCAGTCATCAATTGGTTTGCAGGGAATAAGTATCCAGAAGTAGAACCTTGATCACCATATGCCCAAACTTTACCTTCTAGGTCTGCAAGTTCTTCAATACCTGAATCAGCGCGAACTAAGTATTGTGCTTTGTATGTACCAGAACCATAACGGATGGATTTAAGGATAACTTCAACACCATATTGCTCATTAGCAAGTACATAACCAAATGCAGGAATGAAACCAACTTGAACTTGGTTAGCACCCATTGCTTCAACTAAAGCGTTATAGTCAGTCATTACTTTACCTTCAACAGGAATTCCTAGTTCTTCCCCTAAACGGTCAGCTAAAGGTTTAACTGTATCTGCAATTGTATCTGAGTCTTGAGACGGTACGAATCCAATAACTAATGTTTCTGGAATCATTCCTTCTGTTTCTTCTGACTTTGAATCGTCTGATGTATTATCTGATGCATTATTTCCTTCATCAGAACCTCCACATGCTGCTAGTACAAGTGCTAGTCCAAGAATAAGCACTAGACCATAAAGTTTCTTCATTGTGACCCTCCTAAAGATATATAAAATTTATTTTTGACTTACTATTTTATTAAATAACAAATTGCCAGAAAAAGCTAGACCTTTTTTCATTAATTTACACCTTTTTTACATGATTTTATGAAAAAACGACAAAAAAGGATATGTATCGTTCGGCTTTTGCTCCATTTAGTATGACGTTATTAGTTTTTTGAAACCTTAATAGACTTAAATACGTATTATACTGTAAATGAGGTGGTAATAGTGAAGGTATTAGAGGTAAAAAACGTTGATGTGGATGTTAGAACTACTAAGTTATTATCTGAGATTTCATTTTCGGTAAATAAGGGAACTGTAGTTGCATTAGTTGGTCATAATGGTGCAGGAAAATCGACATTAATGAAAACAATCATGGGAATTCAAGAAAAGACTTCTGGGGAGGTAATTATTCAAGAGACCTTTGATCAAGATAAAATTTTTTTAGATTATAAACAACGAATCACATTTATTCCTGAAGAACCATTACTAATGACCGAATTAACAGCCATGCAGCATTTCCAACTTTATGGAAAGAGCTATCAAATGGAAGAGGACCAATTGCTGGAACGTGTAGATAAATATGTAAAAGGATTTGAATTACAAGATAAATTAAATGAATACCCTGAATCACTTTCCAAGGGTATGCGGCAAAAGGTTCAAACCATCTGTGCTATGCTTCCGGATGTGCCATTGTTATTAATAGATGAACCTTTTATGGGGTTAGATATTTATGCAGTCGATTACTTCGAGCAAATCTTACAAGAGAAAATGGCTAGTGGGACAAGCATTTTATTAACGACGCATCAACTCGATCGTGTGAAAGGGATAGCAGATCAATTTATCATGTTACAAGAAGGAAAGATACTACATAAAGGTTCTATAGATGAATTTGAAACGATTAAAAGGAGAAGTGATGAGTCATGAACCATCCTTCACCTTGGCAAGCTTACCTACCTGTAAGAAAAGGTCGATTTCGTAAAAAGAAAGCTGTCTATAAAACACTTGTAGCTTTATCATTCGATATAATTACGATTATTTATTCGATTATTGTTGGTGGCTATGTTTTTGCGAGTATTTTTATTTTCAATGATTTCTTTAAGGTGTTCCAAGATGAGTTTCAATTCGTTGAGACCCAATTGAACGAGAGATTCTGGTTGATCTTATCAATTGTCCCACTCAGGTATATCTTTCAATCTTTTCGAAACCCAGGGATAACGATAACTAGTTCGGAGTATCAACTAGGTATGCTACCATATTCTATTAAGCGAATTGCTTTCTTCGTTGCTATAGAAAAATGGATAAAGCTGCTTTTAAAATATCTCGTTGTTATTGCCATAGCTATGCTGATAACTCCCATTGATCCGAAAATCATCAGTTTATATTTTATATTATTTTGGGTCATAGAGGTTTTAATGACGGTACCACAATGGAAACTATTTCAAACCAATTTTATGGTGAAGCTAACTCTGTTACTTTCGCTGGGTATGCTGACTATGGTTGGGACGTTTACACATACTTCGCCAATAGTAGGGATCGGGGTATTTATTGCGATGATAGCATGTAACTTCCTATTAGCAAATAGACTTTTTGACAATATTAATTGGGGAAGAGTCATTGAAGTTAATGATTATATTATTTGGTCGATGCCAATCGTATCTAAAGCTACAAAGGTAAAGTTTAAAAGGCAGAAAAGATTTAATTTATTTCAAAATAGAGCCTCCAGGAAGAAACCATTTACTTATACGAATTCTGCTATACATAAGAGGCTGTGGTTACAATATTATAGGGAAAACATCGAGTTTATTGTAAAAGTAGTGGGAGGATTGCTTCTAACCAATACTATATTACCTTTTATCCATCCTACCGTTGCGTTAATTGGTATCGCTTTAAGCATCTTTGTCTATACCACGTTTGTTTCGAGTTTGTTCGTGGACCGTTTTTATACAGGTATCGTTCAGGTTTTACCATGGGATGTAAAAAGTTTTCGTATCACGAAGAGGAAATGGGTGTTGATAGGATTTATTCCAATCCTGATTCCAATAACAGTTTATTCAATCGTGCATTTTTCTTGGTGGAGTATAGGGTTCTTCTTATTAATCTTTAGTGTTTTTATTATTAATTATGAAGTAAAAATGGACACGGCATCGGAACGGTTGAATAAAAGGCTTAGTCAGCTAACTCTAAAAGGTACAATAGCTTTTTGTAGTCTAGGACTCATTGTATTATGTGCGTATAACATTTACTTTACACTTGTTTCAGTGGTCTTATTGACTTATGTTATCTATCAAATAATAATACCTTCCCAAAAGAAGCACGATGTCTAGCACGTGTTTCTTTTTATATCATACGAAAACACACAACCCAACCTGCTTGCATAAATTATTGTAAAAAGGAATGAAGGAAAGGGTGTGTCTGATGAGACATTATGGTTATCCTCCGTATCAACGCCAAATTCCTCCTAATTACCAACAACAAATCCAACAACCTTTCCACGGTTTTCAGCAACAGCAACCACCATACTATCAAAATCTATATGAACAACCGAAATCACCATTTGAACAATTTGCTAAACCAAAGCAACCGCAGGATTGGTATGCAAATAATGAACAACTGCAAGGAAATAATCAACAAGCCCAACCACAGATGATGTCACAATTCCAAGAGCAAAATGGGCAAATGAACTTGGATAAAATGCTAACAACAGTTAGTCAAATAGCCAATACGTATCATCAAGTATCTCCAATCATCAAACAATTTGGCGACTTTATGAAAACATTCCGTTAAGCTTTATGAAATTTATGGTAATGGGAATATGAGAGCAAATCTGAATGGATTGGATGAATTTAGGGTAAAAGTAAAATAATCATTATGCTCTGCTCTTACATCGAGATTTTCATAAAGGAGATTAAAATATGATAGGGTGTTTAATTATACATGGTTTTACAGGTGGTCCGCACGAATTAGAACCACTTACTGAGTATTTAGAAGCCAACACAGATTGGCATATTTCGGTTCCTACCTTACCAGGGCATGGGAGAAATCTAATGCTTGAAAATGTCAATTACAAAAGTTGGCTAGAAACAGCAGAAGCTTCCTTAAAGAAATTAAGAGAAAAATATGATGAAATTTATATCATTGGCTTTTCAATGGGCGGGATGATTGCTGCATATTTAGCTGCAAAATATAAGGTGAACAAATTGGTATTGTTAGCTACTGCCGGGAAGTATTTATCGTTTAAGCAAATCAGTGTAGATCTAGGTGATGTGTTGAGGGATGGAATAACTGGTAAATTGGGCCAGAATAAATTGTACTGTCATTATAAAAGAAAGCTAGGTAGTGTTCCGTTTCGGGCAAATCTTGAATTTCTTAAACTGGTTCGTCAAACAAGAAAGTACTTGAAAAATGTTGAATCCCCAGTGTTAATTGCACAGGGACAAATGGATAGTATGGTACCTTATAAGACCGCTTACTATCTTGATAAGGAAATACCATCTAAACGTAAAGAAGTAGTGTTCTTTGAGCGCTCTAGGCACCTGATTTGCTTAGGGAATGATAAGGATACGCTAAATCGAATGGTGCATGAGTTTTTGGTGAAGCCTGTTGAAGGTAGTGAGGTGCTGGTTTAACGGGAATTAGCGTAAAAAGGGTCTGACCCCCACATTACAAGGTAGCTAAAGGAGGGTCTGACCCCTCAAAAACAACCGTAATAATATGTTGTTTTTGAGGGGTCAGACCCTTGTGCACTTATTTAAGTAAAGAGGTTAATTCTTAATCTTTAAAGAAAGAGATAACCAATGCGCCGTCTCCGCCGTAGGTAGAGATGAGAGGTCCCATTTCTCTTAAATAGGTTTCTTTAAAGTTATATTTTGCTTTTATTTCAGCAAGTACTGATTTTGCACGTTCTGCAGCATTACAATGTGTCATTACTAGAACCTTATCTTCGAAAGTTTTAGCATAGTCCCCAATTTGTTCTACAAAACGTCGAATGGATTTTTTATCTCCTCGAACCTTTTCGACAACCTCAATAGTTCCTTCGTCACTTGCTTTCATAAGTAATTTAATATTCAAGGTTTTAGCTATCGTACCCTTAACTTTATCTATTCGCCCACCCATTACTAAGTTCTCTAAGGTTTTTAGAACAAAGAGAGTTGTAGCTTTTTCTACTTTGTCCTGAAGATAAGTGGCAAGCTGTGAAAGAGAGTAGCCCTCTTGGATTTTATCATATGCTTCAAATAATAGTATGGCTTGTCCACAGGAAGCTGTTCGTGCGTCAATTACTTCGATTTTACGTTCGGGCTCTTCTTCCAATAACAAGTTTTTCCCAGCAACTGCATTTTCATAGGTGCTACTTAAACCACTAGAAAGACTTACCATAAGGATAGGCTTCGCTGGATCAACCTCTTTATATCCTTCATAAAAATCATTAGGACTTGGTGCAGCGGAACGGGGTAATTCTTTTGTTTCTTCTATCTTTTTAAAGAAGCTTTCTAAATCAAGCTCAACGCCACTTTTATACTGTTGATCCTTAAAATTTAAATATAAAGGAATCACTTTTATACCTGCTTTATCCATTAACTCCTTTGGGATATCTGCTCCGCCATCGGACATTAACTGAATAGACATAGAATCACCTATTTCTTAAATAATAGTTTTATTTTATTATAACGTTTAATTACATCGTTAGTAAAAAGTTATCTTACTTTTTTATGAATTGTTACACTAGATTTTCGGGTTGTGCTCATAATGAACAAGAATAATCCAAATATAACTATGGTTCCGCCAAGCCACTGAGACCATGTAATCTCTTCACCTAAGATATAGTAGGCAAGTACTGATGCACCTATTGGTTCAAAAACAATTGCCATACTAATGGTGGAAGTACTTAACCATCTTAAAGCCCAATTAAATAGGGTGTGTCCAAAAAAGGTTGGAATAATAGCTAAGGCTAAAAAGATAAGCCAGTAATCAGGAGAGTACCCTACAAACGAATTTTGTAACAAAATGTTATAAATTATTAGTGTGATCGAACTAACTCCATACACAACAAATGTATATGTCATGAGAGAAAGTCGCCTACGTGCATTCTGTCCTAGTAGGAAATAGGCTGTAATAGCAATAGCACCGATAAGTGCCAGAATATCTCCAAAAAGGGCCATCCCACTTATTTGGAAGTCTCCCCAACTAATGATAAAACTGCCGAGTAAGGCAATTAACATGCTAATAACTGCTCCAGGTGTAAAACGTTCCTTAAAGAAGAGGAAGGTACCGAGAAATGCAAAGATAGGCTGTAATGTAACGAGAACGACCGAACTTGCTACCGATGTATAATTTAAAGATTCGAACCAGAGAATAAAGTGAAATGCTAAAAAAATACCAGCTAGCGTAGTTAATAACCAATCCCTTTTAGTGATTTGATTAAATTCATGGCGGTATTTGAGTACCATGATAGGTGCCATGATTAATACTGCTAGTAATAATCGGTAATTTGCGATAATTGCTGCAGGCGCATCTCCAGCTAATTTAACGAGTACAGCTGATGTTGAAACCGAGATAACACCAATAACGACTGCGATATATGGATTGAATGGAGGGACCCTCATTCACTTGCCTCCTAAGTATTTGTAGGTTGATTTAGTCTTCTATTTTATCATGTTAAATTAGAAAAATCATTTGTAACTAGCTTGTACTATAAATGATATGTTATCATAAACTAACGGTTAATTTGCCACGGTGCTTATTGCCTGGTTTTTACTCAGGCGAAATAAGGCTCTTATCAATGGAAGAGTACTTTAATTAGATGATAATCCTGGGCTTTTCCATCTAAGGTTAAGCCTTTTACACTTTATGTCAATTGAAGAATATTCAAATTTAGGTAATCGAATATAAATATGCTTCGTTACTAATTACGAGCATGTAAGATTTCGGATAAATGGATAAGATAATAAAAATAAGGTGATGTAATTCTCGGTACAAGCATCACGGCAAGTTCAAACGCTAAAAAAACATGTACAAAGGAGAATTTATAGGCGTGACAACAACATTTAAAGAATTAGGCATTTCAGATCCAATTATGAAGTCATTAGAAAAAATGGGATTTGAGGAAGCAACACCAATACAATCAGAAACAATTCCTCTAGCCCTTGAAGGAAATGACGTAATCGGGCAAGCACAAACAGGTACAGGGAAAACAGCAGCATTTGGTATCCCGATGCTCCAAAAAATCGATACATCTGAACGAAAGATTCAAGGATTAGTAGTAGCTCCAACTCGTGAGCTTGCTATCCAGGTTTCAGAAGAATTGAACCGACTAGGTAAATTTAAAGGTGTTCGTGTTCTTTCCGTTTATGGTGGAGCTCCTATGGACAGACAAACTCGTTCATTGAAAGATGGTCCACATATTGTAGTAGCAACACCAGGAAGATTACTTGACCACTTTAGAAGAAAAACTATCCGTACAAATACGGTTCACACGGTTGTTCTAGATGAAGCAGATGAAATGCTAAACATGGGCTTTATTGATGATATCCGCGAGATTCTTAAGCAAGTTCCTAGCGAAAGACAAACATTACTGTTCTCCGCTACGATGCCAAAGGAAATTCGTGATATTGCAACGAACCTAATGAACAGTCCAAAAGAGGTTAAGGTTAAAGCAAAAGAAATGACTGTGGAGAACATCTCCCAAGAGTTTGTTGAAATCCCAGAAAAATATAAGTTTGATACGTTAACGAACCTGTTGGATATGCAAAATCCAGAGCTAGCGATCATATTTAGTAGAACAAAAAAACGTGTAGATGAGATTTCGGAAGGCTTGCAAGCTAGAGGGTTTAGAGCAGAAGGTATCCATGGTGATTTAACACAAGGTAAACGTATGTCTGTGTTGAATAAATTTAAAAACGGACGTGTAGACATATTAGTTGCTACGGATGTAGCTGCGCGTGGACTAGATATCTCAGGTGTTACACATGTTTACAACTTTGATATCCCACAGGATCCAGAAAGCTACGTACACCGAATTGGACGTACAGGACGTGCTGGTCGTACTGGAGAAGCAATTTCATTTGTTACTCCAAGAGAAATCGCTCACCTTCGCTTAATTGAAAAAGTTACGAAAAGTAAAATGAAACGCATGGTACCACCTTCTAACAAGGAAGCACGTATTGGTCAGCAACAATTAACAGTTGAAAAAATACTGAAAACAATTGAGAAAAATGAACTTGATGCATATCATCAAACAGCAAATGAATTGTTAGAAGAGCATGACTCTGTAACGATTGTTGCTGCGGCATTAAAGATGTTAACGAAGGAAAGAAGAGATGTTCCAGTTCAAATTTCCGGAGTTGCACCAATTAGTGTGAAAAAAGCACATCAAGATAAAGGTCGTTCCAATAACAAACGTTCTTACGGCAAACGCAGTCAGGGCGGAGGAAGAACCCAAGGTGCAAGAAATCAGGGTGGCGGACGAAACCGAAAAAGCGGCAACTTCCAAAAAAGAAGAAACCGTGACTAAACACAAAACAAAAAATTGATCACATATGAAACATCTAGAAAAGCTCCTTGTAAAATAGGGGCTTTTTCTTGGATTAATAGGGGGAAATATTAGATGAGAAAGCCACCGATTAATATGATTTCGCGGGATGCGATTAAAGCTTGGCAAATAACGGCAATATTATATGAAGCGATTGTGTGGATACTTACCATCGTTGGTATTGTTCTACACTTTGTGATTGATTTTCCGTTGTGGATCGTTGCAATTGTATTTGCAGTTAGTATTGTTAGTACATACATTACAGCATTTCTTATTCCAAAGCTTCGTTGGAGAAGATGGCGTTATGAGGTATTTGAACAAGAAATCTATATTCAACATGGGATTTTAGTGGTTTCTAGAACGCTTATTCCAATGATTCGCGTTCAACATGTTGAAACGAAGCAAGGGCCGATACTAAAAAAGTACGATTTAGCGAGTGTCTCCATTTCAACTGCTGCAACAACTCACGAAATTCCTGCATTATCAAATGAAATAGCTTCGGAGTTGAGGGATAAAATCTCAACACTAGCAAAGGTGGATGAAGATGATGTCTGAACCGAGTCGCTTACATCCAGCAACCGTAATCTTTAATCTTGTAAAAGGAATTAAGGATTCTTTTTTCTTATTTGTTATCGCATTTGTATCTTTAATTAATTTACATATTTTATATGCTATTTTAATGATAGTCGTTCTTGTCTTGATTATTGCAATTGCTAGCTTCGTTTCCTGGCAACGTTTTACTTACCATGTCGAGGGTGACGAGTTAAAACTAGAATATGGCGTATTTATTCGAAAAAAGCGATACATATCCAAAAACCGAGTACAATCAATAGATTTAACTCAAAACCTCCTACATAGAATATTTAAATTGGTAAAGGTCGAAATTGAAACAGCGGGAACAGGCGCAGAAGCGGAGGCATCCTTAAATGCAGTAACATTAATGCAAGGGAAAGCATTGCGAACGGAGTTAAAAACATTAGGGGAAGTCGAGCAGTTAGAAGAAAACCATGAAGAAAAACATCCAGCACGAACCATTACTAGAAAACGTCTTATTATAACGGGGGCAACTTCTGGCAGTATAGGTGTCATCTTAGCAATTGCCGGTGCAGTATCTTCTGAATTAAGCCGTTTCATTCCCTCTGATTTCTATGATAATGCGTACTCTTGGGTTGTTGGATTAGGGATAATAATCTTAGTAATGATGATAATCGGAGTGTTCATCCTTCTTTGGGTATTAGGGATTGTAGGTACAATCATTAAATACTGGAACTTCACTATTGAAAAAGTAGAAGAAGATATCGTGATTACATGTGGACTGCTGGAGAAAAAGCATATTACTATTCCAATGAAAAGGATTCAGGCAGTAGGTTATGTAGAGAGTTTAATTAGGCAACCACTTGGCTATGCAACCGTTATTGCGGAAATTGCAGGAGGATCGAACCAAAAAGGGGAAGATTTTTCGACTGTATTATTCCCGATCATGAAAAAAAGCGAAATAGATAACTTCTTGACCGAACTATTGCCCAACTACACTGTTAATCAAACAGATTTCACTAAATTACCAAAGCGTTCAGCAAAATACTACCTTTTTCGAACGGTTGTACCATCCTTGGTATTATTAATTGCTGCATTATATTTCTTGCCGCAATTAACTTGGATACCTGTCGCGATTCTAGGCTTAAGTATTTTACTCGGTCTCCTGCAAGTAAAGGATTCAGGGTATGCACTAGAAGATAATAAGTTAACTATTCGGTATCGCAATTTTAACAAAGTCACGATGGTGATGAATCATAAACGAATACAAGCCTTTAATAAAAAGCAACATATACTTCATCGAAAAGAGAAGCTAGCTACTATAAAGTTATCCATTGTTGGTAAAATGGGACTTGGTAAGCATTATCACGTAAAAGAGTTAGATCTAGAGGCAGCTAATAAAATGGCAGATTGGTATTCCTATCGAGGGGTCTGACCCCTCGATATTTTTATAGTAGTCTAGTTATAAGGCCGAGAACAACTAACACAATAATGATTATCCATATTGGACTTAGTTTGCCGTTACCACGGAATCTTTTTTTCTTCCATCGATTTGGATTAAAGCGGACCTCTCCATCATCGTCATAATGCCTTCTCGTTTGCCACGGATTATAAGGGCGTGCACTGGTAAGTACTAAAGGTGCGATGAGGAATCCAGCAATAAACCCTAGCACATGGGCATATATGTTAATCCCTGGTCGTAGGAAGGTCATCACGAGACCAATGATTAAGATGACCGTGATAATTTGGGAACTCTGGGAATCCATCAAATGCTTGCGAAAGGCAACCATAAAGAGATAAATTCCAAAGATGCCAAAAATGGCTCCGGATGCTCCAACATGCTGAAAGAGTATCGATGGATTAATGAAAAAGGTAGCAATATTGGCAAGAACACCAGCACCTACATAGGCAATGAGGAACTTTGATTTACCTAACATTTGCTCCAAAGCAGGACCGAATAGCACTAAAGAAAAAGAATTAAACAGCATATGAGTAAGACCACCATGTAAAACAATTGGTGTAAGAAATCTCCAATACTCCCCGTTATGGATTTCAAAATGTCTACCAACACCTAATTCATATAACTGATCGAATAGATTAATCGGCAATACATCAACAAGGAACCAAATAAGGATATGGATAATAACAATTGTAGACACAATTGGGTAACTACTAATAAACTCCTTCACACTTCTCTCATTTCGTATAAACAAATTTATTCTCCTCTTTCCAGTAGTGGTTTCAATTCGTATTTTTATACAACACTTGGTTAATATAATATTATGTACACTATTAGATTACTATAATACTATTTTTACATAAAAACATTAAATTGTATGTTAGGAGAAAAAAATGATTAAAGGGATTGGAATTGACATCATTGAACTAGAAAGAATAAGAAAAAGTATGAAAAATAAACGTTTCCTCGATCGAATTTTAACAGAAAAAGAAAAACAAAACTTCTCATTATTACAAAGTGAAACTAGAAAAGTAGAATTCCTGGCAGGAAGATTTGCTGCTAAGGAGGCTTTCGCAAAAGCAATGGGAACTGGAATTGGCACGCTTAGCTTCCAAGACATTGAAGTCATGAACGATGAAAACGGTGCACCTTATATTCATGTGCAACTAGATGAAAAGATGAATATTTTTGTCTCCATTACTCATAGTAGAGAATATGCAGTGGCACAAGTAGTACTGGAAGTTTAAATTAATAGTTTCTCGCGTATCATCTGCATAATTACAGAGGTTGTCTCATATATTTTATTGCGGGCAGGAGGGAACAAGCTCTTTATAATCACCGCGATAAGAAGTACACGATAGGACCATAACAGACTGAGGGACACTGGCCCAAATGGCAACAAAGAATTGGGAGACGTTTGACAACACTTAACGCAAAATTTAAGGAGAGGGTGGATTTAAAGGATGATATTATTGTCTTAAAGCTGGTAAATATGGTCTGTCGTAAATTCTTTCGGTGAAAAAGTTCCCTTTGTATAAATCGTAAAACCTAAGAGGTTAGGTTTGTAATTTTAGACAAGGGAGATATGTCCATGATAAAAAAATCACGTTTATGGATGATATTCGTATTCGGTATTGTATTGATTCTAGCTGCATGTGGAGAGAAATCTCAAGAGGATGTTGTTAAAAAGCTTGGAGAAAATGTTGCTGATTTATCCGGTTACAAAGCAAATGTAGAGATGAAAATGAATACTGGTGAAGAAGAGCAACTGTTTAAGATTGATGTTTGGCATAAAAAAGAGGACTTCTATCGAGTCGCCTTATCTAGCAACAAAGAAGATAAAGGTGGACAAATTATCCTGAAAAATAAAGATGGTGTTTTCGTATTAACGCCAGAGCTTAAAAAGAGCTTTAAGTTTCAATCCGAATGGCCGGATAATAGTAGTCAACCTTATTTATACCAATCGCTTGTAGAGGATATTACAAACGATGAAGAAGCGGAATTTACTACAGATGAAAAGAATTACATCTTTACGACAAAGACAAATTATCAAAGCAATAACAACCTACCATACCAAGAGATTTACTTTGATAAGGAGAACTATACTCCAGTCTTAGTTAAAGTATTGGATACAGATGGTAATGCAGTTGTTGAAGTGAAGTTTAATAGCTTTGAGTTAGATCCTACCTTTAATGATAAGGACTTTGAAATTGAACAAAACATGGCAAGTACAACACCAGAAGACGTACCAACTTCTGGTGACGGAATGACAGAAGGGTTAGAGGTAATGGTTCCTCTTCAAACGGTCGGAGCTGAATTATCTGATCAAGTTGAAGTGAATCTAGAAAACGGGAAACGAATCATTTCAACATTTACTGGAGAAAAGAATTTCACACTAGTACAAGAAAAGAGAAATGTAGTAGAAACCCTATCCTCCCCAGTAGCAGTAAACGGAGACATTGTTAACTTAGGATTCGGAGTAGTAGGAGCACTATCAGAAAATGCCGTAGAATGGGATTACAATGGCTCAAACTTCTACCTAGCAAGTGATCAACTAACAAGAGAAGAATTACTACAAGTAGCACAATCCGTCCAAGGACAAAGCGTAAAACAATAATAAATAAAAAAATCAGCAGGCTCATAGATAAGAGTCTGCTTTTATTTTATAATAAGGGTAAACTTGGGATATTTATATAACAATAAAAAGAGCTATAGATTGATGCGCTTAGCGGCCCGAATACACGAAGACTCCTGCGGGAGGATAGGCCTAGGTGAGACCCCGCAAGAGCTTTAGCTCTGAGGAGGCTCACCAGCCGCCCGCGGAAAGCGAAGTGTATTCGGGCCGCGGATTAGGCCAGAAAGTTTCATATTTAGATTAAGCTAAGGTATTAGAAAGGAGCTATCATTGTGGTAGAAGAAATGTATCGCGAAACATGGGTCGAAGTAAATCTTCAAGCAATTAAGTATAATATTACACAAATAAAGGAAAAACTACCGCAAGATAGTAATATAATTGCAGTCGTAAAAGCAAATGCATACGGCCATGGAATTGTCCCAGTTGCTAAAAAAGCACTCGAATCAGGTGCAAAAGCATTAGCTGTCGCAATACTAGAAGAAGCTATAACTCTTAGAAAAGCATCTATTACAGCACCAATTCTAGTACTCGGCTGGGTGCCAGCAACCTACGCATCACTTGCAGCAAAACATCATATAACACTAACTATCTTCCAAAAAGAGTGGCTCGAAGAAGTTAATCAGGAATTAAATCAACCATTAGAAGTTCATATCAAATTAGATACAGGTATGGGCAGAATCGGTATACGCTCGAAAGAGGAAATAGTAAGTATTTTACAAGATATAGCAAAGAATAAGAATATCCAATTATCTGGTATCTTCACCCACTTTGCAACAGCTGATGAAAATGATTTAACTTATTACTACGAACAATCAACTCGTCTGGCAGAATTCCTACATGTCATAAAGCAAAACTGGAGCGTACCGGTTAATATCCATATAGGCAATAGTGCTGCTGCGATACGTTTCCCAAAAAATATGCATAATCATATCCGTTTTGGCATATCCATGTATGGGTTGTATCCTTCTGAGGCTGTAAAAAAGGAGTATGCCATTAATCTTAAACCAGCATTCTCATTACATAGCAGACTAGTTCATGTTAAAAAGATTTCTAGAGGTGAATCTGTTAGCTATGGAAGATCCTATATTACAGAAGGAGATGAATGGATAGGAACAATACCAATCGGTTATGGGGATGGTTGGAATCGAAAACTACAAGGTATGAGCGTTCTAGTAGATGGTAAACGAATGCCTATTGTTGGTCGAATATGCATGGATCAGATGATGATACGGTTGGATAAACCGTATGCTATCGGAACAAAGGTCACCTTAATAGGTGAGCAAGGAAAAGATTGTATCGAAATCGATGAACTTGCAAGTTATTTAGATACAATCAATTATGAGATTCCCTGTATGATTAATGAAAGAGTACCTCGAGTCTATATCGAATAGACAAGAATAACAGGACGATGTGATGTGCAGGGCTAATTACCCAATTTTTTTCGGAAAAAGACTGATAAGCCTTTGCAATTACGGCTAGACAATGATATTATTAAATTTGACTAAATACAGAATAGAGTAACGTTCGTTCGAGCAGTTGGTGGAGGTGCTTGGTTTTGTCAGAGAGCTTACAAGAAGTTATGGTACGGCTACCGAAAAACCTACTAAATGAGGTGGATGGATTAGTGAAAAAAGAGAACAGGGATCTTAGTGATTTCATATGTCAGGCAACTAGAACCTATTTAGAAACTAAAAAAGAAGAGTACATTCAAAACTTTTATAAATCCATGCAAAAAGGCTATCAAGAAATGGCAAGAATCAATCTCTCTATTGCTTCAGAAGCTTTTCAGGCTGAAGAGGAGGCTGAAATTACTCTAGAGCGCTCTGTGATCGGGGTGTAGAATTTGATTGTTCAAAGAGGCGAAGTGTATTTCGCTGACTTATCCCCTGTAGTTGGATCAGAGCAAGGGGGCGTTCGTCCTGTATTGATCCTCCAAAATGATATTGGAAATCGATTCAGCCCGACGGTTATTGTTGCTGCAATTACTGCTCAAATCCAAAAAGCGAAATTACCTACTCATGTTGAGATAGATGCGAAGCGTTATGGGTTTGATAGGGATTCTGTTATCCTTTTAGAACAGATTCGTACATTAGACAAACAGCGACTAACAGATAAAATAACAAAGTTAGACGACGTTATGATGCAAAAAATTAATCATGCACTGGAAATAAGTTTAGGGCTTAGGGACATGTATGGGCAATAAGAACTCATAGTTTAAGATAGAGGCTATGAGTTTTTTTATGTTTTAAATAGACTGAAAACTCTAAAATGTATCGAATTATATCAAGGGTATTGCCACATGGTATGATAATTTGTTTGCAATAATAAACATATCATGTGACAATATTTATAATATTTATGTTAATCGGAGGTTGCAGGGGAATGAATAGGGATCTTAGGGATATCGCTATTGATAATAGTGATAGAATCATTCAAGAATGGTCCAAGGAGATTAATCGGTTAAAGAGTGCAAACTATACAGCTGATATTTCCAAAGAGCTATTTGAGAATAATAATGATGAATTCGTCAATGTCATACTGAATAGTATCAAAGGGAACGGTTCAACGAAGATAGTAAAGGATTTCTCAGATCGAATAATAAAGTTAGGCTGGCCATTAAGCTACATTATCGATGGTCTTTTAGTATTTAGGAAAGTAACTACAAACACGATACTAACTGAGATTGAACAGGCTGATAGTGAATATATTTCAGAAGTTATCAATAATGTAGATGTATGGGTTGAACCAATTATTAGACAGTTAGTAAACGAATATTCTGTTAGTTGGGAGCATGTTGTATCGTTACAACGAATTGCTCTGCAGGAATTATCTGCTCCGTTAATTCCTGTTATGGATAATATTACAATCATGCCTTTAATCGGGACAATCGACACGGAACGAGCGAAGTTTATTATGGAGAATCTATTAGAAGGGGTTATGCAACACAACGCAGAGGTTGTTCTAATTGATATTACCGGAGTTCCGGTTGTAGATACGATGGTTGCACATCATTTGTTCCAAGCAACAGAAGCGGTTAGACTGTTAGGAGCAAAATGTATTCTAGTAGGAATACGTCCAGAAATAGCGCAAACTATTGTTAATTTAGGAATAAACTTTTCGAAGTTACCAACGAAAAGTACTTTGAAAAAAGGCTTTATGCTAGCGCTAGAAATAACGAATAAATCAATCGTGGAAATGCAAGATAAGTCTCAAAATATTGACCAATTGTTGGGTTTGGATAAAGGGAGTGAAAGGATTCATGCGAATTCCGATCTTAAAACTACATAACTATCTACTAATTTCTATACAAACGGAACTAGATGACCAAACTGCTATTCAATTCCAAGAAGATTTACTCAGTGAGATTCATAGAACGGAAGCAACTGGAGTTGTGATTGACTTAACTTCAGTAGACGTAATTGACTCCTTTATCGCAAAGGTGTTAGGTGATGTCGTTTCAATGTCAGATCTAATGGGGGCTAAAGTTGTTTTAACTGGAATTCAGCCAGCGGTTGCAATGACATTAATTGAATTGGGTATTCATCTGCAGAATGTTCCAACCGCCTTAGACCTGGAACAAGGTTTGATGAAACTTCACCAGGAATTGGGGGAATAGCTGATGGGTTCCCAATCCTATGTTACGATCATGAAAGAGTGGGATATTGTTGCTGCACGTCAGATGGGTCGAGACATTGCCAAAAATTTAGGCTTTGGAACAGTTGACCAAGCACGAATAACAACAGCGATATCAGAACTTGCTAGAAATATACATTTATATGCTGGTGAAGGAAAGGTATGTTTTGAAATAGTGGAGTCGTTAGAACATAAAGGGATAAGAGTGCTAGCTACAGACAATGGTCCAGGGATTAGGGATTTAAGTCAAGTGATGGAAGACGGTTTCACCACTTCTGGAGGACTTGGTGCTGGTTTGCCTGGTGTAAAGCGATTAATGGATGATTTTGATATTGAATCTGAGGTTGGCAAGGGTACGAAGATTACGACTACTAAATGGGTAAGATAAACGAACTAGCAGTATCAATGCTTCTTATTAGGCACCATAGTACATCAACTTTATGAACTTATAAGTGAAGTTCTAATAAAAGAATAGGAGAGGCCGCTATGGATACGAAAGATTTAGATGCTAGGAGTTATACTGATTTATTAAAGGGATATATTAAAACTCAGGATGAGCGAGCGCTGTATGGTGCAGAGCAAATCTCGAAGTCTTTTATTAAAAATAATATTCTACCAGAGGAAATAGTAAATTTACATATTCAAGCATTGCTCGAGATTTACCCTGATCTACATGAACTAATACAGCCTTCTATGAACTTCTTATTAGAAGCAATGATTTCTTATGGATTGGCACATCAGGAATATCAGCAACTTCGTGAAAAACAATTAGAATTGCGATCAGAAATTCATCTTGCTGCTAGAATGCAGCAAATTCTTCTGCAATCTGAAATACCTCAAACGGATGACTTGGATATTGGAGTCATTAGTGTCCCTGCTAACCAAATGAATGGCGATTATCATCATTTTGTAAGAGGGAAGGATGGTTCCATCAACATTGCAATCGCAGACATTATAGGTAAAGGTATTCCTGCGGCGTTGTCTATGTCGATGATTAAATATGCAATGGATAGTTTTCCGGAAAGTGAAATGTCTACCAATGCTATATTAAAAAGCTTAAATAGAGTAGTTGAACGAAATGTTGACCCAAGTATGTTTATTACGATGTTCTATGCTACATATAAGCCCGACTCTGGTAAACTCTTTTATTCTTCAGCAGGACATGAGCCAGGCTTTTTTTATAGTAGTAAAGCGAATAGATTTAAAGAAATTGAAGCAAAAGGTTTAGTACTAGGTGTGAAGCCTGATACGACTTATTCTCAATACGAACTTGAGCTTAATAAAGATGATATGGTCATATTGCTAACCGATGGTGTGACCGAATGTCGAAAAGGGGATCAGTTTATTGAGCGCGATGAAGTATTAGAGGTAATTCGAACGTATATGCATTTACCTGCTCAAGAAATTGTTAACCGTGTTTACCGTCATTTTGAGCGCATACAAAATTTTCAACTTAAAGATGACTTTACCTTAGTAATCTTAAAAAAAGTGGTTTAATACTATCAATTCTTGGGAACATGTAAGATACGAAACCTTATAAAAGGGCTAGTTCTTTGAATATAGGTGTTACGGGGGGAAAACTATGAATCTACAAGTCCAAATAGATGAAGGGAATAATGGTTCGGTCGTTCATTTATCTGGGGAAATCGATGTGTACACGGCACCAAAATTAAAAGATGCATTACTCCCACTAACAAAGCAAAAAGGAACCTTATTAGAAGTCGATTTAACTCATGTCAATTATATGGATAGCACAGGGTTAGGGGTTTTTATCAATGCCCTAAAGTCGTCGAATGAACATGAATGCAAATTTAAATTGATCAATTTGCAAGACCGGGTATACCGTTTATTCCAAATAACTGGACTACACGAAATAATGGACTTAAACTCTACGATTCGAGGTGTGGATGAATAAATGGAATCGTTTGATTTTATAGAGATGAAGTTTCCTGCAAAGCCGGAATATGTTGGAGTGATCCGACTTAGTATTTCAGGCGTTGCAAACCGAATAGGTTTTACGTATGAGGATATAGAGGATTTAAAAATCTCTGTTTCTGAAGCAGTGACAAATGTCGTTAATCATGCATATGAGGAAAATGAAAATGGGGAGGTTACCATTGGCTTTGGAATATATGAGAATCGTCTGGAAGTCATGGTAGCAGACCACGGTGGTAGTTTTGACTTAAAGGAAGTAAAAGCAAAGATTGGACCATATGATAGTGAAGAATCCATTGAGAACCTTCGAGAAGGGGGTTTTGGTTTATTTTTAATCAATACACTCATGGATAAAGTAGAAATAAATAATAGCTCGGGTGTTATTGTTCTAATGACAAAGTACCTTGAGAATCAAGAGGTGGGGTTTAATGACGACCACGTCTCAACCAAATAATAAAGGAAGAGATGAGGTTTACAGGTGGATTGAGCATCTTCAGAAAAACCCTTCAGACGAAGAAATCCAGCAGAAAATTATTTTAACCTATCAAGAGTTAGTGGAATCGATTGCTAGGAAGTATTCGAGAAATAGTATGATTCATGAAGATTTAGTTCAAGTAGGTATGATCGGACTATTGGCAGCAATAAAACGATTCGATGCTTCCTATGGAAAGACATTTGAATCCTTTGCCATCCCAACTATTATCGGAGAAATCAAAAGGTTTATCCGTGATAAAACCTGGAGTGTCCATGTGCCAAGGAGAATTAAAGAATTAGGTCCAAAGATTAAGAAAGCCGTCGATGAATTAACCACAAAAAATCAAAAATCACCTACCGTAAAGGAAATTGCTGAATATCTAGAAGTCTCTGAGGAAGAAGTACTCGAAACAATGGAAATGAACCAAAGTTATAAAGCATTATCCGTTGATCGAAGTATTGAAGGTAACTCAGATGGGAGCACAATAGCAATCTTAGACATGATTGGTTCTGATGAAGATGGATATTCACAAATAGACCTCAAAATGCTTTTAGAAAAAATTCTTCCAATATTAACAGACCGTGAACAACAAATTATCCGCTGTACGTATTTTCAAAATATGAGCCAGAAAGAAACTGGTGAATTGTTAGGTATATCACAAATGCATGTTTCACGTTTACAACGAAGGTCATTAAAGAAACTCCGTGAAGCAATTAATTCAGATAGTGCGGAGGTATTATAAGCTTATGAATCGAGTGAAGGTAGCAGTTTATCAAGAAGCAAAAAATGGTAATGAAACATCTGGGGATAGTTACTATTATTGCGAGACGGAGAATGAGTTTGTCTGTGCTTTAGCGGATGGTTTAGGCAGTGGCGAATTCGCGAGAGAATCCTCGGAAATTGTCATCAATATTATTAAGGAAAACATAGACTACGCCGTTGAAGATTTGGTGAAAAAGAGTAATGAACAATTGATTGGTAAGCGAGGAGCTGTACTAGCGATTCTAAAAATCGATTTTAACACTAAAAGCTACTCGATATCTTCCATAGGTAATGTTGGTGTTATAGCTTTAACCGGAGTGGGGCGCAGAAAACGTAATATGCCTAATGTAGGGTACTTATCTGGTCATCAGAAAAAGTTCAAGGTCATCAGTGAACCACTAGTAAATGAAATGAACTTCATTATGTTTACAGATGGTGTTTCCAATCGGGAATTAACAGAGAATAATTTTTATGATAAGGAAGTAGAGCGGATAACAAAGTCCTTTGCATTAAGAAGTGAATATCCCAGGAAAGATGATACAACATTGATTGCAATACGATATGAAAATTAATGAAAGGCTGGTATAACACCAGTCTTTTTTAGTTTCTTAGGAATTCAACTGTTTTTTTGATAAAATAAGAATGGTGATAAGGAGGAGTTACGATTGTCTGATACATTAAAACAGGAATTAGCCCAGTGGGTTTCAAAGGAAACTGAGGTTTCTACAAATATCGTACATAAAGTAATTGACTTACTAGAAGAAGGTAATACAGTTCCTTTTATAGCTCGATATCGAAAAGAGGTAACTGGGGGACTTGATGAGGTTCAAATTAAAGCAATTCAGGATAAATGGCAGTATGCATCTAATCTAGCACAAAGGAAAGAAGAAGTTGTTCGCTTAATTGATGAACAAGGTAAACTGACACCCGAGTTAGAAAGTGAGATTAGAAAAGCGACCCAATTACAACGAGTAGAGGATCTGTATAGACCTTTTAAACAAAAAAGAAGAACGAAGGCCACTATTGCTAAAGAAAAGGGACTCGAGCCTTTAGCTGAAATAATCTGGAGGCAGCAATCAATTGATGTGCAACAGGAAGCCGAGCAATATTTATCCGAAGAGCATGAGTTGATCACTATAGAGGATGTGTTAGCTGGTGTAAATGATATTCTTGCGGAATGGATTTCGGATGAGCCTGCATACCGAGAGTATATTAGGAATGAGACGTTCAAAAGGGGTCTTGTAAAATCTGAGGTGAAAAATCAAGCAAAAGATGAAAAAGGCGTTTATGAAATGTATTATGACTACAGTGAAGCGGTGCGTTCAATCGTTTCCCATCGGATACTCGCATTAAACCGTGGTGAAAAGGAAGAAATCTTAAAAGTTTCTATCGTCCCACCTGTTGATTCGCTAATTGGTTATTTACAACGTAAAATAATTAAACAGAAAACAACTTTAGAAGTCAGTGGAATAATAAAAACAGCTATCGAGGATTCTTACAAACGTTTGATTGAACCATCTATCGAGCGTGAAATTCGATCAGGTTTAACGGAACAGGCAGAAGAACAGGCCATATCGGTATTTGGAACCAACCTGAAGAATTTGTTGTTACAACCACCATTAAAGGGGAAAACGATATTAGGTGTGGATCCAGCATATCGGACAGGCTGTAAGTTAGCTGTAATAGACGAAACTGGTAAATTGCATCAAGTAGGGGTAATGTATCCAACTGCTCCGAAAAATGATGTCGTAGGAGCGGAAAAGCAAGTTCTGGAGCTTGTGAAAAAGTATTCTGTAGAATTAATTGCTATCGGGAATGGTACTGCTTCTCGAGAAACGGAACAATTTATCTCTGATGTTATTTCAAAGAATAATCTAGATATGCCATATATCATTGTTAATGAAGCGGGTGCGAGTGTATATTCTGCATCCGAACTAGCTCGAGAAGAGTTTCCGGATTTACAAGTAGAAGAAAGAAGTGCTGCTTCTATTGCTAGACGTGTACAAGATCCATTAGCTGAATTGGTAAAGATAGATCCAAAATCTATTGGTGTTGGTCAATATCAGCATGATGTAAGCCAGAAGGCATTAAATGAATCGTTAACATTTGTTGTAGAAACAGCAGTAAACCAAGTTGGTGTTAACGTTAATACGGCATCTAGGTCATTGCTCCAATATGTATCTGGGCTCAGCAAAACAGTTGCTGGGAATATCGTGAAGCTTAGAAATGAAAATGGTAAATTTACGAATCGCAAGCAACTAAAGAAAATCCCAAGATTAGGTGCCAAAACCTATGAACAAGCAATCGGCTTTTTACGTATTATTGATGGGGATAATCCATTAGACCGTACACCAATTCACCCAGAAAGCTATGCTCATACAGAGAAATTATTATCCATGCTGGATTGTAAAATTGAGGATATTGGCTCACCAAAGCTAAAGGAAAAGCTTGATAACCTTAATAAGAAGGACGTTGCGGCACAATTGGATATCGGAGAGCCTACTTTAGAAGATATAATTGAAGCATTAAGTAAGCCAGAGCGTGATCCACGTGATGAGTTTCCTCAACCATTGCTTAAGAAGAATGTACTATCTTTAGAAGACTTAAAGCCTGGAATGGAACTGCAAGGTACTGTTCGTAATGTAGTAGATTTTGGTGTATTCGTTGATGTTGGAGTGAAGCAAGATGGGTTAGTGCATATCTCAAAAATGTCGAATACATTTGTTAAACATCCGATGGACATTGCATCTGTTGGTGATGTAGTAACAGTGTGGGTGGAGAGTGTTAATGTGGATAAAGGGAGAGTAGCTTTATCTATGGTTCAAGAAAAGTGAAATTCGTAACCGTATGATGTTGGGGAAGGTGGTACTGCATATGGATGAATTTGTCTATTTGATAAGACCAGTACGAGAAAACTTTATAAATACTATGACATCACGGGAATCTGAGGTCATGGAACAACATTTTAACTACCTAAAGAACCTAAAAAGGGAAGAGATAGTAATCATGGCGGGACCATGTTTAGATGGTGCTTTCGGCATAGTTATCCTTCGCGCAAATTCGTTAGGTGAAGCAACGATTTTAATGGAAAATGATCCATCTGTAAAAGAAGGGATAATGTCTTCGGAGTTACACCCATTTAGAGTTTCTTTATTAGAAGGTAAATAAGAAAAGGCACTGCGATTGCAGTGCCTTTTCTTATTTTGTTTATTATTTTACATCACTAGCAGCTTCCACTTCACTCATGGAAATTCCTAGTGCATTAGCAACACCTTCACCATAAGCTGGATCTGCTTTATAGCAATGGTTAATATGTCTTAATTGTACTTCTTTAGTTGTTCCTTGCATATTGCTTGCTGTGTTTTCAAATAATCTTTGTTGTTCTTCAGCAGTCATTAGACGGAATAACTTACCTGGTTGTTCAAAGTAGTTATCATCATCTTGTCGGAAATCAAAGTAGTCCACATCAGCTGCAAGTGTTTGTCTTGGATCTTGATGTTCTTTACTATCTTCCCATTCACCATAGCTGTTAGGGCTATACGTTACATTTTTACCATGAGGCATGACACGCATTGCTCCATCACGATGGTATGGATTAAAGTTTTTCGCGTTTTTAGGATAGTTAACTGGAATTTGCCAGTGGTTAACACCTAAACGGTAACGCTGTGCATCTCCGTAAGAGAATAAGCGACCTTGAAGCATCTTGTCTGGTGAGAACCCAATACCAGGAACAATGTTTGTTGGAGCAAATGCTGCTTGCTCAACTTCTTCAAAGTAGTTTTCTGGGTTACGGTTAAGCTCTAATTCACCCACTTCAATTAGTGGATAGTCTTTTTTGTACCAGACTTTAGTTAAATCGAATGGATTGTCTTTACTATTTCTAGCTTGCTCTTCTGTCATTACTTGAATGTAAAGTTTCCATTTAGGGAAGTCGCCTTTTTCAATTGATTCAAATAAATCTTTTTGGCTACTTTCACGGTCTTTACCGATTACTGCTTCTGCTTCTGCATCAGTAAGGTTTTTAATTCCTTGCTGAGAACGGAAGTGGAATTTAACCCAAACACGTTCGTTGTCAGCATTAATCATGCTATAAGTATGGCTTCCAAATAAATGCATATGTCTGTAAGTTGCAGGAATACCACGGTCACTCATTACGATTGTTACTTGGTGAAGAGCTTCAGGTAGTCCTGTCCAGAAATCCCAGTTAGCTTGTGCACTGTGCATATTTGTTTTAGGATCACGTTTTACAACGTGGTTTAAATCTGGGAATCTCTTAGGATCTCTAAAGAAGAATACTGGTGTATTGTTACCAACTAGGTCCCAGTTACCTTCCTCTGTGTAGAATTTTAATGCAGTTCCGCGAATATCACGTTCAGCGTCCGCTGCACCACGTTCACCAGCAACAGTAGAAAAACGTAGGAACATATCAGTTTTCTTACCTACTTCTGAGAACATTGCTGCTTTAGTATATTTAGTAATATCATGAGTTACAGTGAATGTACCATAAGCACCTGATCCTTTAGCGTGCATACGGCGTTCAGGAATTACTTCACGATCGAAGTGTGCTAGTTTTTCTAGGAACCAGAAGTCTTCCATTAATAGTGGACCTCTAGGACCAGCAGTTTTTACGTCATCATCATTTGGTACAGGAGCACCGAATGCGGTAGTTAATTTTTTCTTTTCGCTCATTGAAATTGTCCCTCCTAATAAGATAAAATACACGTATTATAGTATCATAGTAATGAAAAGATTACTAAATAGATAGTTTGTTAAGATCCTTGTATAAGGATGGAAGTATACTAGACTATCCTCCTTTCATAGGTTCTTAATGAAACACCCTAAGTTCTATTATAATGATTTACAGATAAAAATCAATTTTTAATTATAATTATTTTAATTAACAACAGAATCATTGCTGCTTATAAGGAAAAATAATAATAGCTGATTATAACGAAGGAAGTATTCGCAAATGAACTTGATAAGTGAGAAAGAACTATTAGAGCTTGTTAATAAGATATCGCTTGAGTTTTTTAGAAAACCATATATAGATGATGTTAAATTTAATAGTAGACTGCGTACGACTGGTGGCAGGTATTTACCTAGCAAAAGGATTATTGAGTTAAATCCAAAGTATTATTATGAAACAGATATGGATGAGTTTATTGGGATCATCAAGCATGAACTATGTCATTATCATCTGCACATAGAGGGGAAAGGTTATAAACATGGTGACCCAGAGTTTAAAGAACTATTAAGGCAGACTGGTTCCCCGAGACATTGTAAACCATTACCTTCTAATAGTAATAGAAGGAAGCATACTTACCGATGTCTAAATTGTAATCAAGTTTATAAAAGGGTAAGAAGAGTCGATTTAAAACGTTATCGATGTGGAAGATGCCGCGGGAAGTTGGTTGAACTAAAATAAAGTCTGTGGATTTTGGAATTACATTATATAAGAAGAAAATAGGGGGGTAAAAAGTTTATAAATTCAGACGCAAAATATTAATTGACGAAATAGATTAGCCATGGTAAATTATATTAAGTCTTACGAAAATAAGATGAAGCAAAAGTAGTTGAGATGAAGAAAAGGATTTTATAATTATCGCTTGACAATGATTTTTATATATTGTATGATATTCTTCGTCGCTGAAATTATTATTGCTTTCAAAAAACATAATTAGCGAATGACATTAATATTATTCCACAGTAGCTCAGTGGTAGAGACGAGCATTACTTCCACCGAATCTGCTACGAGTAACCCCGATGGATACACATCCATGAATAAGCTAGAAGAAGCAGGGGTCATCTTCTTGGAATAAGCTTTCAAAAACATAATTAGTGAACTAACTAATATTATTCCACAGTAGCTCAGTGGTAGAGCAACGAGCAACACATCTACCGAATTAGCTACGAGTAACCCCGATGGATACACATCCATGAATAAGCTAGAAGAAGCAGGGGTCCAACATCTTGGAATATGCTTTCAAAAACATAATTAGTGAACTAACTATTATTATTCCACAGTAGCTCAGTGGTAGAGCAATCGGCTGTTAACCGATCGGTCGTAGGTTCGAATCCTACCTGTGGAGCCAAATGGAGAAGTACTCAAGTGGCTGAAGAGGCGCCCCTGCTAAGGGTGTAGGTCGGGTAACCGGCGCGAGGGTTCAAATCCCTCCTTCTCCGCCATTATAATATGGCCCGTTGGTCAAGCGGTTAAGACACCGCCCTTTCACGGCGGTAACACGGGTTCGAAACCCGTACGGGTCATTAACAATTTTATAAGGTCCGGTAGTTCAGTTGGTTAGAATGCCTGCCTGTCACGCAGGAGGTCGCGGGTTCGAGTC
>NZ_LDUE01000057.1 GCF_001038485.1 Ornithinibacillus californiensis
AAAAAGGTTAAGCTGACAAACTTCTGAATGTACGGGTCTAGACCTGCAATACATAGAAATGTGTATATCACCAAATTGTGAGGTTAGATGTGGGTGAGTAAGACTAACTAATATGAAAATCCATGATACGTTATAGGCGTATGAACGCTAACAGGCTTACAGGAAGCACCTAAGTTCATTCTATAATAGATATAATTCAACGTTGTAAGCTGATAACGTGGAGGGCTTACTCTCAATGAAACGGTGGCAAGGAAAACAATAATGACAATAGTTATTGTATAACTTCCCTTCATTTCAGTGAAAGTGGTGGCACAGTACCAATGAAATGTCTAATCCACATGGAGGGATAGCCACTAGACTAATGAAGAATCATTCAACCATGTAAGGCAGATCTTTATCGGTTAATAAGGTTCTCGTGAGACTAAAAGAGGTTAACTCCGAAAGGGGTTACCGACTTATTGAAACGGAAGAAACTGAGACATAATGAGTATTATAATTTACAAGAGTGTTTCGACTCTCTCTACGCTCGTAGTGTTGATGGTGATAAGTTTTATGGATTAATAGAATTGATGAGTTCTAATGAAAATATACGTCTTGCCTATCGAAATATCAAAAGAAACACGGGAAGTAAAACGGCAGGAACAGATAAATTAACAATTAAAGATATTAGTCATTTATCGGTGGAAGATGTAATAGCTACAATTCAAAATATGTTTAAATGGTATGAGCCACAAGCAGTAAGGCGTGTATTCATAGAAAAGGCAAATGGAAAATTAAGACCTTTGGGAATACCAACCATTTGGGATAGGATTTTTCAACAGTGCGTTTTACAAGTTTTAGAGCCAATCATTGAGGCAAAGTTTCATAAGCATAGTTATGGATTTAGACCTAACAGAAATACTCATCATGCGAAAGCACGATTTGAATTTCTAATCAATCAATCTGGACTCCATCACTGTATTGATGTCGATATTAAAGGCTTCTTTGATAACGTCAATCACAGTAAACTTTTAAAACAGATTTGGTCGCTAGGGATTAGAGATAAGTCATTAATAGCCATTATTTCTAAACTATTAAAAGCTGAAATTCATGGTGAAGGCATACCGACAAAAGGAACACCGCAAGGCGGTATCCTATCTCCACTATTATCAAACATTGTTTTAAATGAACTTGATTGGTGGATAAGTAATCAGTGGGAAACGTTCGATAGTGACTTCAAATATAAGACCAGCGGGATTAAATATCAAGCGTTGAAAAAGTCTGGGTTGAAAGAGTGCTTTATAGTCCGCTACGCGGATGATTTTAAAGTTTTATGTCGAACACGTACACAAGCAATCAGAATGAATTATGCCATTAAAGATTTCTTGATGAATAGACTACACCTTGAAACTAGTGAAGAAAAGTCTAAAGTAATAAACCTAAAGAAAAACTCTTCGGAGTTTCTTGGGTTCACTTTCAAAGTAGTAAGCAAAGGCAAAACTAGATTTGGATATGTAGCGAAATCTAATATGTCAAAAAAGGCAAAAGCCAGTGCTTCTAACAAAATCAAGAAGGCTATTAAAACTATACAGAAGAATCCTAGCAATAAGACAGTATGGAATTTCAATACGGTAGTCATGGGAATTCAGAATTACTATTCAGCAGCCACAAGAATTACAATAAATCTTAATGAGTTAAACTCTAATCTGCGTAGAAACATGTATAATCGTCTAAAGATTTTTAGAACAGATGCCAATTTTCATGATATGACCAGAACTTTACAAAAGAGATATAAAGGATACAAGTGCAAATTGTACAAAATACAAAACATGGTATTTGTACCTATCCATGCCCAAAGACATAAAACAAATTTATGTTTTTCCCAAGACACGTGTAACTATACTCCCGAAGGGAGAGAAAAGATACACAAAGGGCTAAAAGCTATTAGTAAAGAAATTCTATCATCTATCATGAATTGGTTTATTCCGAACCGAACAATTGAATATAATGACAATCGAATAAGTAAATTTATCTCTCAATATGGAAAGTGTGCTATCTCTGGATTGGAGCTAGGTAAAAATGATTGGCACTGCCATCATAAGAATCCGTACCATCTATCAAAAGATGATTCATTTTCAAATCTAGTGATACTTCATGAATCAGTCCACAGACTGGTACATATGAAAGATACCGAAAAGATAACAGCATTACTTAAAATTTTAAACTTATCTAAAAAGCAAATTGATAAACTCAACAAACTTCGATTACAATGTCATAATCAATCAATTTGATTTCGGAAGAAAGCAAGGTCAAATCTAATAATACATAGAATTGAATGAATTGGAATAGTTGGAACGCCGTATGCGGTGAAAGTCGCACGTACGGTGTGAACAGGGGGAAAAGGGAGCGATAACTTCAAACCCTTACCTATCTGTATGAAGAAGAAATTGTGTTTATGGCATAGACATTAGGAGGGTTTAGTTGCTAGAATTTATTTTATTTCTCACTACTGTACTAATAATTAGGTTTCTTTTAGTTAAATTTCTTAGAAAAAGATATAAAATTATACCTTATCTTGAGCAAAACAGATATATCAACAAAACGCATGAAGGGTTAGTCTATATAATACGTATAATTGCTATTGTTTTCTTGATACTATCCTTTTTTATCCAAAACCTAATATTAATAATTGGTTTTGCCATTAGCCTTTGTGTTGGAGTAGGCTTTCAGGCATTCATGGAATATAAATACGAAAGGGAAGAAAAGGAATATATTATTACCCTTATTGACATCTTAGTTTACATTGTCCTCATTTCAGGAGTTTTCTTATCCTACTTTAACGGACAACTTTAGAATTGATTTTAGTTTATTAACGGGTGCGTTACTGAAAGAAGGGAGAAACTTCTTCCTTGTTCAAGTAACGGGGCAGTTTAATTTAATAGCAATTATTTTTACAATGTATTATGACATATCTTTTTGTTGAGGTGATTATGTGGATCATAATGAGTACATAACATATTTGAAGCATCAATATTTCCATGAAATTCGATCATTACAATCAGTTAATGACGTTATCTCTGCGTTTCAAAAAACAATAGATATTATTGAAACAGGGTTGTCAGAATCCGAAGCGATTTTTTTGAAAATGACAGCTCTTAACTATATTAATGCACACAATAACGGACTCATAAAGCCTAACCTGGATAACTTAAATTTCGTTCCGTATGAGATAGTAAGAAATGAAAAGAGTGATCATTACTATAATCTTATGAGAGAGGCTACATCAGATGATGAAAGAATAATTGTCATTATCGAATCGCAGTTAAATGAAATAACCTCCAATTGCCAAGAACTAAAGGTTGATCTGATTATCGAACGTGGAATCGACACTTTTCATGTTAATCAGGAAACACCTGAGTTTTTTACATATTTAATGCTTTTTGATAATTAATCAAAAGAAATTCTCCTTTATAGAGGAAATAAAGTGCTATAATCTCTTCAAATATTGTATTATGGGTAGGTAGTTTTCTTATTCTTAGTTATGGGATTTAAACGTTAAACCTTTTGTTGCTAACGGGTGCTTTAGTTGAATAAGAAAAAAATCAAATAAATTTAATCTTTAGCTCGCTCCTTATCAAACCGGGCTGTTTTTTTGCATACAAAAAGCACTGCATTTTGCAGTGCAATTTGTTATACATTTTTATTTGCATCTTGCTATACAAATTAAAGTTTTGCGATAGGTAACGGAACCCGTTACTCTTTCAAGGACACTTTTCTTATGATCAATCCATCTCTTTTTTCTTATATACAAACGCAGTTGCTAGTGTAGCCACAACAGCCCACGCTAATAAAACAACTAAATTAACCCAAACATCCCCAAATCCTAATCCCGCCTCAACATCATAAGCAATTTCAATCAACTGAATATTAGGCAAGTACTCAATGAACGAAAGGGCTGGAACCTTCTCCACTAACAACATCAACATAGACCCAAAACCAAACAAGAAAATAACTGGCAGGATAATTACTGATGCTTCCACTACAGTTCTAGATAAAAGACCTAAAATGGTCCCTAAAGCTAAATAGAACAACATGGAAACCACAAGAGCAACAACAATAATTAGCATATTAGAAGGCTCATATCCCGTAATCATCATACATACAACAAGTGTTACAACCGTTAAAATGAAACTTACTAAACTTTTGCCACCAAGGATCTCCGCAACTGATGCAGGGGATAGCATTAACCCTCTTAATGTATGTTTTTCTTTTTCTTCCGCAATTACTGCACATTGAATAAAAGCTGTTACAGAAGCTAGTGTAAGGTTAATAATCATATAGTGTAAATCAATTGTAGCTTCACCCATAGCTCCATAAAGAAAGGCCATCATAATAGGCAAAATGATAATAGAACTAACAAACAAGTTCTTCGATAAGTCTTTCATATCCTTTTGAAAAATAGCATAGATTCGCTTCCATGATAATATCATACTAATTCCCTCCCAGTAATCTCTACGAAAATATCTCCAAGTGTTGGTTCATTAGAGTGAATGGATTCCACTTCATTATTGGACATATATTTATATACCTCTTCCGCACCTTCAGCACCACCTGGAAGTGTTACAAACTGCCCATTTTTCAATTCTACTGTCAGGCTTCCATCAGCAAATTGTCTGCGTAAGGCTTTCGGTTCGTCTAATAATTGGATCTTCCCTTTATTTAAGAACGCCACTCGATTACATAACGTTTCGGCTTCACTCATGTCATGGGTTGTTAGGAAGATCGTTGTTCCCTTTTCATTCAAGCGACGTAACCCTTCGTGAATTTGTTTTGAGTTAGCTGGGTCTAATGCTGAAGTTGGCTCATCTAAGAATAATAACTCTGGTTCATGTAGTAATGTTCTAGCTAATAGCACACGTTGGGTCATCCCTTTAGATAGCTTTGAAACTATTTTCTTCTTTTCATTACCGAGATTCACTAACTCCAATACTTCTTCCATTCTTTGTTTCGAAACATCATAAAGATCACAATAAAGCTTTAAATTATCTTCTATAGAAAGTCTTTGGTAAAGTCCACTATTATCAGACAGCACTCCGATTCTTCTACGATAGGAGCCATTATTGATAGCTGAATTTTTCACACCGAACACTTCTGCTTCTCCAGAAGTTTGTAATAATTGTCCTGTCAGGATTTTTATAGTAGTTGTTTTTCCTGATCCACTTGGACCTAAAAATCCAAATGTCTCCCCTTTTTTCACATTGAAATTTACATCTTCTAAAGCCGGTTGATTTCCAAAAACCTTTGCCAAACTTTTCACTTCGATAATATTTTCCATTTTTCTCCTCCGTGTTGATTGTTTTTTGACTTATCCATAGATTAGTAGAAAATAAGGGTTTTTACATCATTTTTTCTATGAAAAGAGCATTTTTCAGGATGAATGGAGCTTATTTTAGTCCCAACATTTCTTTTAACTGTGCCATTTTTGTTTTGGAAAGTGGAATTGTAGACTTGTTCGTATCATCCAATACCAAACTATAACTATTTCTCGTCCATGTGATTACCTCTCGAACTTTTTGCAAGTTTACGATATAGGAACGATGACACCGGAAAAAGCCATACGGATTTAATCGTTCTTCTAACTCGTTCAGCGTAAATACACTTGGAAAAGATTCACCTTTTATGTAGACATGGGATATTCCCTCATTACTTTCTATGTAATCAATTTCAGGAGGATCAAATAAGATAATCTTCTCATTGACCTTGGTAGGAATTTTGTTGAAGTTGAAGGCAATCGTTTCTTCTTTCTCTTCCGTTTCTACTTGAACTACTTCTTTCGTTACGGGCGATTCATCCTGTACTTCCACTCTATGAATTCCAGTATCATTTAAACGATACACATTATCTCCCATTGTAATCGCATTTTCCATATTACTCGTTAACACGAGTACTGCTTTTTGTTCTTCCTTCAGTTTCTGAAAAATATTAAGAATGACTCGTTTAGTTTCTAAGTCCACATTTAAATCCGGCTCTTCAAAGATTACTAATGTTGGCTCCTGCAATAACACATTAGCAATATGTAGTCTTCTTTTCTCAGAAAATGTAAGTAATCCAATTTTTTTATTTTTAATAGAATCCAATTGTACTAGATTTAGAATTTGTTTCACTGTTTGATTGGAATCGTATAGCTGCTGATAAAATTTAAGTTGATCTAATACAGATAGCCTTGGATAATAACCTTCTTCATAGAAACTTATCCCTATCCCTAATTCGTATAATTTCTTATCCTTCGAAACCTTTTCTCCTAATACCGTTAATTCCCCATTTAACAACGGTTCCTGCCCCATAATCATCCTAAGCAGAGCAACTCTAATATTAAGGTTAGAATGAATTACTGCAACTTCTCCTTCTACAACTTCAAGGTCAAATGCAGGAAATAATAAAACATCCTTATCCTGTTTTTCTAAATTATGTATCGTAAGTACACTCATGAAATCACATTCCCCTGTTTAATCTAGTCGAATTGCCCTTTCCTTCTCCCTTAAAGAATTGAAGCAATCATTGAACTACCCACCACTTAACTGCTCTTATCGAGCTGTTTGAAGTGGGGGATTCCTAAGAACACCTTCGTACCCGAAAGTTTTTATTAGGCTATCCCCGCAGTCCCTGCGGTTAGAAGTCTTATCGCTTCATTTTTAAGATTTTGTCCTGCGTTAATATCCCTTTGGTGATGGGCTCCACAGACACAAGTCCATTCACGCAAATTCAGATCTTTAACGTCTTTGTTTTTGTGACCACAACTCGAACAAGTCTGAGAACTCGGGAAGGTCTTACTCACTTCCACCACCGTCTTGCCGTACCATTCTGCCTTATATTTCAACATGGCCTTGAATTGATACCAAGACACATCTGCGATAGATTGTGCAGTTCTTTTGTTTTTCATCATGTTAGCTACTTGTAGACTTTCTACCCCAATCACATCGTGGTTTTTGATGATATCGGTAGAGGTCTTATGTAAGAAATCATTCCGTTGGTTTGCAATCTTTTCGTGGAGGCGAGCTACTTTGATTCGTTGTTTATTCCAATTACTAGAGCCGATTACTCGTCTGGAAAGTACTTGTTGGGCTTTCCGTAACTTTTGCTCTGACGATTTCAAGTAGCGGTGATTTTTATATATCGTTCCATCCGCAAGGGTAGCGAAGTCTTTTAAGCCTAAATCAACTCCGGTAGTAGCGTGTGTTTTTGGCAATGGAACCACTTCCGTTTCCACTAAGATGGAAACAAAGTACTTACCACTTGGATTACGCCGGATGGTCGCGTTGATGATTCGGCCATCTACCTCCCGGCTTTTGGCAAATCGAACAAGGCCAAGTTTCGGTAACTTGATGTGCTTATCAAAAATTGCGATATTCCCACTCGTTTGTTTGGTGATATAGGACTGTACCTTATTCTTTTTGCTTTTGAATGTAGGGGCATGATTTTGCTTCTTGTAATAGCGTTGGTATGCATC
>NZ_LDUE01000058.1 GCF_001038485.1 Ornithinibacillus californiensis
TAACCCCTCGCCAAATGATGTTTACAGCCCTTCTAATAATCATTTCAGCACTAATTTCAAGCAGAATGATGTTAATAAGCCTTCTTAACTTCATTTCATCCTTTGACTCCACGTGAAATGATGTTTACAGCCCTTCTAATAATCATTTCAGCACTAATTTCAAGCGGAAATGATGTTAGTAGCCTTCCTTAACTTCATTTCATCCTCTAATCCCTCGCCAAATGATGTTTACAGCCCTTCTAATAATCATTTCAGCACCAATTTCAAGCGGAAATGATGTTAAAAGGCTCCCCTTAACTTCATTTCATCCTCTAACCCCTCGCCAAATGATGTTTACAGCCCTTCTAATAATCATTTCAGCACTAATTTCAAGTGAAAATAATGATTGCAACCACTCTTATTTTCAATCCACCCCTATTTCCACTGAAAAATGATGTTTACCCAAAAAAACGCACTGCAGATCCATGGGTAGAGTCCGCAGTGCGTCAACAAAAATTATACTATTTTAAATTACTTCACAAAAGCATCAGTAAGTGCTGTTACGATTTGCTTCTTACGTGAAACAACACCTTTTAACAATGCGCGGTTATTGGCATCAAGTTGTACATTAAATGCTTCAGCAACTTTTTCTACGTTAGCTCCACGTGCTAGTACTTCAGAATCATTATTCAAGATATCTGTAACTACGAACAAGAATAGATTTAATCCTTTTTCATTAACTGCCTTGTCCATTACTTCTTCTAGTTGAGCTTGTAACTCATATACTTTGCTTGCATCTACTGTATTGACTTGTGCGATTTCTACTTTTGCATCGCCCATCGCAAATTCTTTTGCATCCATTGTGATTAACTCTTGTGGTGACTTGTCACTTAGGTCAGCACCAGCTTGAAGCATATCTAGACCATACTTTTCTAATTCAACACCAGCAATGCCTGCTAGCTCATGTGCAGCATCGACATCTTCCTGTGTGCATGTAGGTGATTTCAGTAATAGAGAGTCAGAAATAATTGCAGATAACAGTAAACCAGCAATCTCTTTCGTTACTTCTACCCCATTTTCTTTGTACATTTTATTTAAAATGGTTGCTGTACAGCCAACTGGCTCTGCACGGAAGTATAGCGGTTCTTTTGTTTCAAAGTTTGATACACGGTGGTGATCGATAACTTCAGCAATACGAACATCTTTAATATTGCTTACACTTTGTTGAAATTCATTATGGTCTACTAAAATGACATCCTTCACTTCAGCAGGGACCGCCTCAATAAGTTGAGGTGCTTCGACATTAAAGTAATCTAATGCAAATGCTGTTTCTTTATTTACTTCACCTAGTCTTGCAGGCTCTGCATTCACGCCTAATTTATTCTTCAAATTAGCATAAGCAACAGCTGAACAAATAGTATCTGTATCTGGGTTTTTGTGTCCAAAGACAAGTGTTTTATCCATTTTCATTCTCCTTTATATGTATAGCATTACTATCAATTTATCCTAGTTACAAG
The DNA here is from genome assembly GCF_001038485.1 of Ornithinibacillus californiensis. Classification (GTDB taxonomy): domain Bacteria; phylum Bacillota; class Bacilli; order Bacillales; family Amphibacillaceae; genus Ornithinibacillus; species Ornithinibacillus californiensis. Next base: position 1,497 of record NZ_LDUE01000058.1, read on the forward strand.
ATTATCATAAAATCGAGTTGGATTGAATATTTTTGCCATGTGACATTTTACATTTTCTCTTTTACTTCTTATAGTTATAATAGAATAACTCTAACGACAAAGAAGGTTTAAGATATATGAAAAGCTATATTATTGTGGGTGCAGGTATTCTAGGAGCAACTACTGCATACAGACTTGCGAAAAGTGGCGCTAAAGTTACGGTAATCGATAAGCCTGGAATAGGTCAAGCAACAGAAGCAGCGGCTGGTATTATTTGCCCGTGGCTATCCCAACGCCGAAACAAAAAGTGGTATCATCTTGCTAAAAGCGGAGCAAAAATGTACCCCGAATTAGTACAGGAACTAATGAATGATGGGCAAATTGAAACAGGCTATGCCCAAGTCGGTGCACTCAGTCTTCATAAAGAAGAAAAGAAGCTACTAGCAATGCAGGAAAGAGCATTAAAACGTAGAGAAGATGCCCCTGAAATTGGCGAAGTTACGTTATTAAATGCCTCTCAAACCAAAGAGCTTGTACCACTTATTGATGGAGGGTATTCCTCTGTTCTTGTTAGTGGAGGCGCAAAACTAGATGGACAAACATTCCGTTCAGCACTATTAAATGCAGCCCAAAAATACGGTGCAAAGGTAATCGACGGCACAGCAACACTATATCAAAAGGACAATCAAGTCCTTGGTGTATATGTAGAAAAAGAACGCTATGAAGCAGATCAAGTTATTGCTACTTGTGGAGCTTGGATGAATGAACTTTTAGCACCTTTAGGAATTAATTTTCAATCTACCGGTCAAAAAGGGCAACTTATCCATTTAGAGCTACCAGGTATAGATAGTAAAAATTGGCCTGTTATTATGCCTCCAACTAATCAATCCGTTGTACCTTTTGAAAACCATATTGTAATCGGGGCTACTCATGAGAATGACAAAGGATTTGATCTTCGCGTAACCGCTGGAGGAGTACAAGATATCTTAACCAAAGCATTAGATGTATTACCTCAACTTGCAGATAGTACATTATTAGAGACAAGAGTCGGTTTTAGACCGTTCACACCTGACTTCCTTCCTGTCATTGGACCGATACCTGGTGTAGAGGGGCTGCTAGTTGCTAATGGGCTTGGCTCTTCTGGACTAACTACAGGTCCATTTGTTGGAACACAATTAGCAAAATTAGCTCTTGATGAAGCAATAGAAATTTCTCTAGAGGACTACGATGTTAGCGGGGCTATTGAATAAGGTATTTACATTAATTAGTAGATTTGCTAATGTTTAATCAGGAACCGATGATACAAAGGGTGATTAAATTTGAATTCAAAAGGAAAAATAGCAGTATTACTAATAATCCTAGCAACCATTCTAATGACTGGATTAGCTTTCTTACTATTAGACGTTTATACACCAGAAGGAAACATTGAAAGTGAAATTACACATACAAACTAAAGCCAGTGCAGGGATCAGTCCTCTGCACTGGCTTTTACATTTTAATAGCATATTGATTTCCACCAGCATCTTTTGCTTCATATAATGCTTGGTCAGCGTTTCTAAACAAGGACTCAAACGTGTTAAATTTATCCTGCGATAAAAGCGAAATTCCGATACTAGTAGTTGTGACAAACTCTGCATGATCAATTTGCCATGGCGCACTCACAACCTCAATAATATCCTTCGCAACTTGAATCGCATCATCTCTACATTCTATCTCACGTAGTAGAAGTACGAATTCATCGCCACCAAGCCTTGCAAGAGTATCCACACTACGAATCCGTTTACCAACCCGCAAAGCAAATTCGGAAATCGCCTTGTCACCAATATCATGACCGAACGTATCATTAATAGATTTAAAATGGTCTAAGTCCATAATGATAATGGCAATTTTTTCACCCGTTTTTTCATAAGCATCTAATGCCTCTTTTAATTTCATTGAAAAATAACGGCGATTTGGCAATCCAGTTAACGTATCATGATAGGCAAAATACTTCAGTTTATCTTCGTAATTCTTTCTCGTAGAGATATCCCGTGATAAAACTACCATCTGTTTAAACACGTTATCCTGTTTGTAGACCGGTGAGCCTTTCAGTTCCGACCAGATCCAACCCATCGTCTGATGCTTTTGTCTAAATTGCGCCACCCAAGGCTTTCCAGTATTCTTACTCTGTGCAAACGATTCAAGTAAACTTTCAATATCATCAGGATGCACATTATAATAGAAGTCCTTGCCAATATACTCATCTGGATTAAAGTTTAATACATCACGGTAAGATGGCGATACATAAGTAATCTTTCCATCCTTATCTAGCATCGTAATTAAGTCTCCTGAATACTCCGCAATAATTTCAAACTTATTTTCACTCTCTGTATACTTATGTTGAATCTTAATCTGTTCGGTAATATCCTTACAAATTGCATATATTCCAACCGTTTCATCATTAACAATGATTGGCGTGAATTTAATAATTGTTTCAATATTTTTACCATTTTTACTGCGCATTCGCACACTAAATTCTTCTAAAATACCATTAATTGCAACGCCAAAATATTTCTCAGCAGTCGCAACATCTTCTTGTAATAAAAGCGTTGTATAGTGAATGCCAATCAGATTGTCCTTTGAATACCCTGTAATCAACTCCAGGGACCGGTTAACAGTTACAATTAACCCTTTATCATCAATAGCAATAACACCGTCTAAATTATAATCAAATAGTGATTGGTAGCGTTGCTTACCTACTATCAGCATTTCACGAGCTTTACTAGCTGCTTCTTCAGCCCTTCTACGCTCTGTAATATCCTTAACAACTGCTACGACATGTGTACATCGACCATTGTCGTCAAAAAGTGGAGTCAACACATTTTCGCCGAATCTTTCTTCTCCAAGTGGGGATGGATATAGATCCTCATAGACAACAACATTTTTTGTTTCTACTGCCTCTTGATATTTCTTTAACAAGAATTTCGCCTTTGATTCTTGTAATACGTCTTGAAAGGATTTACCAATTATCTCATTAGTTAATCCAGCATATTTCTTTACTGCTAGATTAATAAAATGATAGATAAAATTTCCATCTGCTCGAACTTCCATAATATAGACCATATCTTGAATTCCATTTAATAGCACATTATTTAAAAATTGCTCTTTATGAATAATCATCGGACCCCACTCTTTATCCTTATGACGTAAATTACCAATATAACAGTAATCGGTTTCAGAAATTACATCAAATATAGTTAAAAAATACTAGATTTCCCTATAGAACACAATAGGACTATAGACCTATAAAGCGTTGAAGTATCTAATATTCGTCAATTTACTATTATACAAAATAATCTCGAAATAGAAATATTTATCTATTGTAAAATACTCCATAATATGGAAATTGATAGTTTCACCATAAAACATGTACTAAAATTATAATTTTTCAATTTTTAATAATTATGTTACACTCTATGTATTAAATACTAATTTCGACAAAATTTGACAGGTGAAAACTGATGACGAGACTAAGCTTAAAAAAGATTCCTACCATACTCTGGTTTTTTGGTGCTGCTGTTTTAGCTGGTTCTATTTATATGGAGACTAGTTCCTTAATGGAAACGGAAGGCCTCTTTTGGACTGCGAATACGGTTATGATTGCGTTGTTTACTTATTACGGAGGGTTCTACGGTGGTATTCTCTACCTCCTGCTTCTTAGTGGTATCTACTTAGTGACGGGAATTTTCTCTACACCTAATGACCTATCTGTACAGAACTTATTCCCTTATGTTATTGGATTGTTCATATCTTTTTCCATTGGTATTCTTGGCTGGAAAATTCGTACGAACGAAGTCCACTTGAATAAGCTGTTCGAAAACAATGATATTACGTTTTGGACATGGGATTTAGAAAACGATGAACATACCTTCTCTGAGGGGTACGCAAAGATTTATGGTGTGACTAGAGAATCGATAAGAGATAACCCTTATCACTGGAAGGATGTTGTGCATCCAGATGATAAATATATGCTCATGGATGCCCATGAGCAGCAGAAAGCAGGAAAGAAAACAAACATTACATACCGTTTCTTTCATAGCAGCGGTGAAGTAAGATGGTTACAAGATTCCGCAACACCTCATTTAGATAGAAATGGCATCGTTACCAGAGTAGATGGCGTTATCTTGGATATAACCAATCAAAAGCAAGCAGAACAGAAGATGAACCAATTAATCCACTACGATTCATTAACTGGATTGACAAACCGAGTTTGGTTTAAGAACTACTTAGATACTGCTTTAATATCGACAAATAAATATGGCCGTTCCGTAGCAGTTATGTTTATTGATTTTGATAACTTTAAACGAGTTAACGATACACTCGGACATAGTGCCGGAGATCAATTATTGATTCGGATTGCAAATCGTCTAAAGTCATTTTTACGGGAGAGCGATATTGTATCGAGACAGAGTGGTGATGAATTTTTAGTTCTTATTGAAAATCGAAACCTTGACGAAATCGAACAATTAGCAAAAGACATAATAACAAAGATGAATGAACCTTATTCCATCAATAGTACAGAGATAATTTCAACTCCTAGCATTGGTATCAGTATCAATCTCGATTATGAGGATGACGCCGAAGCATTAATCAAAAAGGCAGACTTTGCGATGTACTTAGCAAAAGAAAACGGAAAGAATAATTATCAGTTTTATAATGATGAACTGAATCAAAAAATGAAACGGAAGATGATATTAGAAACGTATTTACATAAAGCGATTGAACTAAATGAATTAACCGTTCACTACCAGCCACAGTTTGATTTAGCTTCCTATCATATTGTAGGTGCTGAAGCTCTACTACGCTGGGAATGCGAAATGGGTAAAATTCCACCAGATGAATTTATCCCTATTGCGGAAGAAACAGGATTAATTATTCCAATAGGTGAATGGGTATTGCGCCAAGCTTGTCAAGATGTGAAACGTTTTAAAGCAAATGGATTAGAGACATTCCCAATTTCGGTTAATATTTCGACGAGGCAATTAATGGCTCCTAACTTCATTGAACGTGTTCAAACAATAATTGAAGAAGAACAAGTTAATCCGAAACTGTTAACACTAGAAATCACAGAAAGTGCGTTTCTTTACTATGAAGATGCCAAGGAAAATATTCTCGCGCTTCGTAATTTAGGAGTTGGCGTTTCCTTAGATGACTTCGGAATTGGCTATTCATCCTTAAGTATGATACGAAACATTGAAATCGATGAATTGAAAATCGATCGTTCTTTCTTAAATGATTCGATAAAAAACAACCGGGTCCGTTCCTTGTTAGAAGCAATTATACAAATTGGTAAGAAAATTAATACGAAGGTTGTCGTCGAAGGAATTGAAACGAAGGAACAAATTGATATACTAACCGTTTATGATGTTTTGGGGCAAGGATACTTTTATAGTAAACCTCTTCCTATCGAGGAATTTGAAGACTGGTGCCTTCAGGCAAAGAAAAAAGCGAAGAGTTTCTAGACTCTTCGCTTATTTTTTATCTTCTTTTCGATCTTGCCATGATTTCGTGTCATCATCTTCTATTATACCTAAGACAACATCCGCAATATCCGGTTCGCGTAGTAGTTTATCCGATAGCCGGAATTTAATATCATCTGCCTCAGCAAGCGTTAAACCTTTTACAAGTTCCACTGTTACTTCTACATGGAAAGTTCTACCTTCCTGAATTACACGTAGCTTGTAAATATCAACAACAGACTCATCCGCTAATAAATCCTCAGCAATTGTGTTTTCTACATCTGCAGGCGCAGATACTCCAATAAGTCCAACCATGTTATCATAGCCAACCCGGAATGCGACAAATAGCATAAGGAGACCTATTATGATCGAGATAAATCCATCCGCTTCTAATATGCCAAAATACTGTGCCAAGACGATACCGATAATAGCAAGCACCGCACTTGATGTAGCAACTAAATCTTCATAGAAAACTAATCGTGTTGCAGGAGAGGCTTTCTTCGCTCCCTTAAAGGCGGTTGTGAAAATGTTCCCCTCATCTGCTATTTTCGATTCTTCCTTAATCTCTTTCATTGCTTTCAATAAAATAAATCCATCCACTATAAATGCTGCAACTAATATTCCAATATTAAGCCAAAAGTTACTAGCTTCTTCAGGATGCTGGATAATATGCCAGCCTTCCTTAATTGTCTCATAAGCCATGACCGTAACAACAATAACCGCTACCATACAAAAGATATTGATTACTCGTCCAAATCCAACCGGGAACCGCTTAGACGGCTTCATCTCGGATAGAACGCTACCAAAGAAGACAAATCCCTGGTTTACCGCATCTGCAAATGAGTGCATCGCAGAAGCAAACATTGTACCACTACCACTGATACCAGCTGCTACTGCTTTTATAATCGCTAAAAACGTATTCCCTAATGCAGCTACACCTGAGGATGTGTTCCCTTTTTTGACAAGTTGCATCAAACCCATATTCATCCCCCCAATAATTTCATAAGTTTCCTCTTAATTTCCCCTTATTCCTCCATTTAATGTACAAGAAAATTAACACGGAATTGCTAATTAATGACTCGAATCAAAGACACGAAAGGCGCACAACGTAAGAGTAAAGGAGGGGATAAAGCTGAAACAAAAATTAGTATCCATTATACTTTTACTCATCCTTGTCGCCTGTTCCAATGAACAAGGAGCACCGCCTGAAAGTCCAGGTGATAAGCCTATAGATAATAATACCACAATTGGTAATAGTCTGAAAAACACAAGTGAAAACTTAGATAATCATGTGAGAAAGCTGTCCTCAACGAATGATACAAAAAAAGATCTACAATCATTAGAATATGCTGAGGAGAAAGTAAAACCAAAAGAAACACCTGTAGAAAAACCAGAAAAAGTTGATGTCCGGGGAATATATCTCAATCGCACTTCCATAACGGAGGATAACGTCCAAAAGTATATTGACCTCATAAAAAGCTCAAACCTCAATGCTGCCGTGATCGATGTTAAAGATGACTACGGAAAATTGACCTATGACTCACAGTTAGAACTCGCTAATGAAATCGGATCCGACAGTAATCCAGCAACGAAAGATTTAGAAAAACTAATCCAACGATTCAAAGATGCAGGAATATACACCATCGCACGTATCGTAGTTTTCAAAGACCCCTATCTAGCTGCTAACAAGAGCGACTTCGCCCTAAAACGGAAAAACGGTACAGTCTGGCAAGACCCTTCCGGAACGAAATGGGTAGATCCATACAAACAAGAAGTGTGGAACTACATTACCGATATCGCAAAAGAAGCAAGTGAAAGTGGTTTTGACGAAATCCAATATGACTACATCCGCTTCCCAGAACGAGCAAAACAGGTTGATCAAGAAGTAGCATTCGACAACCCTAACGGACTTTCTAAAGCAGACAATATTTTAGCTTTCCTAAAGCACTCCGAAGAACAATTAAAAAACGAACCAGTATATGTCTCTGCTGATGTATTTGGCTTAGTCACAACCGCTTCAGATGATATGGGAATTGGACAAGTTTGGGAAAATATTTCACCGAACGTGGATTACATCTCACCAATGACCTATCCTTCTCACTATGCACCTGGTTCATACGGCGTACCGAACCCAGACCGAGCACCATACGAAATCATGCTCCAAGCAATGAAGGACGCTAAGAGCCGAAATGGTGAACTAACAGAACAAGGCAAAGAAGCAGCAACCATCCGACCTTGGGTACAAGATTTTGATTATAAAAGTAACTACACTGCCGCAGACGTACAAAAGCAAATCCAAGCGTTAGAAGATGCAGGCATTTCACAATACTTGATATGGAACGCTGGAAATGTGTATACAGTCGAGGCTTTTAAATAGATGGAAAAAACCGCTGAGTTTTCAGCGGTGTACATAGAATATTTATGGTTGGGACATATGACCAATTTTGCTGTATATGTGACTTTACTTTGGGGCATCTGCCCAAACCTGTAGTACATGTGACCATTCAGTTTGAAGTTCTACCCAATCCTGCTGGACATGTGACCAAACAGAATGAACATCTACCCAATCCTGCTGGACATGCGCCCACCAGATTTAACATCTACCCAATCAAGCTGGACATGCGCTCAAACTTCTTTAAGCTACCTTTTTCCTTCCAATCCGTATCTCACTCAAAAAAGTAGACCCCAATATTAAAATCCCACCAATAACCTGCACGAATGTCATACTTTCACTCAAGAATAAGGCTGCCATTAAGACGGCGGATATCGGATCAATGTAGCTCATCACCGCAATCGTTTGTCCTTTTAATTTTTTCATGGAAGAGAAATATAATAAATAGGCAACACCAGTATGGACTACCCCAAATATGGCGATTAACACAATCGACTGAACCCCTAGACCACCATAGCTCATCTCCTCTGTCATAAAGACATACGGCAACATGACAACCGTGGCCATAGCTAACTGCATGATGGTCGTTTCAAAATCAGATAAACCCCTGATAAATTTATTAATTAAAATCACACTTGCATAGAGCCCAGCAGCTAACAAGCCATATCCAATCCCAACTGGATGATTATACGCTCCAACCAATGATGATACCCCAGGTTGGACAACTAAAAACAATCCAATAAACGCAAGCAAGATACTAACCGCCTTTTTTGAAGTCCACTTCTCTTTTAATAAAATTGGTGCAAGCAGCATTACAAAAATCGGTGCGAAGTAATAACTTAACGTCGCATTGGAAATCGTTGTAAAGAGATAGGCTTCAAATAGAAAAATCCAGTTGAATCCCATTGCTGCCCCAGAGATAAGCAATAAGGTTAAATTCCGCTTCGAAATTCGAAAGTTCACCTTTTGCTTGATAATAAAGCTTGCAGCAATTAGAAAAACACTACCAATTGCTCCTCGGAAAAGGGCAATCTCACTTGAGGATAAATCAATATTTTTCACAAATAAACCAAGACTCCCAAAAATAAGCATAACCATAATAAATGTAGCTTTTGCCCCCATGATGCTTCCCCCTAATTCCATTTATGTATTTTCCCATTATCTCATATTCCATATTAGATTAGCACAGAATAAAAACTGGAAGGGAGAAATCATTGTGAAAAAATATACAGTTTCAGGAACGGATATAGAAGAAGTAAAGCGAAGAAATGCTAACTCTGGCTTGTCCTACAATGAGGTGAAGGCTGTATTAGCAAAAACAGGTGGTCAAGGAACAGCACAATTTAGTGACACCAATCCAGAGGAAGTAAAAAAACAAATCCATCCAAATACACCACTTCAATAAGGAGGTATACTAATGCCAGAGAAGGATTTTGAACAAATTTATAATGAATACCGAAATCAAACCGAGCAAGCTGCGGAAATCACTCCAGCGGATACATCTGGAAAAGAACAAATCGTTTCAGTTCGCAAAAATGATGATGGAGACATTATCGCATTCAAAACAGCTTCCGGTCGAGAGTTAGACTATGTCACAGCCTTAGATGAAGCAAAGGCTGGAAACATTGCCCATATCGATGTGTTTCACAAATATGGACGAGATATTATTCGAAGTGAACCGGATGGGATTAAGGAGAATAATTTGGATCAATTGCCGGAGTTTTAAACACTCTTAAAAAGGCGAAATCCCGTGGGATTTTTGCCTTTTTTAATTGTGCTTACTAAGCATGTATCATAGTGACGTTTTTGCGCGCTTCTTATCTTCATTTCAACCATGATTTCATACTAAGATGATGAATTGAGGGTTACTATTCTTCACTTCAACCATGATTCGATCCCAAAATGATGAATAGAGGGCTTTTATTCTTCATTTCATCCATCATTTCATTCCAAAATGATGAATAAAGGTCTTCCATTCTTCTTTTTCAATTATGATTTCATGTCAAAATGATGAATAGAGGGCTTTTATTCTTCTTTTCAACCATCTTTTCATTCCAATATGATGAATAAAGGTCTCCCATTCTTCTTTTCAACTATGATTACATTCCAATAAGAAGAATAGAGCTCTTCTATTCTTCTTTTCAACCATGATTCCATTCCAATATGATGAATGAGAGCCATAAACCTCTTACATCCCAACCCACAACTTATTATGTTTCATTTCAAAAGTCTTCCGCAACCCAACAGGATATCCACTAATTGCTTTTATTTGATGCAAATCAACCATCAAGAGCTGACCCTGTAGTTCTAGATAAGAATATCGTTTCAGTAGTTTACTTAGTAACCAGTTCCAATTAATTGGTCGTACTTTTCGTATCCAAATATATACGGTTCCTCTATACACAACTAAAGGTACAATCTCTACAGTAACTTTTACTCCGCTAAACTTTCCAGAGAGACGAATAAAATTTTGTTCAAACGTAACTACTACATCCATAAAAAAAGGACGCCTAGATACATGCTTGTCAATTAGTTTCTGAACTGTCTTTTCAGTAATCGGGATTCGAATACCAAAACTTCTCCAGATAGGTTCAGCTAATTGTACAAGCATGATCCGACATCCTTTTTTTTTTAAATAGGACCGTACTTAACTTTTATATGTTCTACATCCATGAATTATGCATTTTTCCAGATTTTTTCATACTTCTTTTTATATTTTTCATCCTCTACTTCTTCAATCAGTGAAAGAGCTATTTCTTTGATTTGTTCATCCTTTATTTCATCGTAGAGATTGCGTAACCCTTGAAGGATGTCGTTACGAATTAATGTGTAATTTTTTTCTGAAGTACCATTCTTAAATCGGTCTACCAAGTGCTCGAGTAACAATGCCTTCTGTTCCTCACCTGCTAGGCCAATCTTCCAAATAGATTGGATGGTATGGCGGGCAGTTACAAATTTCTCATCATAAGTCACTTTCCATACAGCATTAAAATCAGCTAGCATTCTTTTTTCTGGATCACTTTTTGCTAAACCACATAGAAACTGTGCTGCACGAGAGCGCTCATGATTACTCTTATGGGTAAGGTTTGCTACCAATTCATCCCAAACGTCATAAGCCCAATCGACTGGTTGATCCATAGCTTTCATGATTGCATGAAACGCTTCATATTGCTTTTCTTTATCTTCAGCATGAAGATGATCAAAATGCGATTGTATCGCAGTATCCATTGCATTCACTCCTTATAAGAAAAGGTAGCCACTAGTGACTACCCTTGTAGTTTCTCATCAATTTCTGTTGTATCAACTTTCTCACCAAACCAACGTTGCAGCTTTTCTTTTGCCTTCGCTTTTACCTCGTCGTCCACATGAACAGCAACCTGTAATAAGGCAGCAGTTAGAACACCAAGGTCATCGATAAAACCTACACCGAGCGCAACATCTGGGATTAAGTCAATCGGAAGAATAAAGTATCCCAATGCACCAACAATGGTAGCTTTTACCTTCATCGGAATCTCAGGCTTCTGTAATGTATAATAAAGAATTAATACAACATAAACAACAGATGAACCAGCCTTTTTGGCAAATTTTCCTAGCTTTTCCCAAAACTTTTCATCTGAAAAATGCTCACCATGCTTTTGAATTTCTTCTTCATCAATATTTTCAACTTCATGTTTAATCTCTTCGATTTGCTCTTGATTAACTGCTCTCTTCTTCTTGAACTTTTCAAACATGACATATCACCTCTGTGTATAGATTTTGAAAAGCTTGTCCTAGTTTAATTATAAACGTTATAGTTCTATCCGTGAAGTTTTCTTCGACAGGATGCTCTAATTTTCTCCTTGTTTTTTCGCGATATTTTACTATACTAATGATAAGGAGGTGAATAGTGTGGAACAGGAAACAATACTTAAAGAGATTTTACATGCTGTTAAGCTTCATGGTGAACATATGAACAAGCAATTTGTTGAAATGGATGCGAAGTTTGAGAAGAAATTTGTTGAAATGGATGAAAAGTTTGAGAAGAAATTTGCTGAAATGGATGCAAATTTTGAGAAGCGTTTTGACGAAATGGATGAAAAATTCGAGAAGCGTTTTGATGAAATGGACAAGCGTTTTGACCGACTTGAGAAAAAAGTTGATGGGATTCGAATGGATTTAACAGATACTCAACAAACTACCAACTATCTACTTAAAAAAATCGCAGACCACGATAACAAACTTCTAGAACTATCCCAGCAGCAACGCTAATTCCCTCAAGCTGCAAGTTCCAGTAATCTAATACCTTCACTCGAATTACTGGAGTGAAGGTGTTTTTTATTTATAATATTACACTCACTTGAAAGACTATAACTATCCATAATCAAAAGAATGGAGAGGATTTCATGGGGGACGTTTTCGTTTATTTTCCGCACAATATGCACTTCCAATAACAAAAGGGTTTGCAGCCGTTCATGCTGTGGAATAAGAAACACCTTCACTCCATGTACAGAGTGAAGGTGTTTTAAGTTTGTTCCATAACATTCAACAAAACCTTACCCGTATGCTCTCGATTTTCTATCATCTGATGTGCTTCTGCAACATTACTTAGTAAAAATTCAGCCCCGATAATAATATCCAATTTATCTTTTGCCAAAAAACTAATAACTTGCTCTGCAGCTTCCTTTAGTAAATATGGTCTCTTTTTACGCGTATTTCCAAGACTAAATCCTAACACAGAACGGCAACTATTGTGAAGATCTTTTGTTATAAAATGGCCCACATCTCCACTAGAGTTCCCAAAATGGACTAGTCTCCCAAACTCAGCTAAACATTTCATGCTCTCCTCGGAAACCTTACCAGACATTGAATCAAGAATTACATCAGCGCCTATCCCTTCTGTAACATGGAGTACTTTCTCCGAAAAGTCTTCGTAAGTAAAAACATGGTCCGCACCAGCTTGTTTAACAACAGTAGTTTTATTGATATTACCTACTGTACCAATAACGGTTCCTGCCCCAAGTAACTTGGCTATTTGAATGGCAGTCGTTCCTACACCACCTGCAGCAGAGTGAACTAAAACTGTTTCCCCCTTGGCTATCCTACCTATGTCATTTAAAAGCTTATAAGGCAGGAAGGAAACTATTGGGCTTGCTGCTGCTAAATCAGTTCCAATTTCATTAGGAATAGGAAACGTTAGATGTTCATTTGCAACTGCATATTCCGCATAAGAACCTGTTCTTGGAAAAGCAATCACCCGCTGTCCTTCAACTAATCCCTCTACACCTTCTCCAGTTTCTACAATCGTTCCTACTAAATCCAATCCTAAAATTAAAGGGAATTTCCCTTTACCCTTTTTACCAGTTCTATTTTTGATGTCGGCAAAATTAACACTTGTTTTTATAACTTTAATTAATACTTCATGCTTACCCGGAGTTGGTGTTGGTACTTCTGTATATTGTAATACCTCAGGTCCTCCAAATTCTTCAATTACCACAGCTTTCATTGATCTTCACCCTAACCTTTCAACCGTTGCCACAATGTTCCTATACTAGAACGTAGAAGAGATATCTCAGAAAAAATCCTTCTCCTCAATCAAGCAATATCTGCCTCGTTCCACTCGATTTAACACCCTATAATAATCAGGCACTTCCGATGAATTATTCCCTCCATGAGAGACTGGAACCATGTCTGCCATGGAAGTACTATAATCCTTCCACCGAGACCCATATTTTTTCGTAACCCAATCTTCAATTTCTCTAGCCGTCCGTTCGCCACCTAAATTATGAAATGCGTCGATAATTGCTTCGATCTGTGTCAAAAGATCAACCCCCTGAAAAGTCTATTATCTACTTAATATCGTCTAGCTTTTCTCTGTTATTTTGCCTGAGTTGTTCCAATCGCACAATTTCTCATGAGCTATCACTCCTCTTGTCGAAGGCTACATTATTAATCTATTAATCAAACTCCGCCAAGATTCGCTTTAAATCATTTCTAAATTCTGGAGAAAATACTTCCTTTTCAAAACCAACTTTCATTAGCTCTAATAATTCCTCTTCTGGAAGATCTAGTGGTCTTAGCTGGAATCTTGTTTTCCCCTCTTTTTCGGTATACCAAGTAAATCGTATCTCCTCACGACCTTGCGCTTTTACATATATTTTCTCTACTGCCGAAATATCAGAACCTTCTTGTACAATTGCTTGCTTTAATAAATCACAGTAATCAGTACTTTTAATAACATTAGACATCTCTTCCCCCTCTTTCTTAAAAAAAGCAGAAGTATCCATATGGACTTACTTCTGGTTTTCTAGTTGGGTAATAAGTTCTACAGATAATATTCTACAAAAAATACTAAAATCCTTTATTATGAAGCAATTCTTAACTTTTTCTTCATATAGTACGAATAAGATCATGATAAGTCGTCAAAAAGTCACTTGTTACGAGTGACTTTTTTCATATAGGTTTTGTAATGATTTTACTTTTAAATTTAGAATTGGTTACTGGTAACTTCGCCATGCTTCCAATTGCCGGTCTCCGGAAGAAAACTGCCGTACCTAACATTTTGTATAACTTCTTTTGGGCATTTATCGGTAACCTTATCGGGAGCTTATTCTTCGCCTTGTTGTTCAGTATGTATATTACAAAATTCGGGCACATTACAAGTTTTATATCATACATAAAATTACCCAAGCAGCAGAAAGCAGAACTTTGAGCTATAAGGAGTATGGCGCCGCCGGTATTGGTGTAATGTTTACCAAAGCTCTTCTTTGTAACTGGATGGTTACCCTTGGGGCAGATATTACCCTTGCTAATTGGTGGGTGTGGAACCAGGTAATCGTCACACTAGGAAACTTATTAAGTGGCTTTTTATTTACCGGACTTGCCTTACATCTTGTGACAAAAGAACCGGTTCTGACAGAGTTAAAAACTCAAAAATCAGCCAGTTAACTACTAAGTGGGGGGAATGTTCCCCCACATCATCCTATTTGATTGCAAAGTGCTTCCCACTGTTTCTCTAGTTTTTCTTTTTCCAGGTATAACTCTTGCAGTCGTTCTACTTCATTTATTTCTTCTAGTAATTGATCAATTTCTACAATTTTATTTTCCACTGTTAGTAATTCTTTCTCTAGATGATGAGGAGTAGCTTTGGATTCTTTTTCCTTTGGTAGACTAACCTCTTTTTTTCTAGTAGGAACAGTAGACTCACTCTTTCCAATCAATTTTTCATCCATCTTCTTTTTCGCATACGTATAGTTGCCAACAAAGCTTTCCATACGTTTGTCATGAATCCAGTAAATCTTTTCAAATAGTTTGTTGAGGAAATACCGGTCATGGGAAACCGCTAAGATGGTTCCGTTAAAGTCCTCAAGAGTGTCCTCTAATACCTCTCGTGATTCAATATCCAGGTGGTTCGTCGGCTCATCTAATACGAGTAAATTCACATCTTGATACATTAGCTGTGCTAACCGAAGGCGCATTCTTTCCCCACCACTTAGCTGGGATACTTTACGGAATACCGCAGGGCCGTAAAACAAGAATTTGGCTAAAATTCCTCTAGCCTCTCCCTCCGTAACGTGGACCTCATCACGAAATACTTCCATAACCGTTTCCTCACCGATGTCCGCAAAAATATGTTGGGATAAGTAACCAATCTTTACGTTACTGCCAATCCGTACTTCTCCTTCATCGGCTTCCACATGACTAAGTACCATCTTAATTAGTGTGGATTTCCCCGTACCATTTTCACCAATAATAGCTACTCGGTCCTGGTAGGAAACATGCATGTTTACATTTTTAAATAATTGCTTATCTCCAAACTGCTTTGCCACATCGTTTATGGAAATAACGTCTTTCCCACTGCGATCAGCAGCTTCCATCTCCAGATTCATCTTCTTCCGGTTCAGCACGGGACGATTCAGTTTTTCCATTCTTTCTAGCGCTCTTTCCATGTTTCGTGCCCGCTTATGCAAGCCTTCATTCGGTGGATTTGCCCGATTCGCCCACTCTTTTAACCGCTTAATCGCCTCTTTCATTTTCTTTATTTTCTTCTGTTGCTCTTCATAGGCCTGGAACTCTCGCAATAGACGCTCTTCTTTTTCTTTTACAAAGCCAGAGAAATTGGTATGGTAGCTAGTGATTTCCCCGTCTTCCATATCCAATATCCGGTTTGCCACTTCATCCAAGAAATATCGGTCATGGGAAATGATAACAACTGTCCCGCTATAGTCTTTTAAAAACGTACCTAGCCACTCAACTGCCATCAAATCCAGGTGATTTGTCGGTTCATCTAATAGGAGTAAATCGGGCTCTTTCAGTAGCGATAGCGCAAGACCTACCTTCGTTTTTTCACCACCACTTAGTGTGGAGAATGGTTTATCTAATAATGCTTGAATATGAAGACCATGCACCACTTTTTCAATTGTAGCCTCGATTTCATATCCACCCTGTAAGGTAAACTGATCCTGCAGGTTACCATAGTCTTGCATCAGTTTTTGCAAGTCGTCCTCCTGGCGTTGTTCGCTCATCTGCTTTTCTAATTGATTCATCTTTCCTTCGACCAGTAATAGATGAGCAAATGCTGTCTTTAATACCTCTCTTACTATGACATCCTTCTGATAGTCTGGAATCTGTTCCAAATAACCGATTTGCAAACCTTTTTTCCAATGAATCTGTCCGGCATCCGGCGTTTCCTTTCCAGCTAGTAATTTAAATAGCGTTGTCTTCCCGCTACCATTCCGTCCAACGAGGCCGACACGTTCTTTTTCTTTTATCTCAAACGTTATATTTTCAAAAATAGTATTTCCACCGTACATTTTTTTCACATCATTTACACTACACGTTATCATTATTCATTTTCCTTTCTTTCTAAAAAATAAAAAACCACAAGAGAATACACTTCTCCCATGGTTTAATAAAAGCATAAGAAAAGAGAGCATGAGAGCTCCCCTTCTACCTACTTATATATGGGTAAAAAGATATTTCTACTGTTTTAGATTTGCTATTTAGTTGCTAAAAAAGGGCATACGTATCCCGTTAATAACAAAATCAGCAAATTTTGCACGGGTGAAATATAGGAAATCAGTCCAAAATCCGTGCACTAAAACAGTATTCAACATCTTTTTACACCTCCGTTCTGAATAATTATCTTAAGTTTATCTTTTTTTGAATATTTTTTCAAGTCCTCTTTTTAACTCGTACTGGCATAACCGCGCATGATACAATGGAGAAAAGTCGGGATGTAAGGAGGAATGGACATGCCTGATTGGTCCTACCATGGTATTTTCAAGCCATTGTTATCCAAGTTACCTCCAACGGTGTCGAGGGAATTTATCCACCGTGGAATGAGTACGATTGCTTCACTACCATTTGGTATCGGCTCACATATCATTAATTTTCTAGGTAGAGAAGAAAGTTCCACATACTTGAAGAAGGATATTGATAGAATCGTATTTTCAAATCCGGTTGGGTTATCTGGAAAAATTGACCCACTACTTTCTGGTACAAAAGCGTTTACAAACTTAGGGTTTGGTTTTCTAGAGATTGGACCAGTGACCGTATCGGAAACAGACATTTTTACGAGTCCAATCGTTGATAAAAATAAACAAAAAATCTATTTTCCATCCATAGCAGAATCTATTGGACTCGAAAAGACCATTAAGAAATTGAAAAAGGTAAGACAGAAACAACCTGTTTTTATTAGATTAACCGGCACGAAAGATGAACTAGTAAGTATGTTACAGGCGCTTGATAGTTACGCCGATGCTTTTATTATAGAATCACATTTACCTGACCTAGTAAGCGAGACAACCAAACCAATCTACTTAGCTACTTCAAAAGTAAATGATGAGATAATGAAGAGTCCCTATACTGGTATAGTTTTAGAGCATGCCGATAATTTTGCTAGTTTTATAGAAGAAATCAATAACTTACGTAAAAATGGGTATCCCAATACAATTATCACTTCAGGTGGAATCTTTGAACCAGAACAAGCACTTCAACTACTAGATGCGGGTGCTAATTTAGTCATGTTGTCTGACGGGTATGTTTTTGCTGGACCTGGTCTTACGAAACGGATCAACGAGGCACTTGTCGACCGGTTAGAGATGAGCATCCCCCCACAAGCCGGTTGGTTTTCCTATTGGCTTTTTGGCTTATTCATTATGCTTGGTGGAATGCTTGCTTTCCTGTTCAGTATTACGACCATTATCCTTCCCTATGACGAGAGCTTCTTGAACATGGAACGACAAGCGCTATGGGCATTCAACGAACGGATTATGTTATTTATGGCCCATGACCGAATGACTCTAGCCGGAACGATGATTTCTGGTGGGATAGTCTATATGCAACTTGCTAAGTATGGAGTGAAACGAGGCCTACGATGGGCGAAGCAAGCAATTGATATAGCTGCAATTATAGGCTTCCTTGGAATACTTGCGTTTATAGGTTATGGCTACTTTGATTGGCTCCATCTGATTTTTTGGATCGTGTTACTACCTTTTTACATCGATGGATTTAGAAAAACACGAGGAATACGCGGTACCCCATCCTCTAAAAATCGAAGAAATAACAAGACGTTTAAAAGAGGCATTTACGGACAGCTAGCTTTTGTCTTATTAGGTTTTTCATTTGTACTCGGTGGTATTATCATATCTATTATCGGGGTAACTTCTATTTTCGTCCCAACAGACCTACTTTATATATGTATGACTCCAGAAATGATGAAAGATTTTAATGAAAACCTACTCCCTGTTTTGGCACATGATCGAGCAGGATTTGGAAGTGCTTTACTGAGTGTTGGACTACTGGTGCTTACGATGTCGCTATGGGGATACCAACAAGGAAACCGTTGGGTATGGTGGACCTATTTAGTTGGCGGTCTTCCAGCGTTTTATGCGGGAATTTATATTCATTTCGCTATAGGATATACGACTTTTATTCATTTACTACCTGCTTATTTTGCGCTTGGGTTATTTTTAATCGGGTTGGTGCTTTCCTATCGGTTTTTGACAAAACAGAAATAAGATTGGATAGCAAAGGGGTACAAATCGCTACTGATTTCGTATCTCTATTTTTTTTGGAAAAATTAAAGCCAAATGAATCTATTGTCCGTCTAATAGGAGAAGGGAATGAAAGAGGTGACTATATTGCTAGAATTAGTGCAGAAAGCTCAAAAAGGTAATGATAAAGCCTTTCTGACGTTATTTCAAGAATATGAACAAGATATTTATCGAATGGCTTTTGTATATGTAAAAAATCAAAGTGACGCACTTGATGTCGTTCAAGAAACAGCATATCGTTCCTTTAAAACAATCAAAAATCTAAAAGACCCTAAATACGTTAAAACTTGGTTGATTCGAATAGCTATTAACTGTTCGTTAGATTTACTTCAAAAGCAGAATAAAGTAGTGCAATTAACGCCAGAACACGAGGAAAGCTTGCCGGGTGAGATCAATGAGGATATGGAATTAGAAATAACAGTTCGTGATTTAGTCGACCATTTAACCGAAGATGAAAAAGGAATAATTATTTTACGATTCTATGAGGATTTAACCTTTAAAGAAATATCAGAAACGTTAGGCATTCCCTTAGGAACGGCGAAGACATTGTTATACAGAGCGTTACACAAGCTTCGTAATGTGATGAAAGGAGATGATTGGGATGAATAAGAAGATTAAGCAAGAAATGAATAAAATAGAAATTCCTAAGGATTTAAGTGAACGAAGTAAGTTAGGCGTGTCCCAAGCAAAGAGAGAAATGACAGGTAGTAGAAAAAGATGGAATGTTAAAGGCATTGGAATTGCAGCTGCTTTAGTAGTGGCAGTTGGTGCATTTGCTTTATTTATTAACAATTCTCCGGATAATACTGCGGGTAGTGAACTAGTTATAAATGAAGATGGTAGTGTAGATATACCCGCTATTGAGATACCTAAAGACACATCCAATGCTAGTATGATTGGTTTAATTGTATATAATGGGAAAATTTATACACAAACAAGCACAGAAATTGAGGCTGAGAATGCAAAAGTGATTCTAGGTGAAAAACTCGGAACTACAAAAGGTACCATTGATGAATGGAGCAGCCAAGATGCTTATGATAAGGGGTTTGCTTCTACTATTGGGAAAGCAGATGTTTATGCTGTAAAAGGATATGATAAAGAATTTCGAATCATGGCATACCTAGAACAAGATGGTCAGCTATACGCCGAGTATTTTGAAAACCTTAATGGTATAACGGTAGATAGTGGTAACGATATATTTGGTAAGTTAAATATGGATGGTAATGTAACATCAGCACAGTATAGAACCTTAAGTGATTGGGATAACAGTATTGAAAACTACCAACCCATCACAGATATGGAGACATTGAATACGTTCGTTGCAGAACTAGACAAGACTAAACCGCTGCCGCGCAGTGAACATTCAGACCCAATAGGCGATTCACGAACTGATGAACAATTTAGGGAACTACTCATTACAATAAATGACGGTTCTACTGTTAGTCTTAAACTCCTTAAAGATGGGTATATCTATTATGGATCTATGGCTGTTTATTTTCAAATGGATGAGGTCCAATTCTCAAAAATGTGGAGCCTCCTAGAGTAGTATCATATAAAAAGCTCAGAACATAATTCTGAGCTTTCCCCCTTACTCCCCTAACAAATGATGCAACAACCGATCCTTATTCTCAAAAAACTGCTGCATTGTTTGGTAATGATTGGTTTCTTCTAATTTCAACTCTTCCATCCCATCCTCTGTCAGTTGAATGATTTTAGCATTCGGATAGGCCATGATGAGTGGTGAGTGCGTTGAAACAATGAATTGCGATTCTTCGTTCACAAGTTCATGAATGCGAGCTAACATCGACATCTGCCTTAACGGCGATAATGCAGCTTCTGGTTCATCTAAGATATATAATCCATTCTCCCCAAAACGATGGATAAATGCTGCAAAAAAGGACTCCCCATGAGACTGTTCGTGCAAGGACTTTCCTCCAAAGGAATCGATGATTTTTCCACCATAACTCATTTCCCTATCTAACTCCTCAATATTTGTTGCCAAGTTATAAAATGACTCCGCTCGAAAGAAAAAACTATTTTTCGGACGATACCCTGCTTTTGCTATCCGTAAATAATGATGTAAGTCAGAATGAGAATCATAGTTTGAAAAATTAAAGTTTAAGGTACCTCCCTCTGGGTTAAATCCTAATCCTACCGCGATTCCTTCTAATAGAGTTGATTTCCCCATGCCATTCTCTCCGACGATATAAGTAACGTTTGGATGGAAGTCAATCTTTTCGAAATGCCTAATGACAGGCAAATTTAATGGAAACTTATCGTGGGAATGAATCTCATCGGACTTTAGATCGATACTTTTTAGATATTGCGTGTCTTTGTTTAGTTGCACTAGAACATCTAGCTCCTTTTTCTATTTCTCTACTAATAATGTTACGGTAAAAAGACTAAATTTCCAATCGTTATCTTATATCAGATTTTGGCACTCCTATAATGACTATTGGTATAATTGATTCTATACAAGGAAATGAGGTGCTGTCATGAAAGCATACCAAATTAAAATTGAAATGGTAGACTCTCCAAGTATTTGGAGAAGAGTCGTTATGCCAAGCGATGCGACATTTAGACGGTTGCATGATGTTATCCAAACCGTATTTAACTTTCGCGACTATCATTTATTTGATTTTGATTTATCAAAAGACAATATGAAAGTTACGAACAATGAAGAAGCTTATCTAGAGCATCAACACTATAAAAAGAATAGAAAAGAATTGGAGGATCAATTAAAAGATATCCCTCCTGAATTTGCCAAGTTTGAAAAGAGACATTTAGAACGCTTACGCACCATTATCCGCTATCCAACTGGTATCAAAATCGATAAATATATAGAAGAATATAATGAACTTCACTATACGTATGATTACGGAGATGATTGGCGTATAGTAATTACGCTTGAGAAGATAATTGAGGATTACTACTATGGATATCCAACCCTAATGGATGGTGAAGGAACCGCTCCCCCTGAGGATGTTGGAGGCTTTGATGGGTACCGTGAGTTTTTAAAGGTTTTTCACAATCCTAAACATCCTGAACACAAGGAAGTTAGGGAATGGGCTGAGGAGCAATATTATAGAGACTATGACCCTGAATTTATAAATTACATTCTCAAATCTGTAAAGTATAAAAAGACGGAGTGGGAAAAGATTAACGCAGATAAATAACTCCTATTATTTCCTCGGAAATAATGGAATAATGTCGAATGACTACGGGGCGGCGGGGCAGATTTAACCCATATTTTATAAATGGGGACAGCAAACCTGTCCCCATGTCCCGTGGTTATTTTAATTCTATTTTGGTTGCTAAATCCGGAAATAGTTGATAACTAACATCATAAATTAGAAACTCTAGGTTCTTGTTCTTATTAACTTTTGGATAGGTTACCTCGTAATTATTACCGCTATTTTTATAGGAAACCGCGCTAATCATTTCATCAGCTTCCCTATTATAAATCCTTGGGAATTCTGGTATGGACGGATCCATGGCATACGTAACAACGGTTGCTTTTGCTTCTTGTTTAATTTGCTGTACCTTGATAGGAGACTCTGATCCTAATACCTCATCTTCAGCAAATGGTACCGTTATTTTATAAAAATCATGAGCCACTCCATGTTCAACTGGTACTTCCTCACCTTGGTAGGTTGCTACATATGGTATAACTTCATAGGAATACACATTTGCACCTCTAGGCACTTCAAAACTACTATAAAAGTTTTTTAAGTTTTCTACTTTTGGCCTCCTATCACTGCTCATCCTCATGGATCCGGTTAAATGCCTGGTATCGTCTTCCCCAATTCCTATTACAGCCACTTCGTAAAGTTGATAGCCTGACTCCGCTTTACTTACACTAAGATTGGCATTTGTTTTAAGCTCTAGCTGAGAAGGAGTTAATACTGCCTTTCTTACATGAAAGAAATTTCCTAAAGCATCTGTTGTTTCAGGGAAATCGTCTTTTACAATATACTCTTCTTGTTTATCTAAATGAAATCGGAAGGACCAATCCCCTTCCACCTCATTAATGTTAGTTATGCGAAGTTCAAAATCGGAAGACGCTGGGAAGTTTTCTGCATCAGGAAAAGGTAAAATTTCACCGTTTTCCAGCAAGTCATCTGTTCGAATACCACCCCAACTAGTCCCTCCAAGTTTATTTCCATTTACAACCCATTCATACGATAACGATGCCTCTTCAGGCAATTTAACATTACTTTCTACATCTAATTGGAAGGAAACTGCCAGTTGGTGGTTATCAAGATACCCTTCCTGTAGCAACACTTTTATTCCTTGATCTTCTGCTTCTAATGAAAGATTTTGTACTTTTCCTTCGTTTACCAGCCTTTGTAACCCTTCATCTCCCTGACTGTACATAGTACTCTGTGTGTTTTCCCCGCTCGTAAATTCTTGAGAAGATTGAAATAACAACACGCCAAAACTTAAGACAAAAACCGCTGCAAAAGTTGCTATCAAATTTTGCTTACTTATCGAAAAACGTTTTCGTTTTCTTCTTGCCTTTTGAAGCGAATCTTGCACGGCAGCATTTAGTTTTTGGTCAGGTATA
The DNA here is from genome assembly GCF_001038485.1 of Ornithinibacillus californiensis. Classification (GTDB taxonomy): domain Bacteria; phylum Bacillota; class Bacilli; order Bacillales; family Amphibacillaceae; genus Ornithinibacillus; species Ornithinibacillus californiensis. The sequence goes on from NZ_LDUE01000058.1 coordinate 24,966, forward strand.
GCTATTTGATCGACCATCATTTCAATTTCTTGTTGAAGCTTCTCCATAAACATCTCCTCCATTCTCTAATTTCCCTTTAAGAAATTGAAGTGTTCTATGTAATTGGGATTTCACTGTTCCCACCGGTTTTTCTAGAATATCTGCTATTTCCGGGACAGAATATCCATAGTAAAAACGAAGTAATATTAATGATTTCTGATTTGGTTTCAGCTGTTCAAATAAATGAGCAATATCCATCGAAAGGACAGACTTGCTCTCTTCGTTTATATCCGGGTCATACCAAGTAGTATCAAGTGGTATAACATTTCTCTTGCTTCTAATATGATCAAGAGCAGAATTAATTAAAATCCTAGTAATCCACGTTGAAAAATAATGCTTCTCCTTTAATTTATGAAACGACTTGTACCCTTTGATAATCGTCTCCTGAACGATATCTAAAGCGTCTTGTTCATTCTTTACATAGGAGTATGCCACTCGATACAGCTTATTTTGTTCATTCTTAACTAACGTTTCAAACGATTCTTCATCTGTACTTTCATTTCTTGATTTAAAAATAGGCATGGAGTCCCCTCCTCTCGTTTATATTTTACTATAAAGGTGATTGAATCTTTGTAATTCTACTCATTAGACATGGAAGATTTGTAAAACGTTCCAATATATTTTAAAAGAACAATAGTTCAACTAAGATACTTTAGATTTTTAAATTCTTTTATTTTTGTTCATAATGTATCTATAAAACTAGTTTGGGGTGAGCACATGTCAAAAGTTAGAAGAATACTGATGCTTTTATTACTGTTCGGGATACTTTGGCATTTTTATGGTGACACCTTCAAGCAGTCTGGGGTGCGTGGGGCTTTTGAAGAGATTAAAGGCGATGCAGAGAACATCATAGAGAATCCAAAAGTATCCGCCACATTGGATACGTTAAAACAAGAAATCCAACTATTATGGAACCAATTCACGAAAGATGAACAATCTAATACGCCGCAACCCGAACCAAGTAAACCTAATCTGGACCAACCAACAAGCCAGTCGTTTTCTATCTATAATATTGAAATAGGGGAACCACGGGCTGATGTCGAGAGTCAGCTTGGAAAGCCCAAACGCTCGACTTTAAATGAATATGGCGTCGAGTGGCACACGTATCATGAGAATTACTATAACTTTATCATGGTTGCCTATGATGAACAGGATCAGGTAGCTGGACTGTATACGAATAATGATTTACTTACGTCTACACTCGGAATTACCTTTGCTAATTCAAAAGATGAAGTTTTAGCAAAGTTGGGTGAACCATTGAAAGCAATACGGAAAGGGCTTGTCCTCTATCAACTACAGGACAATGGGGAAAATAATACGTTTCTCATCGATAATAATTACGTCACGATTTTCTATGATAAACACGAAAATAATACCGTCACGGCCATTCAAATTATTAGTGTAGAACTGGAAAAACAAAAGAAAGCATATTTCGCTGAGCCTAGTGAAGCGCTCAAAGAAGGATTAGAATATCAGTTATTCGATTTAACCAATGCTGCTCGAGCAAATCATGGGTTATCTGTTCTAACTTGGGAAGACCCCTTACGAAAAACCGCACGAGACCACAGTGAAGACATGGCGGTGAATAACTATTTTAGCCATCAAAACTTAGAAGGACAATCACCATTTGACAGAATGACGGAGGATGCGATTGCCTACCGTGGTGCTGGTGAAAATCTCGCAACCGGTCAGCCAAGCAGTATATTTGCTCATGAAGGCTTGATGAATTCACTTGGCCATCGGGAGAATATTCTAAAGTCTGATTTTGAATACTTAGCAGTTGGTGTTGCATTTAACCAGGATGCACAGCCTTTTTATACGGAAAACTTTTTGATCAAGTAAAACAAGAGGTGGGGCAAAAAAACTTGTCCCAAGCTAGTTAACATAATGAGGGACAGTCCCCCCTACTTTGAATAAAGCCCTACTTCTTTTTCCCTACTTTGTAGAATACATTTAGTAAAAGTAAATAAATTACAATTTTGGGGGAGATTTTATGAGAATCCAACGACTTGGTCACGCGATGTACCTATTAAAGAGTAAAGAGGAGAAAAATTATTTAATTGATCCATTTTTCGATATGAATCCTGGTTTTCCAGTTGAGTACAATCAGGAGGACTTCTATCAATCTATTGATGGTCTGTTTTTGACACATGGGCATTTTGACCATACAAGCGGACTCGCTAAATTAGTAGAGCATCAGCCCGATGTACTGATTGTTGCACAATATGAATTAGCAATGATACTACTACAGCAAGGCATTAAAAATGTACTTCCGATTAACTTAGGTGGTTCTGTTTCATTAGGCGATGTAACGGCAACTATGGTGCAGGCAAAGCATACTTCCTCTTACAGAGAAACAGAAAATAGCCCGATGTATGCTGGGGAGGCTGCTGGTTATATTTTTGATTTCACAGATGATTACACCTTGTATTTCTCAGGCGATACAGCATTAATGTATGATATGAAATTGATCCAAGACGTCTATCAACCAGAAATTGCCATTCTATCCTCCGCAGGACAGTTAACGATGGGTCCAAAAGAAGCAGCGTATGCGGTAAAACATTTACTTGATGTAAAATATGTCATCCCAAGTCACTCCTTCCCCTCAAATGAAACAGCTACATCAAAAGAAACGTTAACAAATCTACTACAAGCCTTTCCAATAGTGGAAAATATGATTGATAGGGACAGTGAATTCGGTGAGTTACTGAAGGATTATGAAGGAACAGAAGTAGTTATCATGGCGTATGGTCAGGAGAAGACTTTTCAAAAATAATTGGAGAATTTAAATGTAGCCAGTTTCCACTAAAGGAAACTGGCTCTTTGCTCACTACAGAGTCTTAGACGGTTTTCTGGTGCTCATAACAATAAACTTTACCTTTAAACTTCTTATTAGATATACAATACGAAACTACTTTATCAGATACAGGTTTATGACATACGGTACATGTTGTAGTACTCTTTTCTTTAGTTGGTTGTGACTCTTGCTTTTCTTTTAGCAACCGATTGTGTTTTTCTCTAATTTTTATATCCGTGATATTAGCATTATTAAATGACTCATAGATTACTAAGCTGTCCTTATCACTAAGTAAGGGTGTACTATTTTTCAATTTACTTATAGCTACTTTTCTATTTATCGTTTCTGTAAGTAGGATGTCGTAGATGACCAATTCATCCGAATGAATATCTCTTAAATCCATATCAATTTTTAAGGTGCAACGTTTGGTAAACGATACTAATGAGATAAATTTATCATGATACCTTTGGTCAATATATCCTTTCAGTGCCTCGATATGTCCATAATTTTGAACTAATGGACTTAACATCTTGAATTTCCCATTCACAAGCCATGTTTTCCGGTCTTTTCCTCCGTATATCGTTCCCTGATAGTTCTTCGTTTCTATTACAAAGATTCCATAAGGGCTTATAACAACATGATCTACCTGGGAATAACCAGATGCTGATTTTGGATTTTCAATTAATAGATCATTTAAGTACTTATATTCTTGTGGGAGCTGGGATAGTTGTATATCTATCTTATATTCTCCTATTTCACCTTTTCTAGTTGCAACCTTTTCATTGGTAGATTTATTGGTCTGTGCTGGCTTTTTCTGTATTGCTTTTTCTTCTTTTTTCTTGAATAAGTTAAATACCATCTTCAACTCCCCTAGTAACTAATCACTCATAACCAATTTCAATATAACGTAATCCTCCACCTCTTACTTGGTAAACTATCTTATCATCTAAAATGGTATATCCAAGAACACTAGTATCTAGTTCATACTTAATCCCAGTATTTGTACTGACAGAGTATAAAAAGCCATCAAATTCAAACCCTTGCCAAGCAACAATACGACTCTCATCTAGATAATCTAATGTATTTCCCCAGAGACCATCAAACTCTTCTTCTCCATCATCCGTTACGATATGAGTACTTGCTTTTCGGTTTTCATCCCCGCCTTGGAACACCGTGTAAACTACTTTCTCTTCAGAAACATCAACTAAAAGACCATAATCATAATCACTTACATCACTTAAATCTACTAATACTTCTTTTTCCCCTGTTGAATAATCATAGATTTTCTGTTCTAAGTTTGAAAGTACAATTAGCCTTTCTCCGTCTGAAACGACTCCGTGATAGGTGTTATTCTCAAAAGCTTGCTGCATTTTCTCAAATAATTTTGGGTCGTATTCCCCATCCACCGGGAACACCTCGATGCCTTCATAATTACCATCTTGATCCTCTATCACAAAGAAATACATTCCTTTAAAGTAAGCTGAGGTCGTTGAACCATGATTTTCTACATAGTCCCATTCCTCTAGTTTTCCTAGAGATTGCTCGGAACCATCCACAATGGCCATAACCTCTTTAATTAACGTGCTTTCCTTACTCATCCTCGAGTAAAATATGACACCTGTATTTGGATCAACAAAGTAAGATTCCGCATCCTTAGCAACTTCCTTCTGTTGTTCCTCTTTCAAATCATATGTATAAATCTTTTTCCCACTTTCAGTAAAGAAGACAAGCTCATCTTTACCGAGTGAACCAATTAATCTCGCATCCTGTACTGGTGCATCTAACTCGGTCGGATCGGATAATACCAATTCACCTTTCGAACATCCTGCAATTGAAATAACAATGAAGAACACTAGAATTAAAACTTTTTTCATTTAGATAACTCCTGTCTGATATGTAATATAGCTCAGCGCCTACCTAAGGCTTTTGTCTTATTACATAATTCGACACAAATGTGGAAAATCCTTCAAATATCTTCCTACCTCCTAGTGCCTCCCTATTAACTTATTTGTGCAGCTTCTCTATCTCGTCATGATTAAGATCGGTTATTTCTTCAATCGACTCAATGGGGTACCCTTTTTTCAGCATTTTACGTGCAATATTCTTCTTTTCCTCAACTTTCGCCTTCTCTTCCCAAGAAATTGGGAGTTCCATAATCTTATCAGCCTCTTCTAAGTGTTTAATATTTTCCATTAGTAGAGCCTCCTCCCTTCTATTTAATTTTAAATACCGTTCAAAGAATCCATAAATCAACCTCGATTTTGCAGGATTTAACTCCATTTTGGTCATCATTCGTAAAAATTCCATACGAACTTGAACTCTTTCTTCTCTCTTATAACCCATTTTGCTTAGTAATGCAGCTGCAACTGGATTATTAGATTCTATATATTCACGCCAATTCGTTTTACGTAGCTCTAATTTAAGAAAGTTGAATTTTAAAACATGAAAATACGGAAATTTGATATTAAATTCATCCTTCTCAGTTCTAGCTTCATCATAGCTAAAAACAGCAATTGGCAGAATTGGTTTCCTATATTTATTATATAAAAGACTATAGTAAAGATACATTCGCTCATGAAAAGGTGGATTAGTTTGATAATAACTTTGTGGCTCAACATGAATAATCAAAACGGTATCCTCACCCTTATGTTTTGCTTCGATTACAATATCCGCTCTACGGCTTTCACCCTCAAAAATATCTGTAAACATTTCTTCAGATAATGCTTTAATGGTTGTAAAGTCAATATGATGATGTACTTGTGGGAAAAATGCTTTAAGGAAGTCCTCAAAAAAGTGGTGGATTAACTCTTTAAATAATTGATCATGGTGTGTGTAATCATTGGTGTCTTCTTTCACTAGTAGAGATAAAGACATATTTACACATCCTTGTGGTAATTGTGGGGGAATATCTTAGGAGTTTTTCTAATGATTATTATATCATCCACACCGAAACGGAACAAGGGTTCTTGTGTAGCTTTATTCTTATAAATCTCTCTAGTTTAAAGATATATCCTTAGTCTCTTTAAACGTAGTTATTTCCTTCGATAATGTTTGTTTCATTTTCCCGCCACACTTTTCACTACATATAGCAAAGATTCCATCCGTTCCTTGAAGCTTTGCTTCTGAATCACTCGCAGTCACAATCATAGGCACACTAGTATTACGAGTATTTAGCCATAATTGAATAATCTTTCCTTCGCTATCCGAGTAATCCAAGCCTTCAACAAACTTAACACTTAATCCAAATACTGGATTGTTATCTTTAACTTTTTTCATACACCAAGCACATCTTAACAATGAAATCACATCCCTATGAACTATAATTTTCTTCTTAGAATCTATCACCCATACTATAACATATGTAAATTATGTAAAACATTAAATTAAAACATCACACTATACTATGGAAAAACCTTCATTTTTTGTGAAAAGCTGATTTATCACGTTTTTAGCTATGTATCTATTTATAAAAATCTTACCCCTTCTACCCCATTACCTGATAAACTAAAAGTAACGAAAGACGTTAGGTGATATGATGACAAACGTAGTAAAAATCTCAGTAAGAAATCTAGTAGAATACGTATATCGCAGTGGTAGTATCGAGTCTGGTTTCCGTACATCTTCCACGATGACAGAAGGAACTAGAATCCATCAATTAATTCAAAAAGGCTATCGTGAACAGGATGAAAAGGAAGTCTTTTTGGAAGCAGAGATTCCTTATGAAGACTTCGTTGTTCGGGTAGATGGGCGTTGTGATGGATTGCTGAAAGATGGCGACGCGATTACCATTGATGAAATAAAGTCAACTGTGCATTCCTTAGATGAAGTGCAAGCGGACACGCATCCTGTCCACTGGGCACAGGCTATTTTTTATGGCTATATTTATGCGTTAGACCATAATCTATCAGATGTGACCATTCAACTTACGTATGTTCAAGTAAAATCGCAGGAACAAAAGCAATTTCAGCGTGTGATGACCTATGAGGAAATGGAAGCTTTCGTCTATGACGTGATTAAGGAATATGCTGCATTTCTAAGAGTGAAGCTAAAACATAAGGTAAAGCGAAATGAGACGAGCAAAGCACTAGAATTTCCATTTGAAACCTATCGAGAAGGTCAGCGAAAACTTGCTGGTGCCGTCTATAAAACTATTGCAGATAAAAAAACGATATTTGCTAGGGCTTCTACTGGGATTGGCAAAACAATATCGACCATCTTCCCTGCTATCAAAGCAATCGGTGAAGGTAAATTAGAGAAGATGTTTTATTTAACGGCAAAAACAATCACGCGAACAGCTGCAGAAGAAGCATTTCGACTACTGATTGATCAAGGTCTAGATATCCATGTGCTAACTCTAACCGCCAAAGATAAGATTTGCTTTCAAGAGGAAACGATTTGTACGAGTGTAGATTGCCCCTTTGCGAATGGGTTTTATGATCGGATTAATGGAGCGATAATCGATATTCTAGAGCATGAGAAGATGATGAATCGTGGCGTTATCGAGCTTTACGCTAGGAAGCATCGCGTTTGTCCGTTTGAATTTTCCATTGAGCTCGCCTATGCAGTGGATGCTGTTATTTGTGATTATAATTATGTGTTTGACCCAAGAGTATCTCTGAAGCGATTGATGGAAGACCAGAAAAAGAAAACTGCCATCCTAGTCGACGAAGCACATAATCTAGTAGACCGTGCTAGAGAAATGTATTCTGCTGAAATCAATAAATCCAACTTCTTGCAGTTAAAAAGAGATTTTAATACGAACCCGATTGCAGCGGCCTCTAAAGCAATCAATGACCATTTATTAACCATTAAAAAGTCAGAGGATTACCTGCGGAAGGAATTAGATGAGGCACTAGTAGAATTACTAGAAACATTTATTATAGAGACAGAGGTAGAACTGGTTCGGAATGATCATGAATTATTACTAGAGACGTATTTTTCTGCTCAAAACTTTGTAAAAATTGCACAGCTGTACAATGATAAATTTGTCACCTATGTTGACGTTCAAAAAAGTGAAGTAAAGCTGAAATTATTCTGTCTGGATCCATCCGAGCAAATTCTAAAAATGGGAAAAGGATTTAAAGCTAGAGTGTTCTTTTCAGCTACGCTAATCCCTGCTGATTATTATACAGATTTACTTGGCGGACAAGCTGGTGACTATGTCATCTCCATTCCATCCCCTTTTGCAAGAGAAAATGCAGAGGTTATCATCCAACCGTTATCGACGAGGTACCGGGATAGAGAACATACACTTAAGCCAATGGTGGACTTTTTCAAGGATGTATTAGACAAGAAAGATGGCAATTTCTTAATCTTCTTCCCTTCCTATCAATATATGAGAGATGCATATGAGCAATTTATTGAGACATATCCAGATGTAAAAACGATTATTCAAGATGTAGGGATGTCGGAAGTAGAAAGAGAAGACTTCTTAGCAGAGTTTGACTCGGAGCGAACCGAAAGATTGGTAGGCTTTGCCGTGCTTGGTGGGATCTTTTCAGAGGGTGTGGACTTAAAAGGAGACAGACTGCAAGGCGTGATCGTAGTTGGGGTCGGCATGCCACAGATTGGTTTTGAACGAAATATTATGAAGGACTATTTCCAATCGGTTGGAAAGAATGGCTTCGATTATGCGTATGTGTATCCTGGGATGAATAAAGTACTGCAGGCTGGCGGGCGGCTGATTCGTTCGGATTCAGATACTGGTGTGATTGCATTGGTGGATGATCGGTTTTTACAGAGGAAGTATCAGGCGTTATTGCCTTATGAGTGGCAGCATTATAGAGTGGTTGAGAGATAATAGCTTGTCTCCCTAATTACATTATACTACGATTTTTAGTACATTTATAGACTACTCTTTGAGTAGTGCCTATACTATACTGTTATACACAAATCTAAAAAGAGGTGTATCCGTATGAACGGCAAAAAAGATGTTTTAGATCCCGGCCCTTTCTTCCATGGAACTAAGGCAGAACTGAAAATTGGAGAGTTATTAGAACCGCAATACCTATCCAATTACCAAGATAAGAAATCAAACTATATATACTTTACAGCAACTTTAAATGCAGCTAAATGGGGTGCTGAATTAGCAAAATCCCAAGCAAAAGAAAGAATCTACATTGTGGAACCATTAGGTGAATTCGAAAATGGCCCAAACGTGACAGACAAAAGATTCCCAGGAAACCCAACTCGTTCTTATCGGTCTAAATCTCCTTTGAAAATTGTTGCTGAATTAAGATCTTGGGAAAGACATACGGATGAAGAGATAAATCAAATGCTTACATCATTAAATCAGTTACGTGAACAGGGTAAGGATGTTATATACGATTAATACTACAGAATAATGAGTGAACCCAAAACCAATTGTGCCTTTGGTTTTGGGGTTCTACTTATAGACGATAACCATATCCGTCTCTCTTCAAAATCTGGTAAATAAAATCTAACTACCAACTACTCTATGCACTCAAAATACCTTCTTCAGCCTCTCCTCCCCAAAAATTCTACTTACCCTTCCACTCTGATGGTTATAAATCATTACCTTTAGGATGCATAGCTGTAAATACGATAGTGGTAAACCTAGATCGAGTGTCTCCTGAATGTATTCAGGAACTTCTAAATCGGTTGGAATATGCTGTATACCTTCATCTTCAAGTGACCATCCAGTGTTAAATTTCCATAATAATTCGCCTAATTCATCATAAATCTCCATAATCGCCCTTCTGAATTCTCGAGCTTGCTCGGGCGTGATACCAGTATGCATCTGAATATGTGACATCCCTATCTTCTTCACTTCTCCTGTCTCTTTATTTCGAATAATATATTGATAACGTATTGCTTTCCCACATTCACAGTAAAACCAAGGTTCCCTCCTCCAAAAAGGACCAGCATCTAAGAAATCTATTAGCTGCCAATTATCTAATTTCTCTTCAAAAATCCTTTGTTTTAACCCTTTCAATTGTGTATGAACATACTTAGTTTGCTTTTCATTTAACCTCATAAATATAAGATCCCTTTCACGTTGTGATAGTGTTCCACATAAACCTGGCATTTCATTTCCTCCTATATATTTTTATTTATTTCGATACATTATTAATTGGGTAAGTTGTTTCTATGGTTCAACCAACTAAGTCTAAGTGAAGAAAAATCAATTCGCACTAGCTTTATATGTATGGTTACTTTCTTTTACTTTTGGTTTTGTCTTTGAACTAGGGTTCCTCCTTCTCTTTTTGTTGGTTTCTGATTTGGTTGGTGTTATTCTTCTCACTTATATAATCGTAGGGAGATTTGAAAAGGTGGCATTGGGGAGGGAATTTTTTATGTTTTTCTGGAATAAGTGGTTTGGGTGTGGAATGAAATGCTTTTTGCACAAGAAAAAAGAAGTCTCGATTTTATGGAGACTTCCTTCAGATATTTTCCACTTCCTAGTTATGAAGTTTTTATTTGTTTATCTCTTTATCTAAGGTGAAGCCATTCTTAAGTTAAACTCATTTCTATTAGAGCATTAATTAATAAGCCTGTATCCCAAATTTAAGTAATTTCTTCGGTAAAATATCATCTAGATTCTTTATATCTTCATCATGTATTTCTATCAAGTTAAAGCCATACTTTTCATAGATTTCGAGCTTCTCTTCTTTCCTCTTTTGGTATTTTGGATCATTTTCAAGACCCCAATATTCAATATAGACTTTACCAACTGGTAGATAAAAATCAGTATAAACATCCTCTTCTACCGGCAACTTTCTTTCATAAGCATGAACGATTTCTGACATATAAAGCCAGTTATCTATCAACATCTCAGCTCTTGAACGGACATAATGACCGTCTGCTGTTCTGTGTTTTGCTATGTATTTATCTCTAAATTCTTTTGGACTGGAATGATTTTCAGAAGTTACTTCCTCTACTTCAACGCCGTTAATTTCGTTAACAGTTTCAATTAACCTTTTATTTTGCAATATGCTTTCTGGCCAATTAACATATGGTACTCCGGTTTTATCGTACTCTAGTTGTTTACCTCCCATACTTAAACCCAATTTGGTTACAGTCCAGCCTTTTACTGCCTTCTGAACAAAGCCTAGCTCAGATAAGATCGGATTCATTTTAAACTTGGATATTCCAAAATGATCACTTAGCGAGGTAGCATTTATGTATTTCTCTTCTTTATGTATAAATATTGAACTACTTTTAATATCTTCTGCCCAAGCAATGTACTCTCCCACTTTTGGATGGGTTTTCATTACCCCACCTATTTTTTACCATCTTCAGTTAAAATCCAGTTGTTATTCTCTCTAACTATTAATCCATTGGTTTGAAGAATTTCAAACACTGCCTTTGTAGGCATATTTAGTTCTTTAGATAGCGCTGTAGATGATAGAAATTTAGTTTTAGTAGTAATTGTCATTGTTATCCCCCTGATAGAATTTTTACAATTTTATTTAAAAATTCGACTATATTGCAAGCAACATCCTCACATTTACCTAACAATCTCTGAAATGTATTCTCTATCCAACCAAAACGCCTGTTTCGTTATCATTCTTCCATCAGGTAATGGAACTTTGTCATTACCATCTTTGGCCTTAGGTCTAATATGGCAAAGCCCGTTTTCTCCAGGCTTCGGTAAATCATTCCTGACTATTACTTTATTCTTTTGTTTAACCGGAGTTAATTTTATTCCTTTAGCAATTAATGACTTTACATCATACCAAAAGTTCTTTAATCTCCCTTCAATCTCGTTATTTGGCATATTCCAAAGGACAATCCCCTTAAAGTAAAGTTGCCTATTCTTATTTTCTTTTTCTGTTTCTTTGTATTGGAAAACTACAAAAAGTAGCTTAGTCTCTGCGAAATAATTTCTTACCCAACTGTTATACCAATCTCCACTGGACCATTCTTTAAATCTAATATTCTTAAAAGACATGTGTTCTTTCGGGTTTCCATTAGGTTCTAATCTAATAGTTTTGACCTCAATATTTGCCTTCTCAAACTCTTCTATCTGATTGAGCTTTGTCCCCTGTATTCCAAGTAAACCGCTAATAAACTCCTGCAAAAAACTTTTTGATTTATAGTTAATGTTTAGCCCTGTTAAATCTCCAATTTCTTGCAACGACTTTTCCTTATACGGATTAAATCGTTGATAGAGAATATCTATTAATGAATTATGCTTTAGTTCACCAGGAGAAGTAAACCTTATAAGGTCTTCTTCACTTATTAGCTTTCTTACCATTGTTGTCATATAGCTTTGTTTTAAGGAGAAAGCACGCTGCATTGCTAATTCATCACTATAAGGTTGGGTACGCAACGAACTCTTATTTGCACCTTTAGGACACGCTCCCAAATAATTCGTGTCTGCTTCAGATAATTCATGAGCTAACCCCTTCCTTATTTTCCCAACAATAGTTTCCCAGTCTTGTTTAATAATTTCAAGATCCTCTTCTGAATAAGTATGTAAGTGAGATTTAATTATTTTATAATCTGCTCTATTAATATCTGGGATCCATTCATAAAACATAATGAGGAGCTTTTCATTTTTCTTCCAAAAACTAGAGGTATAAAATTCAGCGAGTGCTTCTTTGTGATAATTAATTATATTTAATACAAGTCTTTCTTTTGCGGAAAGGCTTCCATTTTTATTTTCCTTAATAGGAGTTACTTTAAGCTCTATACCTAAATTTGTAAAATCTGCTTCACTCTTAGAATTTACTTCATAACCAAAAAAGCTTTCTTCTACTATCTGACCCAATCCACCTTTCGCTCTTTGATTATAGATCCTACCACTATTATCAATTTCACCGAAGGTCTTTCCTTCTGCTTGTTTTGACTTGAAGAGTAATTCTTCCTGTGTGTTATACAACATATACGTAACCCCCTTAATTACTTATATTCTAACAAAAAAGCTGATACAAATGTATCAGCTTATAGCAGTTCTAATTGAATTAATTCAGTTTTATTAGATTTCTCTATTTCCTCAATCCTATTTCCCATAATCTCAATAAGGTTAACAACTAATGCATTTCCCATACAGAAGTATCTCATTCTGTCGGTCATACCATTTGTCCAATCATCATCAAAACCATTTAATCTTTCACATTCAATAGGTGTTAGAAATCTTTTTCTCCCATTTACTTCAACAATATGGGTACTTCTATTAATTGATCCTTCACTTGTAAGCATAGTCCTCCCCGGCTTGTCCAATAAATCCGTAGGAGACATTCCACCTTCTGAGAAATAATAAGTATGCCCATCTGCAGTCTTTCTCTCTACTTTTTTAGCACCACGTAGATATTCAAATTTCTTTTCCATTTCCTTAGTTAGGTAGAATTTTTCATCAACTACGTCCTCATCTACTAGGACATCCCCTAAAGGAGTGGGTTCCATCGGAATAGGTTCAGTGTGTGCAGTATAAACTCTACCATTTCTCATAATCCCAGCAGTATGAAAGCCAAAAGTAAAATTATCTGAGATATCAACTCTATCAATTGGTAAATCTTCTTGTGCTATACGCCCTTTATAAGGTTCACCCAATACCGGAAAGGCCTTTGCAAAGAATCCTTCATTAAAAACAATTTCATGTTCTGTATATTTTTCCTGTAATTGACCAAAAGAAATATCATTTTTATATGCAAAAATAAATACTCTTCTTCTCTTTTGTGCAAATCCATAGTCAGCTGCATTAATTACACGCCACTCCACAGTGTAGTCCAAATTGCGTAAAGTCGCTAGCATTACTGCAAAATCTCGTCCTCTTTGTTTGGATGGGGATTTCAATAATCTATCTACATTCTCTAGTAACACGTATTTTGGATGAGAATTCTTAAGTACTCTTTCAATCTCCCAAAATAATACTCCTTTTTTACCTTGGATACCCTTTTCACCAGATAGTGACCTTGCTACAGAATAATCTTGGCACGGAAAACCACCGACTACCAAATCTGGCCTTAACTGTTGGAATACATCATCAGGAACGGTAGCAATATCTTCGTTACTATGGATTCCACTATTAAAGTTACGAGTATAACATTCAAAAGCATCTTGAGCTTTTCTTGCTGGTTCCCACTGGTTTCCCCAAACAACTTCAAATAGTTCTTTATTGGCTTTTTCCAGACCTAGTCTAAAACCACCCACACCAGCAAACATCTCGATAACTCGAATTTTTTTATTGTCCTCCATATACGAACATCCTTTCGCCTTTTGTTCCATTATAACCTATTTTTTATAAAAGATCAAGATCTTTGCTTTGATTTTTTTATTCTACTCAAAAGTACATTTAAATAAATTCTAGATTAATATTTTACCATACTAGGAGGCCGTTTTCTATGGAACAAAATAACAAAGGAAAACTATAGCAATAAAATAAATGCTATAGTTCTGTTGTTTTACTAATCATAACACCTAGTCATTTAAGTTTGTTTCTGTGCATACGATTTACTATCCCCCTAAGAAACGAGGCTAATCTTATGAGTCAAGAAAACTTAACATATATTTCACTATTTAGCAGCGCAGGAATTGGATGCTTCGGTTTTAAAGAGGAAGGTTTTGAATGCGTAGCTACAAATGAGATTCTTGAAAGGAGAATGTCGATACAAAAATATAATCAAAAATGTAAATATGATTCGGGTTATATTACCGGTGATATTAAAGAGAAGGAAATCAAAGGTCAAATAAAACATGAGATTATGTATTGGTCAAAAAAAGAACAAGTAAATGAAATTGACGTCATCATTGCAACCCCACCATGCCAGGGGATATCACTGGCAAACCACAAAAAAAATGATAATGACCAAGCAAGAAATTCGTTGGTAGTTGAATCCCTCCAAATAATTGAACATATATCCCCTAAATTTTTCGTAATAGAAAATGTACGAAATTTCCTAAACACAGTTTGTACAGATACTGATGGTAGAAATAGAAATATAGAAGAAGTAATCAACAAGTACTTAGATAAATATTATAAAATTACTAAGATAGTAATTAACTTTAAAAACTATGGAAACCCGACAAGTAGAACTAGAACCTTAGTAATCGGCGTCAGAAAGGATCTTAACATAAATCCTAATGATTTAATTCCAAACCCTAGAGAAGAAATGACGTTAGCAGAGGTTATCGGACATCTTCCACCCTTAGAACAGATGGGTGAATTTTCTAAAGACGACTTTTTACACAACTTTCGTTCATATGATCCAAGAATGCTTCCTTGGATAGAATACCTAGATGAAGGCGAA
The DNA here is from genome assembly GCF_001038485.1 of Ornithinibacillus californiensis. Classification (GTDB taxonomy): domain Bacteria; phylum Bacillota; class Bacilli; order Bacillales; family Amphibacillaceae; genus Ornithinibacillus; species Ornithinibacillus californiensis. Next base: position 40,017 of record NZ_LDUE01000058.1, read on the forward strand.
TCAGCTTTTGACAATAAAGACCCCTTTAGAGTCCCTCATAGAATAATAGATGGTAAAGTCGTTTTCAACAAAAATAAAAATGCTGACAAGTATAAAAGACAATGCTGGACCAAAGTGGGTCCTTGCATTCATACAAGAAATGATATACTTTCTAGCCAGAATACAATTCACCCTTCAGATAACCGCGTATTTAGTATTAGAGAGCTTATGTTATTGATGGGTATCCCAGAACATTTTAAGTGGTTTGAAGAAGACATAAACGAGCTAAATAAGCTACCAGTTGAGGAAAAGAGACTTTTCTTAAAAAAGCATGAATTACTTGTTCGACAATCAATAGGAGATGCAGTTCCAACAATCATTTTCCAGCAAATTGCTAATAAAATTAAATTAGAGATTAGAAAGGAAGGTACGACTAGAAAAGAGAAAATAGCAATCTATTAATCACGAGGTGAGATTGTGTTAAACATAATTGAATCGCATCTAAACTCACTAGACTTAGATATTAGAAAGAGTAATGGAGAAAGATTTATGGATCAAAAGGTAACACCAGATGTTCTTTGTATAATTGCTGATTGTGTGGTTAATTTATTACAAGGTTTTCAAGATGAGGAAAGAGAGTTTACAGTTAAAGATATATGGGATTCTGATTATTTTAATGAAACTGTTAAGGATGTCTTTTCAAAGCCAGATGTTCATGAAAAAACCGCTAAAAATGAATATAATAAAGTAATTCAACAGCCACTTAATATGCTAGCTTATGCTAAGATACTTTCAAAGAGAAAAGCTAGAGCGAATTACTACAAATTAGAAAGTAAAGATATATTGGAATTCATATCATTACGAGAAAGGAATTCCTATGACTTTCTCTATTTATACTTACTTAAAGTACTTAAGGATAGTAGTCTTTTAGAAGACTTCGAGCATTTTAAAGAAAACAATACAAGACACGAATTTGCGAGTTTAAAAAATAAATTTTTAGACTTTATTTTACTGTATACAAAGATCAATCAAAAAACAGAAGCGAGCAGGATTTTTACTAAAGTTTTAAATCCATATGCAGCTAAAAATGAAATACACGGAACCGTTCTAGGTAACCTCTCTACAAAAGTAATTACCTTCTCAGATCTTCGCTACAACAGAATAAACTTCCGTGATAAAAACAAAGAAAAGAATGTTACTAGAAAATCATATAGTGATGAAAAAAGACATAGCGCAGTCTTAACAAAATATCATATTGAAAAAGCTAAAAAAATCATAAAAAGAATGCATAATTCAAGTGAAGTAAACGACGAATTTGCTTTAGGTGAAGCAACTCAGGTGCATCATATATTTTCACAAAGTGAGTATCCCACAATTGCAGCTAAATTAGAAAACCTTATACTCCTTACTCCTCAACAACACTTTACCAGAGCCCATCCTAATAATAATACCCATATAACCTCTAAGGATTATCAACTTATTTGCTTAATTGCAAAGTCGAATACAATAGAAACATATTTAGCTAAAAATAAAGAAAAATCATACATCTACACTAAAGAGGGTTATATTTATGTTGTTAATACAGGGCTTAACCAATCATTTGATAATGAAATCTCCTTTAAAAGCTTAAAGAATCGGATTATTAATATATACAACGGAGTATCTTAAGCGTGGTTAGTTTCCAACTAGATACTCCGTATTTCCTAATTCGGTAGCATATCTCAAGGCATTTCAATATCAGAAAAATCCATGTGTTTGTACTAGTCCAGCCCAAAGAATTTCTTGGGTACCTATTTAAATAGATAAACGCTTTGGACTTCATACACCCTTTTCACATTTGCCCATCACTAATTTTATCGATAAGTTTGTAGTATAATTGAATTAGTATTGGTTTATTGTGTAAGGGGGCATGGCGCTATGATTAAGGTGATTTTGCAAAGTATTATTTATATATTAGAAGTTTTATTATCTATTGTACTGTTTTCCATGATTCATTCAAAATTAATTTCCGGAGAGTATTTTCAATGGGTTGGTGAAATATTAACACCTACGTATATATCTTATGCAGCGTTTTATTTTGTCTTGTACCAATTGCTGATTTATGCAGTAATAAAACTCACTATTTCCACAAAAGTTGATTCCAATATTATGTTAAAAAATCTAGTGAATTATGTCCTTTTACAAGTGAAGTTCTCAATGCCAATAGATAATGCTCTGGTAAAAATTAATAAGTTCCTGATGAAAGAAAAAGGAAAGTATATGCTTAGTAAGAGAGATAAACAACTAATGGACAAGTTAGAAAGTATCCTAATCGAATTCCGTATAAATAACCGTACAGTTAATGAGTTGAATTATGCCTTAGAACATTTCTTACTAGAATTGAACTTCGCTAGTGAATACTTTAATTTAACTTGGAAGAATTCATTACTGCTATATTTACTCAAATAAAAAAACCTATCACTCAGGATTAGGGTAATAATTTCCATATAGAGTTTCATAATCTTTAATATAATAATAATTAACCCTTAAAGCACCTAAGAATATTAAATCTAGAATTATTCGCCATGATTAGATAAAAAGTTACCTAAGCAACGAATTAAGGCATGTTATGGTTATGAAATAATATAGACATACCTTTCATTGAGGAAAGCTATCTAAAGCCTCAGTAGAGTCAAAAAATATTACTTCTATAGAAGAACAAAGAAAAAAGCTACAAAACCTTAGAAATAATCGTTCGAGAGAGATGGCCGTTAAAACATATTATGTTTTTACTATAATAAAACATTAGAGGCCATTTAAGAATAACAACCTAGTACAATTCAAGATTTACTAGAAGTTGAAGGCATAGGTCCCAAAAAAGCTGAAAAATTTGGTAAGGATATTTTAGAGGTAATAAATGGTTAAGGGTAGAATAAAAGAAGTAACCGCCCCAGGTCCAATGGTGTGCGATTACTTCTTTTTTAATTATACTTCAAATTGGCCAACCGCTCTTTATGCGGTCTGTAGTTGTGGTACTTAGTAGTTACCGCTACTAGGTACCTATTTTCTTATTATTAGTTTAAATTTCCACTTCTATACTGTCAAGGTAGTTAGACCTTGTCCAAATAGATGCCTACTTTGGATTAGATAGTTTGTTCTAGTTCCGGTTTAAGGTCTGACCGCAGCTGCCTTTCATTAGCTTTAAAATTAACTTTATGCCTTCTAATCCAACAACTCCATCAACAAATCCGGCCGGTCCGTCATGATACCATCCGCTCCTATCTCGATCAATTCCTTCATCGTTTCCGGGTCATTAATCGTCCAATAATGCACATCCATCCCCCTATTCTGCGCACCACGAATTAACTTACCATCCATCAGGTTAATATCGCTATCCTCTGTAGGAATTTGTAGGGCATGAACATTTTGTTGGTATAATCCGTTCAAGAATAGCTTATGGAAAACTACGAACTTCGTAATCTCATCCCGCCCACCACTCACAAGTGCCTCTCCCTCGGATACTTCAATTACCATATCAATAATCGCCTGGTCAAAAGCAGCAATTATGACATTCTCTTCTAAGCCATAGTGCTGAATAAGTTTCCACAATTTCTCACTCATCGTTTGATACAGCTCAGGGTCATTCGAGTCCTTGATTTCAATGGTATACAGCATTTCCGGATCATTAATCGTTGAAAAGATCTCATCCACTGTTGGAATGTAAACCCCTTTACCACGGAAGCTATATTCACCATTCAAGTCTTTGAATGTTGCAGCTGCATCTAGTGCTTGTACCTCTTCCAATGTCATCTCATTCACTCTACCTGTACCGTCTGTCGTGCGGTCAACGGTTGGGTCATGAATCGATACCAAGTGCCCATCCTTTGTCATATGAATATCAAACTCTAGCACATCGACACCTAGCTCATAGGCATTCGTGAATGCGGCTAGTGTGTTGGATGGTGCTAGGTGATTTCCTCCACCATGAGCAATGACGAGCGGTCTATCACTAGCAAACTTATGTAAGTCCTTACTTTCCGCTACTGGAAAGAACCTGATAACCAGCCAAATAAGAAGAATGATACCTAAAACAAAACCAATTACTCGCCATACTTTTTTTCTTTTCGCTTTTGCAGCCACTTGATAACCTCCCGGGACAATGGACATCTATATTCCCTTTTGCTTTAATTCATATTTTCTTAATTTTAACATAATAAGTATCGTATCATTACAACTTTGGTATAATAGTAACAACTATAATAATCTACATAACATTTAATCTATCAAGGAGGACGAATCAATGAACCTAGGCGCATTCTCCATGAGCCTCAATGTCAAAGACATCCAAAAGTCCAAAGAATTTTACGAAGCACTTGGATTCGAAACATTAGGCGGAGATATCAATCAAAACTGGTTAATTCTGAAAAACGGGTCAACTGTCATTGGACTTTTCCAAGGAATGTTTGAAAAGAACATGTTAACTTTTAACCCTGGTTGGAACCAAAATGCAGAAAACGTGGATCCTTTCACCGATGTCCGAGACCTACAGAAGGAACTGAAAGCAAAAGGCATCACGTTTGAACAAGAAGCAGATGAAACAACAGAAGGACCTGGTCACTTCACCATAGTAGACCCAGACGGCAATCCAATTTTAGTTGATCAACACAGATAGCAAAAAGAGCCTTTCACTTATCATAATAATAAGTTGAAAGGCTCTTTTTTTGGAAGGATAGGTAGGCTTAATCCAACTAAGAAACCTGCCCCATTTTTCTTCCAATTTTATACTGCTGCATTCTTTACTTGATTTCCTCCCCGAAACAATTCCCCATAAGCTGCTCCCCCCAAAATCAACACAGCCCCAACTATTTGCACAAGATTTAACGTCTCCCCTAGAATTGCAGCAGAGAAAATCAATGCCGAGAGAGGTTCTAAATATCCAAGGATGGATACAGACTGAACAGGCAGATGGCCAATGGAAGAAAAGTATAAATAGCATCCAATTCCAGTATTTACAACACCTAGTATTAATACAGGAAGTAAATTTCCCTCCATAATATGGACAGTAAAACCTTGCTTAAAGCTCATAAATATTGCAACCGTTATAAAGCTAATGAACAATTGGCATGTAGCATTTTCAAGTCCCTTAATGCTTGTAGCCTTTTTATTAAAAACGACCATAATGAAATACATGACTGCTGCTAATATTCCGAAAATCAATCCCAAAGAAATTCTTCCTTGAGAAAATGCTTGCCCGTTTACACAAAGCATTCCGATTATCACTGCAAGAAATCCTAGTAGTTTGGCGCTTGTCATTTTCTCCTTAAACAGAAATGGTGAGAGGATCATGACAATGACAGGTCCACAATAATAGGCAAGAGTGGCAATACTTACACCAATTTGTGTGTATGCCTCAAATAAAAAGATCCAGCTTGCCCCCATCGCTACACCTGAAAATACTAAATATAAGAAATGTGGTTTATTTTTCCAAAACTGTACCTTCTCCTTCATTAATACAAACACGATGATCAGGAATATGCTACCAATCATTGTCCGTAAATATACGATTTCATAACTACTTAATAGAATGTAACTTGCAACTATTCCATTAGAGCCAAAGAGTAGCAAAGCAAGTATATATTTTAAATAGGTTTTTCTCATGGTCTTCCTCCACTTCTACTGGTAAACTGTCTCCGCTTCGACGAATTTCGGGGAATGACAGGCAACTCTTCAAACTTGCTTATTCAGGTAGAAATAGCATAGCATATAGGTAGGTATTACAAAATTGAATGTTTCTCATGGTATATATGACAAATTGGAATGCAATGGAGGAAGTTTGGTGAATATCCAAAAATATATGGCCTTTGTAAAAGCAGCAGAATACGGTAGCTTCACAAGAGCGGCTGATGCATTAAACTATACACAGTCTGGTATAAGTCGAATGATAAACGATATAGAATCAGATTGGGGAATACCTCTTTTTGAGAGAGGTCGTGCTGGTATCAGCTTAACATCAGATGGCTTAAAGTTACTGCCCCAGTTACAACGAATTTGTAATGAGCACGACATGCTGATGAGGCAAGTAGAGGACTTAAAAGACTTACAATCTGGAATGATTCGGATTGGGACATTCTCAAGCGTCGCTACCCATTGGTTGCCGAATATTATTAAATTCTTTCAAAAGGACTATCCGAATATCGATTTTGAACTACTTTTAGGGGATTATACCGAAATTGAAACATGGATTATCGAAGGACGTGTTGACTTTGGATTTTTACGAATACCGACAAGGACAGAAATCGAAACGATATTGTTGGAGAAAGATCGTTTGTTGGTAGTGCTTCCTACAGATCATCCATTTGCAAATTGCGAAAAGTTTCCTATCAATGAATTATTGAATAATTCATTTATGCTATTAGAAAAAGGCGGAAAAGCTGAAATCTCTGAGATTTTCGAGAAGCATCAGATTTCCCCATCAGTACATTTTACAACATGGGATGATTATGCCATTATGTCTATGGTGGAAAACGGGCTTGGTATTAGTATTCTACCAGAATTGATTTTACAAAGAGTTCCTTACCAAATCATCACAAAAGAGCTTGAGGTTCCTGCTTTTCGAAATATTGGTATTGGGATGAGAGACCAACAATCCCTTTCACTTTCGGCCAATAGGTTTTTGGAATATTTATCTTATAGAAAGAAGGAGTGATTTTTCCTATGTTAAATATACAAGACCACCTAGGTAGAACGGTCACCTTACCAAACCCACCGAAACGGATCATCTCCCTCGTCCCCGCCATCACAGATACGATGTACCATTTAGGACTGGAGGACAAAATCATTGGTAGAACTCGGTTTTGTATCCATCCGAAAGATAAGGTGAAACAGGCTGTGAACATTGGTGGAACGAAAGAAATTAAGCTCGATCGAATCCATGAGCTGAAACCTGACTTAATTATTGCCGAGAAAGAAGAAAATACGAAAGAAATCGTAGAAACGTTAGAACAGTACTATCCTGTCTTTGTTTTTGAAGTGAAAAAGATCGCTGATGTTTATCGGATGATTGAGGACGTAGGAATGTTAACGGAGTTTGAAGAGGAATCTACTAAACTAGTCGCGGACATACAACATGCGTTTTCCATGCTGCCAAATGTCCACGGCAAGCGAGCAGCATATGTGATCTGGCAGCGTCCATACATGGTAGTAGGAAAAGATACGTATATCCAGTCACTACTACAAGAAATGGGCTTCGCTAATCCGTTTGTAACCTATGAAGGAAGATACCCAGTAGTAACAGAAGAAGACTTCCAACAAGCTGAGCTTGATTATATCTTATTAGCTACAGAACCATATCCTTTCCGTGAGAAGCATTTGGAAGAATTTCAAGAGATGTTGCCGAATGTAAAGCCAGTTATCGTCGATGGTGAAATGTTTTGGTATGGGGCTAGAATGGTAGAGGCTACTGCTTATTTTAGAGAGACTTTTCCAGAGATATAAATGAGGATTTAGCTATTCGCTAATAGCCGGATTAACACTAATTGTAACTATCGTCGTCCTTCTATATAAAAAGAAGTAACCGCCCCTCTCGACTGGTAGCGATTACTTCTTTTTAGCGATTACTTCTTAAGGTCAACATGCTCTTTATGCGGCTTGTAGTTGTGGTACTTAGTAGTTCCAGCTACTAAGTACCTTTTTCTTATTTATTAGTATAGATTTTAATTTATATAGTGTCAACGCCGATAAAGCATAATCAACCTATCAAAAATTCCAAAACATCCCGATAAACAATCTGCTTCTCCACCTCATTCAACACCTCATGCTTCATTCCGGAATATACCTTACTCGTTATATTTCTATAACCCTCTTTCCGCAATGAATCAAACGAATCCTTCAACCCTTTTTCCCCACCAGTAATCGGATCCCCAGCGCCGACGATACTAAGAATGGCTAAATCCGGGTTCTTACACTTGTATTTATGATAGCTATGCATCGCCCGATCCGCTTGAAACACGGTTACTGTAGCATTATTTTGATAGGCATAGTTGCATAATGGATCCTTTCGATAATTCTTAATGTTTTCCTGGTTAGCACTAAGCCATGAATCATCCTGGCTATTACCACCCATATTTTGAATTAGTTTACTATACCCATGTTTACCAGAGAAAAGAGTAATGACTTTCCCAATCAAATAGGCAAATGTAACCCCCGGAACATAGTTAGGCGTTCCACTTAATACTAACTTTTTTACTTCATCATCATGCTCCTGTATATAAATTCTCGCAAGTAAAGAGCCTAAAGAATGACCAAATAAATATAGATCCTTATTTGGAAATCGCCTCTTTATATATTTCGTAATGCGCAGTTGGTCATCAATTATTTCATCCACACCGTTCATGTAGCCTAATGGATACTGCTCACTAATAGATGCACCATGCCCACGAGTATCCGATATAATAACCGTTAATCCATTCGCTGTTAGGAACTCAATAAAATCATAGTACCGTTCCTTATGTTCATTAGCTCCGTGTATGATTTGTACAAGCGCTTTCGTATCTATTGCTTCAAACAAAACGACTGATAATGCTAATCCGTCACTCGCAGAAATATGAATATGTTCCATTGTACAGTCCCCCTAATTAGAGATACTGCCAATCTCCTGATGGTTAGAGATAGTATTACAATTTTCGTGGTAAACTATGAATACCGAAAAAGTCTGGAGGAAACAACTATGGAAATCTCATTATTAGAATGGAAAGCACTCGTTGAAAAGAAATTAAAGAAAAAAGTCATCATCAAAATCATTTGGAATGAGCAAGAGAAAATCACTCTACTTATCACGCCAAATATGAAAATTAATTCCTTTATCCACGATGAAAAAGAGGGCTATCTTTTCTATGATATCGAAGGAAAACTTGTGGAGTATGCGATTCCTAGTATATTAACGGAGAAGGATTTAGTCGAAGGTAAGATTGTCTTTCATAAAAACTTGAAGATTAATGGTCAATCCGTTTCAGAAGAAGAAATCAAAGGTACTGAATAGATGGCTAATATCGCATTTTAAAGTATACCTACACTCTTTTCTTAGATACTAACTATTAAGTACCTTTCCAAAGAGTGGTGGAACTGTCATGCAGAAACGAAAAAGAAATACCATTATATTTATAATTTTATACCTTACTGCCTTCTATGGATGGCTATGGTTCTTTACTAATGATTCTTGGTTACATGTATTTGGGGCTGCATTATTTCCTGTTATTGGTGCAGGGGTTGCTCTAAGTTCGTTTATTAGACCTTATCGTATTTTATCATGGGAACATCGCGTCTTTATTTTACTATTGACTTTAGGAATTTTTCTTCATCTCTTATCTAATTTGATTTGGCTTCTGAATTTATTAATAAATGGAGAGAAAGACTATCCTGATCTATCGTTTATTATTTGGATTACCGTATATATTTTCTTTCTTGCTTCCTTAATCTATAAACTAAAAAGATTATACAAATCGCTTTCCATGGCACCGTTTCGATTTAATATTTCAATTTTTATGATAGCTGCAGTTTCGATTAGTTTTCATTATTTAATTAATCCGATTATTGCCCTTTCGGCAGAGCATCAATCCTTTGCAGCATTTTTTATACTATATCCAATTCTCGATATCGGGATTGGTTTTATATCCATTAACATATTTTATATGACTCGTTATACTGTGGAAAATAAAGCATTTCTTTTTCTATCGCTCGGTTTTTTGACCCAGATTATTACTGATACGTTATATATTTATTTATTAATCAGTGGTCAATATGAAAATGGTAGTTGGATTGATCCTTTATGGACCCTAGCTATTTTATTCCTCGCGTTTTCTAACATCTATGTCGATAAGTATGAGGAAGAAAAAAAATGGAGTTCAAATTCCTACCCACAACAAGGAGACAATGGTTTATTTTTGAACTTAAGTGTTATTTTCCTAGCCTTTCTCGTGATGCAGGGTAACGGGTGGAGATGGAATGCGCTAATTATCGGGCTTGTCTCTTCCATCATCGTCATTGTTATTAGACAGATTTTTGTTATGAAGCAGCACCGTGAGCTATTACATGATCTGTGGTATCATGCCTATCACGATAAGCTTACCGGCTTGTTTAACAGATCCAGTTATTTACTCGATATTAAGAGTCTAATTCAATTTTCAGAGGAACATCAGAAGAAATTCGCAATTATGTTACTGGATTTTGATCGATTTAAGAATATTAATGATACCCTTGGACACGGAATTGGTGATAGGCTGTTACAGGAATGCTCGGTACGATTAAAGCAATCTATTTCTCCAAATAATCGTGTATACCGGGTTGGGGGAGACGAGTTTATTATTATACTTCAAGATGCAACGGAGGAAATTTGTACGACTGTCGCAAATACTATTTTAAAAAATTTTTCCAAAGTATTATCTGTTCATAACTATCAAATCTCCATCACGCCTAGCATTGGCATTAGTATTTATCCTGACAATGGAAATACTAGTGAAATTTTATTGAAGAATGCGGATACTTCCATGTATCTTGCCAAAAACAAGGGTAGAAATCAATATGAACTGTATAGTAGTGAATTAAATGAAAAAATGGCTAGAAAAATGCAGATAGAAAATGACTTAAGCCAAGCACTCGCCAATAATGAGTTACTACTTCATTATCAGCCGAAAGTAAAATTACAATCAAGAGAAATTATTGGGGTCGAAGCGTTATTACGCTGGAAACATCCTATATTGGGTGATATACCACCAGATGAGTTTATCCCTCTTGCAGAAGAAACTGGTCATGTTGTCCAAATTGGGGAGTGGGTACTCTACAAAGCTTTTAAACAGTTAAATACTTGGAATAAAAATGGCTACTCAAATCTATTAATGTGTGTCAATGTTTCTGCACGCCAGTTTCAACATGGGGACTTCTTGAAAATTGTGAAGAAAGTATTGGAAGAGACAGAAGTTAATCCGAAAGATATAGAGTTAGAAATTACTGAAAGCATTATGCAAAATTTTAAGGATTCTACCAGAATTTTGAATGAACTTCGTAATATGGGGATTCGCTCATCGATTGATGACTTTGGAACTGGCTATTCTTCCCTTTCTGTCCTAAAAGACTTGCCCATTCAAGTAATTAAAATTGATCGATCATTTATTAAGGTTTTGAAGGATAAAGATATCGCCATGGTAAAAACGATCATGGATATAGGTAATAATCTAGATTTGAATGTCGTAATTGAGGGAATAGAAACAGAAGAACAACTAACTACTCTGCTTGAGATTAGTAATCGAACTATTTATGGTCAAGGTTATTTATTTGGTAAGCCACTGCCAGCTGAAGCATTGGAAAAGGTTTTATGTAAGAAGTAGTGCTTGAAATGAAAAAGAAGTAATCGCTCCTATTACTTGGAGATTCGATTACTTCTTCTCTTGTTTCGCAATTAAACTAGATTAGCCAAGTTCTGTGTGGCTTTATTTGTTTCTTGTATTAATTGAGCAAGTTGTTCTTTATTATTAGTCTGTGACTGAACAGTTGCAGAAACTTCCTCAAGCGACGCAGAAGCCTCTTGTATGATGGAAGCAAATTCATTAATCGCTTTTTCAATAGATTCCGTTTCCTCATCTATCGTTTTTGCAACCGTCTCAAATGACTGGACCTCTTGTTTCAAATGCAGGATAGATTGTTGAATAGAGTCAAAGATAGACTGATTCTTCTTCGTTCCTTCTATATTCTCATCCATCTTACTTGCGACCACATTCATCTGCCCTTGTGTCTCCACGTTGTTCAAATGCACTTGGTTTAACGTCATGGAAATTTGTTCGGCTGTTTTGTCCGTAGTTTCCGCGAGTTTTCGTATTTCCTCAGCAACAACCGAGAACCCTTTCCCTGCTTCCCCAGCTCTTGCTGCTTCAATCGATGCATTTAAAGCAAGTAAATTCGTTTGAGAAGTGATCGCTTGAATAGCTTGAATAGAGCCTAGCGAAGACTCAATATTCTCACTTAACTGGTTCATATTGTTTTCAGTTAATCGAATAAATTCTTTAAATTCATCCATTTGCTCACTTAACACTTGTGACTGAGAGCGTCCCTCGTCAATCTCTCCAGTCATTTTACTACTATAATCACTAATCTGATTTACTCTAACATTCATAGATGCTACTTGGTTCGTAGTGCTTTCAATTGCTTGCATGATATTCGTTATCGTATCTGCTTGAATTTGCGTTCCAGAAGCTACCTCTTGCAGGGCATCATTTATTTCATGAAATGCAATTTTCTCTGCTTCTGATTGCTCATCTACCTGTAGCATATTATGTGCAATTACTTCGGAGTTCTCTGATAAGACTAACCGTCTATTAGACTCCTCTTCTAATTTTTCGCCCATCGTCACTGACAGGGATTCGAGATTCTTTTCAAGATTGATCATAATTTTTTGTTGGACATATAAAACGATAACAGCTAATGAATAAATCAATAAAAACGTACCAATTTCAGTAGTGTAAATATCTCCATTATACAAAAACGCGACGACGAGTATTCCTAGACCACTTATCGTTCCTATGGTAAATAAAACGAGGTTCATAAATAGTGCTGAACAAATTAACAGAAAGTAGACTAATGGTAGATTATTATCGGAAGGGCTAATTAACATGATAGCTCCTACAATAAAGATTAATCCAACAATCGATATATATGGGATCAGCTTTGTTAAACGCTTACTAAAATGTAAAATGGCAATTGTGGCACAAAGTAAGAAGCCACCTATCGCTATCGTCAAGATAACATTTAAAGGTTTGTCTAAACCAACCTCAACAACTGTAGCCAAAACCGTCGATATGATCAGCATAATTAATACGGTTCTATTTTTCTTTCTCAATGTTTGGATGTTTAACTCTTGGATGGACATTTACATTCTCCCCTAATATGTACTATATACAACTTTAATTTTAGCAGAAAAATGCAAAATGAATATTGTTTTTTTGTCAAAAAACGACAAAAATTGCAACACAATTATTTGTCTCCTTATGAAAAAGAAGCAATCACCAACACTATATTGGTAATTACCTCTTGTATTTCCAATACTATGAAATTGATGTCTGATTCCTGAAAGAACTACTCATGGATAATATCATAATCAGTTGCTCATTCATTTCCTCTGTTGGGGTTTCAAAGTCCCTGCGATACCACTCTATTAACAAACCGAGAATTGCATTAGCCTGATAGCTAGTTAAGTATTCTATTTGAATCTCGCTGTCTGTTTTCAGATGGTTTTCTTGAATAGATTCCATCATAAACGTCCGTACCGTATCAAATAGTAGATTATAATACATCAACGGAATCTTCTCGTCGAAAATAATCTGATAGAATTTCTTATACCGCTTAACATGATCAAATATTTTAATCATTTCTGGACGAATATGCTGAATTCGAAAACCTGTCCGGTAATAAGGCTGCTCATAGGCTTTCTTAAAATCGGAGACAATCACTTCTACGTAATGCTTAAATACGCCATGTACATCTTTATAGTGCGAATAAAAAGTTCCTCGATTTATTTTAGCTAATCGGCATAATTCAGCTACTGATATAGAATCCAAGGGCTTCGTTTTTAACAAAATTAATAGTGCCTGTCTAATACTTTCTTGAGTTTTAATAACCCGCAAGTCTTGTTTCAAAATTTTCACCCCCACTTTATTGAACACTTTTTCCAATTTCCGTCTAATATTGAACAGTTTCTTGTTTTCCGTTGTTTGTAGAAATTCTCTCTTTATCTTACAATTTTATTGTACACGTGTATAGTATCTTTATAATTTCACTAGGAGGTAATAAGATGAAATTACAAGACAAAGTAGCAGTCGTAACCGGAGCTGCATCTGGAATGGGTAAAGCTATTGCAGAACTGTATGCTAGTGAAGGTGCGAAAGTAATTGTTGCTGACCTTAATATAGAAGGTGCAGAAGAAGTCGTAAACGGCATCACTGCAAACGGTGGCGTTGCCAAGGCTGTTCAAGTAAACGTAGCAAAACAAGAAGATATTGATAACATGATCGACACAGCAGTTTCTGAATATGGAACATTAGATATTTTGGTAAATAATGCTGGTATTATGGATGGATTTGAACCGGTTGGGGATATTCTAGACGAGCGTTGGGATTTGATTTTTGACGTAAACACAAAAGGTGTGATGCGTGCTATGCGTAAAGCCCTTCCTATTTTCTTAGAAAAAGGTAAAGGAAACATTATTAATACCGCTTCAACTGGTGGATTAAACGGTGCTCACGCTGGTGCGACATATGGTGCTTCTAAACATGCCGTGATTGGTTTAACGAAAAACACTGGTTTTATGTATGCACAAAAAGGAATCCGTTGTAACGCGATCGCTCCAGGTGCAGTAGCAACTAACATTTCTGCATCAATGAAAAATATTAATCCGTTCGGTATGGAACGTGCAAAAGTTGTACAAGGTGTTATTCCAAGTATTGGACAACCTGATGATATTGCACAAGTTGCACTATTCTTAGCTTCTGATGAGTCAAGCTTTGTCAATGGTACAGTTATAACTGCTGATGGTGGTTGGACTGCGGCATTTTAATAAATAGGTAAACAGGAAGGGCGGAACCCAAATAGGAACCGCCCTTTTTCTAAGGAATGATTACTGTGTTTTTTAATATGGACCTGGTTTAAATCCGGATTGATAGCCATATCCACTTGGATAACCTTGATAGCCTGGGAAATTATTGTATCCGTATCCTGGATATCCTGGGCCATACCCACCGTATCCTGGGTAGCCTGGATATCCTGGATATCCACCATAGCCTGGACCATATCCCCAGAATCCCGGACCATACCCATGAGGACCGTCAAATAATTCTCCACCAATATAACCTATTCCTGCTCCAATAAGTCCTGCAGCCAATGGACCTATAAATCTCTCGTCTTGATGATGGTTTATCGGTAAATTATTTCTAAAATGTTGCATTTGAATTCTCCTTTTCCATCTGGTCTTCTGCCTTAAACCTGTTACACTATAGCCTATGGAAAATAGTCATAAATGTACTGGGCAATGTCCCAATTCAGGGAAATCCTATGCTAAAACATCTTCAGGTGGAAACTTTTCTCTTTATTCCGAGTAAACTACTATGTATAATAGGTATTAATGGAAGGGAGATTTTATCATGAGCATTCCAAAACCACTTGTTCAAATAAATCAAGCGTTTATTGCTATAACAGTACTTCTAGGTTTACTAATCCACCCCATGATTATGGTCGTACCGTTTGTCATTGGGGTATATACGTTAATTACAAAGCAAAATCCAATTATCCAGTTTAGTAAGTCGTTTTTGAAGAAGAAACCTAATCAGTATAAACAAGAAGACAAACAGCAACAGCTTTTTAATCAGTGGATAGCGACTAGTTGCATTGGTCTATCTTTAATTTTCTTTTATGTAAATATGACGATTCTTGCTTACTCATTTGCGATTATGGTTCTAGCTGCATCCACCATTGCACTTTGCGGCTTTTGTGTTGGTTGTTTTATACGTTATCGGTTTATGATGTGGCGTTATCAGCGTACGAAAGCAGAACAATAATACACCTACTAAAAAAACTCCGATGCAGAATTGCTTTGGAGTTTTCATATTAAAGTCTATTCTAATTTACTTCATTTATAATTAGGAGTAGTAACACCTATTGCTGAATTTTCTCTTAGGATGAACTCTATATTTTTAACATTTTCTTTTTCGCATTCTACGATTAAAATAACGACAGGGAGTATTCTTCTTTCTGTTCGTTTGCCGCTTTTAGTAAATTTGATCACGCACATATCCCATATAAAACCGATTGAAAAACCTATAAACGCCGCAATTAATCCCCAAATAATGGGTCCCCATTCCAAGATGAAACCCAGACTCGTTCCCACAACCCCAAGTGCCACCGCTAATGCCATTGATTTATCTAAAAATGAAAATCCATCTGCATCATGAATCGAATCGAAAACCTTTAAAGACTCATTGGACTCTTCGATCGGTACTACAAATATATTACGCTTCTCTACACCCTCTTGTTCTAACTTAGTAATCGCTAATTCAATTGAAGGCGAATGTTCAAAGATAGAAAACACTTGCATGTGTTGTTACCCCAATTTCATTTCACCCTAAAACTAGGATGTTGATAGTTATCACGAAAATAGTCACGCTGTTCTCTAATATAAAGTTTGTTATTTTCAACCGTATTCACATACGCATCATACATGGCAAATCCGTAAATGGAAGGTAAAAACAAGAGCCATTTTTTATCCAATACATTTGTTGCCTTTTGTATTTCACCCATAAACATATAGTTCATTGCTTCTGCAAAGTGAGAGAAATAAGCAATTACGATCATCCATATTAGTATGAAACCAGCAATTATAATTCGATGTATATATAGTTGTCCCAGCCCTGGCATGATAGACGACCATAATAATGCCGTTAGAGGTTTCCTTCTATCTAAATAGTTTATCTCCATGGGGCCAAGAACGAAAGAGTTGAAGCGATGATTTTCTCTTTGTGCCAGAAGTGTTATTTTATTCATATCAACGGCCGTTCGATAGCTATCCCAGGTAGCAAAAAAGTACGTTGGGATATACAACATTAACCACCTAGTATCCACAACTAGTTTCGCCTGTTCAAAATCTCCTATAAAAGATAAAACAATTGCCTCGTTTATATTTGCATTTAAATTAATGACCATTTCCCATAAAAACAAGGCCATCCCTCTCAAGTACTTTGAAAGTAAGAGATGTCCAAATCCTGGATAGGCTAGCGACCACCATGCAATAATATATGGGTTTCGCAAATGTAGTTGTGTAGTCCCAAGTTGACTAACGTGCGCAATGTATCTCCTAGCAGTATTGTTATTAGTATAATTTCTCAATACGAATACCCCATATTCAAAAAATCCTATAGATTAGTTGTACTGTGACTTTCACCACAATATTACCTATCTATAGGATTTACATTTTTAGTTGGAATATCCAATTTCAAAGGGATATTAATCAATTAACATATTAGGATATTAAAACTTAATCTTGTAAAGCTAGCATTTGAATAATCGTTTTTAATACCGCATCTTCCTCATTGGAACGGGTTTTGAAAATGGCAGCATCTTTCACTTCCTGAACTGCATTACGAACAGCGAAACTATACTTATTGTGGGTCATCAGCTTGATATCATTATAGCCTTCACCGAATACCATTGTTTCCTCTGGAGTAACATCTAATAGATCTTGTAAGTGTTCAACTGTAGTACCCTTATGAATATTCACATTGACAATGTCTATCCAAGCAACTTCTGATGCAACAAAATACGCTGATTCAAAGAATGGAGATAACATTTGTTTTTCTATATAGAATTACCAACTAAATAGTTTATAAATTATCATTTTCATAAAAACTATATTTTTCATTTAGCACATAATTATTTATTGCATAAGCAACACCATGTTCGTCATTAGTCAATGTTACAACGTCACTATGCTTTTTCACTTGCTCACTAGCATTGCCCATAGCAATAGATAATCCTGCCATATTAAACATGGTAATATCATTAACTTCATCTCCAATTGCAACTGTATCTTTGTGGGGAATATTAAAATATTCCGCCATATATTTTAGTGCATTGCCTTTACTAGCTTGATGATGCATGATATCCATAAATAAAGGAGTAGAAGCAATATAGAGGTCATCAATAGAATTTAAAAACGACTCGAATCTCGTTTTTTGTATAGGGTCTAGTGTGTACACAAAATACTTTTGTATAGAAATAGATTGATCATTTAAAATGTCATCGATTTGATTAATTAATTGATGTCCATATCGTTGAGAAAATGCTTTATACATTTCTAGCTTTTCTTTGGCGTCTTCAGCTGTAAGTACTTTTTCTAATCGCTGAATATAATCCTTTGGAGTAAAGACCCCCTTATTGGTAGTGACTCTATACGGAATAAATTCCTTATCCAGTTCCAATGCAATTTTATTAATTTGATCAGCTTGCATCGGAATCATATGTACCACTTGATTCCTTATATACAAGGAGGCACCATTATTGGCACCAATAGGACAACGTAATTCATACTTTTCTAAATCGGGTTTGATCTCATCTAACGCCCTACCAGATAATACCATTACCTTATGCCCTTGCTCTTGAGCTTCTTGTATTGCCTCTAGATTCTCTCGGCTTATTTCGTGTTTAGAGTTGAAAGTAGTACCATCTAAATCGAGTGCAATTAGTTTCATTTACTTCCCCACTTTCCTAAAAAAGGATAAGTTCCTCGTCCCAATTGAGACAAGGAACTAACCTCGTTTGCGTTCTAAAAAAGATTTATAAATCTTCTCCATTTGTCTTTATTACATTTTTATACCATTCAAAGCTTTTCTTCTTCGTCCGGTTCAATTTTCCTTTTCCTTCATTATCTCGGTCTACATAGATATAACCATAGCGTTTCTTCATTTCACCAGTAGATGCACTCACAATATCAATTGGTCCCCAGCTTGTGTATCCAAGTATATCCACGCCATCATAAATAGCTTCTTTTAGTACCTTCAGATGTTCACTTAAATAAGAAATACGATAATCATCTTGGATCTTGCCATTTTCATCTGGTATGTCCACCGCGCCTAGGCCATTCTCAACAACAAATAAAGGCTTTTGATAACGATCCCAGAGTTGGTTTGCAGTGATTCGCAATCCTTTCGGGTCAATCGTCCATCCCCATTCAGATGTTTCTAGATAAGGATTTTTAACAGATCCAAATACGTTACCACTCGTTTGTTTTTGTTGAATTTCTGAATCGGTACTAGTTGTTCGGCTAGAATAATAACTAAAACCAATGTAATCTACTGTATTTTCTCTTAGTATTTCTTCATCATCATCTTCCATTTCTAATTCGATACCATTTTCCTGGAAGAATCGTTTTGCAAATCCTGGGTATTCCCCTCTAGCTTGTACATCGATAAAGAAAAAGGAGTCTCTGTCCTTATTCATTGCATCCCAGACATCGTCTGGATTACTTGTATACGGATAGAACATCCCGGCCGCTAACATACACCCAATCATTGCTCCTGGAATAATTTCATGCCCCGCTTTTACAGCTAGTGCACTCGCAACAAGTTGATGGTGAGCAGCTTTGTATTTGACTTGTTGCTCATTTTCTCCCTCTTCAAAGACTAAACCTGCACCAACATATGGTAAATGTAAAAGCATATTGATTTCATTAAACGTTAACCAGTATTTTACTTTATCCTTATAACGAGTGAAGACAGTTCTAGCATACTTTTCGAATAAGCTTACGAGTTTGCGATTTTTCCAGCTACCATATTCTTTGACTAAATGTACTGGAACATCGAAGTGAGCAAGGGTAACTAGTGGTTCAATATTGTATCTCTTCAATTCATCGAATAGGTCATCATAAAATTGCAACCCAGCTTCATTCGGTTCAGCATCATCCCCACTTGGAAAAATACGAGCCCAAGAAATCGAAAGACGTAATGTTTTAAATCCCATTTCAGCAAAAAGTGCAATATCTTCTTTATAACGATGATAAAAGTCAATTGCTTCATGAGTTGGATAGTATTCTCCTTCTAGAGGTGAGAAAGAGGGCAGTTTTCCTTTCATAATCGAAAAGCGTTTCTCTCCTGTTGGTAATAAGTCAACGGTAGTTAGTCCTTTACCATCCTCTAAAAAAGCTCCTTCTGCTTGGTTTGCAGCGATTGCTCCTCCCCATAAAAAACCCTCAGGAAAACTAGTTGTTTTTATCATTTGATTAACCTCCAATACGTAAAATTATGTTAGCTAGACATGTTATTCAACACGGATATATGAATTGCATGCGCAACACCGTGTTCATCATTAGATAAGGTTTCGATATCACTATGTTTTTTTATTTCTTCACTAGCATTTTTCCATCGCAATCGATAATCCTGTCATCCAGAACATGGAAATATCATTCCTATCATCCCCAATTGCTCGGTATTCTCTAGTGGAATCTAATACTTTCTAGCATTACTGTTATTGCCATTCTCTTGCTAGCATCCAGCTGCATTATATCTAGATTCATCGTAACTTAAAGCAATTTCAACATAGTTTCTAGGAACTTTTCTATTCTCTCCGTGTCTCGTTCGTTCCATCTTTTCTCAATTTGTTACGATATTATAAATACTCACCATTTGTTTGAATAACGTTTTGATACCAATAGAAACTTTTCTTTTTCTTCCGTTCTAGTGTTCCGCTTCCATCATCATGTTTATCTACATAGATAAAACCATACCTTTTGGACATCTCACCTGTAGATGCACTGACTAAGTCAATACAGCCCCAGGATGTGTATCCCATCATTTCAACTCCATCTTCAATGGCATCTTTCATCGCCTGAATATGTTCCCTTAAATAGTCGATCCGGTAGTCATCCTGAATAGAACCATCTTCCTCGACTGTATCGTAAGCTCCAAGACCATTCTCAACTACAAATAACGGTACTTCGTAGCGTTCATATAATTCATTTAATGAAATACGGAATCCAGTTGGATCTATTTCCCAACCCCAATCACTCGCTTGAAGAAATGGGTTCTTTATTCCACTAATCATATTACCTGCACCATGTTCTTCTGGTGATTTTTCTTTCTTCTCTGTACGAGACATATAGTAACTTAATGATATAAAATCAACTTTTCCTTCTTTTAATAATTCCAAATCCCCGTCATGTATCTCTAATTCAATCTGATTCTTTTTAAAGTATTGGTTAATAAACCGAGGATACTTACCACGTACTTGAACATCTCCACAGAAGTAATTAAAGAGTCGTTTTTCTTCAAGTGCATACATGACATTTTCCGGGTTAGAATCATATGCATATACTGGAGCATAGAGTAACATACAACCTATTTTGGAACCTGGGATCATTTCATGTCCAAGTTTTACAGCTATAGCACTAGCAAGGAATTGATGATGGAATGCTTGGAATGTTGGTTGATATTTATCTTCTTCCTTTTGAATATGGAATCCAAGCCCATACAAAGGGATTTTCAAACCACTGTTAATTTCATTAAATGTTAACCAATACTTCACTTTATCTTTAAAACGGTGAAACACTGTTTTCGCATATCGCTCAAAGAAAGTAACAACTTCACGACTTCTCCAGCCACCATATTCTTTAACTAAATGGAGAGGCATTTCATAATGAGAAAGAGTGACTACTGGTTCAATGTTGTATTTCAATAATTCATCGAACACATTATCATAAAATTGTAGGCCTTCTTCATTTGGTTCCAGTTCATCACCGTTAGGAAATATTCTGCTCCACATAATACTCATTCGATAGGTTTTAAATCCCATTTCAGCAAACAATGCAATGTCTTCCTTGTAACGATGGTAAAAGTCTATCGCTTCATGATTGGGATACGTGTACGTTTCTTTATCTATCGTGTAATCAAAATTAGGGTTCTGTCTTACTGTCTTTCTAATTTTCCCTCCAGGTAAAACATCGGCAATATTTAATCCTCTTCCACCTTCGTTATACCCACCTTCTAGTTGGTTTGCTGCAGTTGCACCACCCCATAAAAAACCTTCTGGAAATTTCGCTTTATTAATCATCCTAGTTACCTCCTATAAAAAAGAGAAATATGGCATCATTTGGTTGGATACCATATTTCTCGTTGGAATTATTTATCTAACAGTTTTGATTAAGAAGTCTTTTTCATCAATTGCTTTAGCTTCTGTGACTTCTACTTCTTTAAAATCAGCGCTGTTTGTAATAATGACAGGGGTCACAACTTGGTATCCTGCCTCTTTAATTTTTTCAATATCAAATTCTACTAATAAATCACCAACATTTACTTTATCACCTTGTTTAATGTGTGCTGTAAAATGTTTTCCTTCTAACTGTACAGTGTCCATTCCAACATGGATTAGAACCTCTGTACCGTTATCCGATGTAATACCAATTGCATGTTTTGTTTTAAATAAAGTTGTTACTGTACCATTTACAGGAGAAACTACTCTTCCTGTTGTTGGATCGATTCCAACTCCTTTACCCATTGCTCCAGAAGCAAATACCTCATCTGGAACGTCAGATAGAGCAATAACATTTCCAGCGATTGGGCTTGCAATTTCTTCATTATTTGTTACTTCACTTTTTACTTCTTCATTTTTAACTGTGTTGTTGTTTTCTACATTTGTAGCTTTTTCTTTTTTGTTAACTCCACCAAAGAATAGAGTAAGAACGAAACCTAGTATAAACGCTACAACGATTGAAATAATCATTCCCCAGAAGCCAAAGGTAATACCCTCTTCTGGATGGATAAATGTAGGAATTTTAAATACACCTAATGGACCTGCAGAATAAAGTGCAGCACCAGTTACTGCGATAATTGCTCCACCAACTCCAGAAGCAATACAGCTCATAATAAATGGTTTTTTCAATGGTAATGTTACCCCATAAATTGCTGGTTCAGTAACTCCGAAGATTCCAGAAATAAATGCAGGTATACTTAAAGATTTTAATTTTTTGTTTTTAGTTAATAATAGTA
Source organism: Ornithinibacillus californiensis (assembly GCF_001038485.1). Classification (GTDB taxonomy): domain Bacteria; phylum Bacillota; class Bacilli; order Bacillales; family Amphibacillaceae; genus Ornithinibacillus; species Ornithinibacillus californiensis. The sequence continues at coordinate 62,540 of NZ_LDUE01000058.1, forward strand.
CACCTAATACTGCACCACTTTGTGCAAATGAAGCTGCAAATGTCATTGCAATTAATGTGTCATAACCCATAACTGCTAAGTTGTTGTAGTAAATTGGGATAATTCCCCAATGAACTCCAAAGATAACAAATACTTGCCAAAATGCACCGACAACTAATCCAGCAAGAAGAGGAGCTGCTTCATAAACCCAAACTACACCTTGTCCTATTGATTGTGCTAACCAAGTAGCAACTGGACCAATAACGATAAATGTTAATGGCACAATTACTAATAATGTTAAGAATGGTACGAAGAATGATTTGATAATTCCTGGAACAATCTTAGTAAATCCTCTTTCGACTTTAGATCCCACATAAGTTGCTAAAATAATAGGTACAACGCTAGATGCATAGCTCATTAATACAACTGGTATACCTAAGAAGGTAATTTGAACAGCAGATTCAAATACGGTTCCACTGAATAGCGTCATAATTGTTTCGCCAGCTTTAATGCCAGTTAGGCTCGGGTGAACGAGTGCTGCTGCAATTGCCATACCTAGGAATGGTGTTCCACCGAACTTTTTCATAGAAGTATAACCTAGGAATATTGGTAGGAATACAAAGAAACCATCGCCAATTGCATTAAGTAGTAAATACGTTCCATCTGTGTTCTCTAACCAACCTAATGCTAAGAATAAAGAATTAAAACCTTTGATAATACCTGTTGCCATTAATAATGGAAGGATAGGAATGAAAATATTAGAAACTATATCCACAAAGCTTGAGAAAACACCTTTTTTCTCCTTTCCTTCTTCCGCTTCCACTGGTTTTTTCGCTTGGAAGCCACCTTCTTGTACGACTGCTTGATATACATCAGGTACGTGATTTCCAATAACTACTTGGTATTGTCCAGCGCTTTGCATAACAGTTACGACACCATCATGCTCCATTAATGCTTCTTTGTTAGCTTTTGATTCGTCTTTTAATCGAAAACGAAGTCTAGTTACACAGTGTGTAACGCTGTTAACGTTTTCTTCTCCACCGACATTAGCAATAATGTCTTTTGCCAATTGTTCATACTTCATAATCGGCCACCTTCTCTTCCTTATTTATATTTTAAAACTTTGGAATGTTCACTTACCTTTCTCCAAATAAAAAACCTGAACTAATTTGAAAATGTACACAGAAATAGTGTCATTCAAATCAGCTCAGGTTATGCCCAAAATAGGTAACATTCCTAATAAGTAATTTAGTTGTCGTTAATCAATTAACAATTACAATTTATCATGACTTTTATACTAAGTCAACATCTTTATAAAACGTTTTCATAAATTATCCATTTTCTTGTCTAAAAGTTACTCGGTGAATGTGCACAGTTAAATAGACTTCTTCATCCTTTGGTAAATACCAATCGAATTCTTTTTGCAGATAGATGGCGATTTTCTTCGTACATTCGTATGCTTTGTCATACTTATTACTTATGTGTTCATGTAAAAAATTATCTACGGTATCTTCCATCTTCTCTTTCCGGATAAATCGGATTGCAAAATAGCGTAAATGGGTTAAGAAACGTTCATAATTAATGGTATTTTCATCAATTTCCACTTGAAAATGGTATTTTACAATATTTAAAATGTTGTTTACCATATTGGTTATTTTGATGGCAACATCCATGTTTTCTCCAGTAATCTGGCTATTAACTAAATGTAATGCAATAGATGCAGCCTCATCTTCGTCTAGCCTAATCCCCGTTTCTTCCTTAATGAATTCAATCGCTTTTAGCCCAATTTCAAATTCTTGTTTATAATATTTTCTTATTTCATAAAGAAGTGTATTTCTTAGTTGAATTCCTTGATTATATCTCTTAATTGCAAAACTAATGTGATCTGTTAGTGCAACGTACAGATACTCGTCTAACTTGTAAGGTAGTTTCGCTTTAGCATATTCTAAGATTTCGGATGCAATCGTCAAGTATTTTTCTGATGTATCTTTTAATAATAGATCAAGCTTTTCAGTGATACCTGTATTTTGCAGTCTAAAGGTTTTTTCGATTTTCGATTCATCAACTGATTGGCCAACCTTTTTCTGAAAAGCAAGGCCTTTCCCCATTACGACCATTTCTTCATTTTGCTCATTTTCCGTAATAACGACATTATTATTCAATACTTTTTTTATTTTCATCGGATGAATTACTCCTTAAACGCTTTGCCTATAATTGATATTTACCATACAATATCAATTATAGGCAAAGCAAATGAAATGGTTGAGCCCATGAAAAAAAGTGCTCGGTTTATGACAAACCAAGCACTTTCTAATCTACTCATCAAACTGCTTACCACGAAACATTTCTTCAAAACGTCTCATCTTCTCATCTCTAATTTGATCAAGGGAAGAATATGCACTGCGATTAACATTGGCAGTCATCCCGAGTTGGGTTGTCATGCCGATCTGTGTTCCAAAGGAATCATTAATAATACTTTCACGTTTTCCATCAAAGTGTGGAGTTGTCTCGGTACCCGTATTTCGACGTGGCATTTAATCTCCCCTTACTGACGCTTTTTCGTTTTTTTATTATTATACTTTTCATTCGGTGTTAGTGGTTCATTAGCAAACTCATGATCAAATTGCTTGGAAAGCTTCTTTCTCACAGCCTGCTCGTCACTAAAACCACCACTACTTAGCTTTTTCTTTCCCATTAGAACACCTCCCCATTTGTAGTTTCTACATTGTGGGGGTAAATATGATATGGTTTGCTTGCCTTTTTTTTGAAATGGGCTGGGTTTATGGTGTGGGTTGACATAATCTTTAGCGAGGATTGGAGATACTTTAGCGAAATAGCTGTCATCTTTAGCGATATGGTAGTAAACTTTAGCGAAATTACCACTATCTTTAGCATTTCAATCTACCCATCTCCAAAAACAGGAAAAAAACAACCGCGCCAAACTTGCGCAGTTGCTATTCCTTCTTTTGCAAATGTTCATTCAAATCTGCTTCCAATCTCTTGTAATAGATATAATACCCAGTCCAAAAAATAAAATAAATGGAAAGGAAAATAATAAAACTAATCGCTATCGCAAAGAACGTAAAAGGTAACCAACCAACTGAAAGCGCAATGATATAATATACAATAATGGATAGACTCAAATGTACAACTGTTTTCATTAAAGGGGTCCACCTAGGCTTTTCAAAAATAAACGAAGCAAAGCCATAATATACACCAAATGACATGGAACCGAGCATATGAAGCCATATCTCTGAAACGGTTGATTCGATATTATTTATCATGAGTATGGTTAGTGCAATAAATGTTAGAAAACCACCAGCAGCGATACCGATTGTTATTCTTCTAATAAATTCAGCGAACATTTACTTTCCCTCCCATCAGCAATTTATCCTTAATCGCGTTAACGTATTCTCTGGTGACATACTCTTTATTTCCTGATTGAAAATAAACGCAAAGGTTCCCATTAAAGGATAAGTCGAATCGCTCAATTAGATTCAGATTTCCTATCACAGACTTGGAGAAGCGCATGAAATGGTGAGGGATTAACATTTCTTCTACTTCATAAAGCTTCATTCTCAACTCTAGGCGACGATTTCTTAGTGCAGCATAGGTTTTTCTATTTTCGGCATAAATATAATCAATCTCACTAGGATTTAACAACACGGTTTGATCTTCATCCATGCCAAATAAACGTTTCTGGTTCTTCTTTTTGATTACTTTTACAATCTCCTCTAATTCCTCCGTCCATTCTGCAGCTTGAATCGTGATAGAAGTCTCTCCATGTTTCTCATCAATATCAATGTTCAACTTCATAAGCTTCCCCCTAACTCGCTACCCCCTTGCCCGCTTTAAGAATCTCGGATAACGAAATATTGCTATTAAAAATCCAATGAATCCATAACCTAATAGGACCAGCGAAACATGTAAAAGAAGCGTACTTTCTAAGACCCCTGCCATCGCATTTTGATAGCCCTGATGCGCCCAATATTGAGGAAGAAATTTAGCTATGTTTTGGATGAAGTCCGGCATCATACTAATAGGCACCCACAGTCCGCTAAGCACTGCGCCGCCCATCGCAATAACTTGAGTAATAGCGATTCCCATATTAATTGTGTTAACAAGAAAAGCAAGAGCTAGCCCAATCCCTGTTACTGTAAAGGCGATTAATATAGTTAGCATGAACAGTATTAACGGCTGCTTCCAAGAAACACCGTAGACGATTTTTCCAAATGAAAATAGTATCCCGATTTGAATCATCACTACCAATAGATTGGGAACCCACTTCCCAACTAAATATTTGTATGGGGAGAGTGGTGTACTTGCAATTCTAGCGGTCATGCCATAATTTTTATCCTTCAAAATGGTATCCACCATGTTAATCATGATGAAGAACACACACATAACGGTATAGCCGGGAATAATGGAAGTGATTACTTGTTCCCTCGTATCAGAATCTACTCCAGAAGTAAAGACACTAATAAAAATTACTGTAAAGGCAATGGGTAGGATGATCATCCAAAAAAGTAAACCTTTATCCTGAAGATACTTTTTTGTTTCCAATGAAATAATTCCGTTCATATTAAATTCTCCCTTTTCATTATTTTAACATAATTCAGTCCCTTAGCTGACTCCCTGTTAAGCTAAAAAAGACGTCCTCTAAACGAGGCTTGACAAGTTCTAATCGATTCAACTGACTTTGATTTGCTTTTGAATAGCTTAATATTTTTTCCATGATAGTTAATGGGTCCTTTGTATGTACTAAATAACCACCTTTTTCCTGTTCTACCTTGCCGTCGATGTCCTGCGGTAAACAATTCTCACCATGAACAAAAACAGACGGGATGGAATATTTTTGTAGCAGTTCTTTTATCTTTCCTTGCTCCACTACTATCCCATGATCCATCATGGCAACCTCATCACATAACAGTTCTACTTCCTCCATATAGTGGCTTGCATAAATAATCGTACATCCCTGTTCTTTCAACTTCTCTATCATCTGAAAAATATATCTTCTTGATTGTGGGTCTATTCCGACTGTTGGTTCATCCAAAATAATAATTTGAGGATGATGCATAAGTGCACAACCGATATTTAACCGCCTCTTCATTCCGCCCGAAAAGGTGAGTACTTTTTCCTTGCCATAGTCAGCTAATCCAATATCGTTTAACACCACTTGTGCACGAATTTTTTACGCTTTTCCTTTTAAACCATAGAGCTTTCCAAAAAAATATAGATTATCTAGTGCTGTTAAAGTTAACTCCACACAAATTTCCTGTGGTACATAACCATATTTTTGATTAACCTTTTCGTATTGAATGTTCCCTTCAAAATCCTGAATTACATTAGCAAGAATCTTCATTAATGTTGTCTTACCAGCACCATTTGGGCCTACTAGACCAAAACAGATTCCTATTGGTATGTGGAGAGACACGCCTTTCAAAGCCTGCGTTCGGTTATACTGTTTCTTCACATGCTGAATCGAAAGCATCGTAACACCTTCCTTTTCATTTTTCACCATTATCGCAAGGAAGTTCTATATTTACTGAGAAATTGGTATAACGTGTTGGTTTTTATGCTTAAGAATACGAAAATGTTGTTTAGGATGCATAGGGTGGGCTTTTTTGTGTGGGGTTTTCTTCGGGAAGGGATGTCTACTTCCGATTGGTGGGTGGTTGACATAATCTTTAGCGTAGATTGGAGAAACTTTAGCGGATATACTAGTAACTTTAGCGAAATCACCATAACCTTTAGCGAAACGGACCCAAACTTTAGCATTTCCACTTTTCGCCTCAAAAAAAGAAGCAACCGCCACACACGGTTGCTCCTGAAGACTATTCCTCATCCACTCCACGATAACGTTTATACGGCAGTGGATTCCACGTACGATAATCCAGTTCTTCTTTTCGTAATGCTGCTGGAATGTCATCCAATATGCGTTTTGCTACATCTAGTTCACGCTCTGCCTCGGATTTATCTTGGTACATAAACTCATCGGATGCTTTGTCTAGTGCTTTATCCACCTTTTCTTCCAGATTCTCCACGACCATTTCTTGTTGGCGACGGATGGATTCGCGTGCTTCTGCTACCCAATCCGGTTGAACATTTCGTAGACCATCGGTTACATAACTGAACTCGCTGAATATATCTTTATAAACTCTATCGGCGTTTTCACGGACATCTGCAATTACTGTTTCTAAGTCCTCAATGGTTAGTTGTTCTGGTTCCAGAGCTTTCCTTCGTTCTGGTCCACCGAGACGAGTATTTTTTAGATAATATGGGAAAATACTCTTAATGGTTTTTCCTACTGGATTAATTGCTAAGCCATTTTCATCAATGCCTTTTGGCTGAACACCTTGCATCGCAATACGTGCTGACTCAGGGCGAACAATTTCTTTTGGCGGTAACACACCATAACGTAGTAGCTCACGAATTCCTGTTCCAGAAATGTTAATACGGTAACGAGCATCATGTGGGCAAGTTTGTTCTGTGGCTGGGTTATCACAGCGTGTGCAGTAGAAAACCTCATGGAATAAGCGCACATCAATGCCTAGTTCATCTGGGGTGAACTGATCAAAAATCGAGTGACTGGCATATTTGTCATAATAGTCCCCGATTCCAGCATGGTCACGGCCAATCAATGCATGGGTACATCCGTAGTTTTTCATGATTAATGCATGCAACACCGCTTCACGAGGGCCGGCAAAGATATACGTAACCCGTAGTGGTGCTAGCATCGTTCGTTCTTTTGGATAATACTCCTCCAACACGGCACGGTAGGAAAGCATGCGGAACTCATGTCTCGTGTATTCACGCTTTGCCATCTCTACTAGTGGTTGAACGAATAGACCATCCATTTCTTCTAACGCATTGCGATGAATATACTCATGGCCACGGTGTAACGGGTTCGCTCCCGTTATAAAACCGCCGACCGAATTAAACTTTTTATCTTCATAGAAAAGTTTCCACGTGTCTTTTGGTTCCATGCGGATGCTTTCAAATGGGCCCCAATGCACGCGGCGGACTAAAGTTATCGGACCCGCTAATGCCGTGTCACCCATACGACGATAAATCGCATCGACACCTGGGTGGTTCCGATCGGCTGTCCCGAAAACATGCTGCGCTCGGAATTCACGGTCGTAGTAGAAAATATCTTCTAGCTTTAGAATAGCAACGGGCTCTTTTGTTTCATCGGCAAGTGCGATTTCATCCCCAACCGCAAGACCTGCAATGATCTGCTTATTACGGTCACCAATTGGTGCAAAGCTTAAAGGTACCGGCCATACGACGCCATTTGCTAAACGGCCCTCTGTTAGAACGGACTTATAATCCGCTTCATTCATGAACCCTTCATTTGGGGAAAGTACACCTGTCGCAATCATCTCCAGTGTAATAACAGCTTCTAAGTCGACCATAATCATTGGAAGCTGCTTGGCTCGTTCCAATTCTTCTTCGCGCTCTTTTCCCCTAAGAACTCTATCCACCAATTTTCCACCATGTGGTTGCTGCGGATAGCTAGCTAGTTTTTCTTCCGTTAAAATTACCGTATCTTGACTCATGATCTCTCCTCCTCATTTTCCCTATTACTTAATTATATTTATAAAAATTACCTATCATAACTTGAATTGGAAAAACAACGGGATTCGGGGACAGGTTTCCTGTCCCTTTGTCCCATTAAGACTCGCGGTATCCGGTATTCGCTCGTACTTTAACTTCCGCATAACGCTTGAAGTCATATTCTTTTGAGAATACGGTTCCTAAATATCCACCTAGGAAACCTAATGGCACGCTGACTAGTGCTGGGTTATCTAATGGGAAGATTGGATTCCCGACAAATAGTGCTGCTCCTTCAACAGGTGAGAATACACTTGGGCTCATTGATACTAGAACTAAAGCAGAACCAAGACCTGCCATGACAGCCCAGAGTGCACCCGATGTATTAAATCGTTTCCAGTAAACCGTGTAGAGAATTACCGGTAAGTTGGCACTAGCAGCAATACAAAATGCTAGTGATACTAAGAAGGCCACATTTAAGTATTGTGCACCTAAGGAAAGAACGATAGACAATACAGAAACTCCTAATGCTGCATAACGTGCTGCTTTTACCTGTTCTTGTTCGGTGATTTTTCCTTTTTTAATTATTTGACCATAGATATCATGTGCGAATGCCGATGCCCCTGAAAGCACAAGCCCCGCTACTACCGCTAGAATGGTGGCAAATGCAACCGCTGAAATGAAGGCAAATAAGATGTTTCCACCTATCGCCTCAGCTAGAAGTGGTGCTGCCATATTCCCACCAGGATTTGCAGCTAGAATGCCACTTTCACCAACGTAGATTGCTGCACCAAAGCCTAGGAACAATGTTAAGATATAGAAAATACCAATTGTCCAGGTAGCTGTGATTACAGAACTTCTCGCCGTTTTAGCGTCTTTAACGGTGAAGAAACGCATGAGGATATGTGGTAATCCAGCTGTTCCTAGAACCAATGCAAGCATTAGCGAAATGGTACCTAAAGGATCATCATACTTTATTCCAGGATTTAAATAATCTGCTCCATGGCTTGTTGCCGACTTAACCTCGGTAAACATCGCTCCAATATTAAAGTTAAACTTCATAAGGACAATGAACGAGATAATAACCATACCAGCCATGAGGAGAACAGCCTTCGTGATTTGTACCCAACTCGTAGCAATCATGCCACCAAACAACACATAAACTGTCATCATGACTCCAACTATTAACACGGCAATCCAATAAGGAATATCAAATAGAAGTTGAATAAGTGCTCCTGCACCAACGAGTTGTGCAATCATGTAGAATAGAACGATCGTAATCGTACTAAGTGCAGCTGCCCCCCTTACTTTCTTCGCATTGAATCGCGAGTTAATCATATCTGCTAGTGTGTATTTTCCAAGGTTACGAAGTGGTTCTGCGACTAAAAGCAATACCACTAGGTAAGCAATTAAAAACCCAATACTATAGAAAAATCCATCAAAACCATTTAATGCAATTGCTCCTGCAATCCCAAGGAATGAGGCAGCAGATAAATAGTCACCAGCAATCGCCAGACCGTTTTGCCAACCAGTCAATCCGCCTCCAGCCGTATAAAAATCACCCGCTGACTTGGTACGTTTTGCTGCGTAATACGTAATAACTAGGGTAAGAGCTACAATTGCTAAAAATAGAATAACAACTATTGGATCCATTAGGATTTTCCTCCTTTTTCAAGCTGATTCTCCACAATATCTGCAGCCTCTTTATCAAAGGAGTTAGCCTTCTTCACATAGATCGAACAAATCACCCAGGTCATCACAAACTGCGCAACAGCAAATATCCATGCCCAAGTTATATCACCAATCACCGGTACATTTAAGAATGTTCCATAGGAAGTTGAGATTGGCAACAAGAAGTAAAATACTAAGAAGAAAATTGTCATTGGTACAATAAACTTTCGCTTATTCTCCATCAATTGTTTAAACTGTGAACTCTCTACAACTTTCTCGTAATTTACATTGGATTCCTTCTGTTCATCCACAAGCTTTGGTTGAGCCATAAACCATCCACCCCTTTTATAATTTTTCTAACCATTTTTGTAAGCGCTTACTAAATATTATAATTATTTTGGACATTCATCATGTTGATTAAGCGCAAACGGTTGGATATTGTGTGTGAATGGTTTTGATAGGGTGGTGAATGGTTAGATAACAAATTGATTAAACTCTATACTTGAAACGTCTTCAAAATCGTCTTACTGGCTGACCTACTAACCGGTATGACTGTTTTATGTTTATCCTTCATCGTCAAGTTACTAGTTCCATTAAACCAAGGGGTGATCTCTAGGACATGATTTAAATTAACGAGATAACTTCGATGTGCTCGAAAAAACATCTGTCCAGAAAGTTTGTCTTCTAATTCCTGTAGTGTCATCCGGCTCATTATAACCTTGTCTTCGGTGTGGATTTCCAGCAAACGATTATTTGGTACAGCATAAAATATGGAGTTAGGCGATAATACCACTATCCGCTCTCCATCATCGACTAGTAGCTTAGATGTAGTTGCAGGCTTCTTTTCTTGCGTATTTTCCTTACTAACAACAATCTTACGAATACGCATCATCGCCTTCTTAAATCGCACTTCATCATAAGGCTTCAATAGGTAATCTACCGCATCAATTTCAAATGCATCTAATGCATATTCATCATAAGCCGTTGTAAAAATGAACAACGGTCTGTTGTCATCATCTTGTTCAGAAATATACTTTGCCACCTCCACCCCTGTAAACCCGGGCATCTCTACATCTAGAAAAATGACATCTGGCTTATGCTCTGAGTATAGCTGAATTAATTGCTCCCCCGTCTCGGCATGTGGTGTCAGTATGATATCTTTTTCATCCTTCAATAAATACAGCAATTCCTTTCTTGCCATTAATTCATCCTCTGCAATCATCGCGCGAATATTCATCCACTCACCTGCCCTTCTTCTAATTGATTTGCAATCGGAATTGAAAATCTCACTTCACTACCACCACTAGATAAATTACGTATATGTAATCTTGCAGACTCACCAATTAAATGAACGAGACGCTGATTTACATTATAAATTCCTGTGCCACCATTTTGGTTATCTACTAATGGTGTATGACTTACAAGAGGCAATATATGCTTGGGAAATCCACTGCCATTATCCCGAACTGTAACAGAAAGCTCTCCATCCGCCTTTACCATTTTTATCTCAACCTTTGCCTGATCGGTCACATTCTTTAGGCCATGCTGTACCGCATTTTCGACTAATGGCTGTATCGTGGACGGTGGAATAAAAATACCTGACACATCATCTGGCATCATAAAATCAATTTGCAACCGTCCTCGGAATCGTTCTTGAATAATCGAAGTATACGCCTGGACATGTTCACACTCTTTTTCCAACTCTACTAAGGATTTCGATACAAGCCGTAGATTAAATCGCATATAATTTGCTAGTTGCAGCGTAATATGGCGCGCGGTAGTTGGATCTTCCCGAAATAAGGATGCAATTAATTGAAGTGTGTTAAATAAAAAATGAGGGTTAATTTGTGCTTGTAGATTTCGTAATTCTGCATCCCGAATATGGGCTTTCAGTTTTTCGGTCGTGAGTACAGTTAGCTGATTGGAGATAAACTGGCCTAACCCTTCTGCAAGCATTAATTCTACCGGTGTAATATGCTGTGACTTTCGAAAGTAGAAAGTAATGAGGTTGGTCACTTCCTCTGCTTCTGTTATCGGTATAATAATAGCCGCCTCTAGCGGACACTTCTCCTCCTCACAGGAAATATCCGTTTTCAAGTAAGTTACTTGCATTTTCTTTGTTTCTATCGCTTTAAAGGCAAGTGGCGTTTTGATTGACTCTCCAATCAGATGATGTTTATCCCCCAAGCCTTTGTGAGCCAACACCTCCTGCTTATTCGTAACCGATACAGCCGCAAGCTCTAAGCGTTCATACAATAGGTTTGCTAAGCCATTGGCAACATCTTTATTCGAATCCTTCTTCAAGAAAGGTAGTGCTTCCTCCGCAATGGTTAGTGCCTGCTTCGTCGCAATCGCAGCTTCATTTTCCTGCTCCTTCATTACGACTCGAATCATCGTTGTAAAAATCGCAATGGCAATACTGTTCGATAATACGAGTGGCAATCCAATTCGGTCTACAATATCCACCATGTTGTCACCAGTAGTATAAATGATTAGAAGGAGTTGCATTTGTAAAACTGGTGGAAATACACCAATAAACAACGCCTTCAAGGGGGAGATAACCCGCTCATTGGAGAAGAATCTTGCGGTCATTCCGGCTAGCAATCCTGTTAGCGGATTGACCATGCCATTTGCTAACCATCCAACCCCACCTAAAAACATCAAATGAATTCCAGCTATTAGTCCTGCCCCTAGCCCCACAATCGGCCCACCAAGTAAACCAGCAATCACAATCGCCACAAGACTCAAACTAACAATCAATTGCCCATCAGCCACAGGAAAAATGACAAAAGCGTGGATAATCTCCCCTTGCTCCGAAATCATAATCCCAGTTACCGTACTAGCAATGCCGAAGATTCCAAACACAAGCGCATGCACGAGTGACATTTTCAAACTAAACTCACGATACAGTAATGATTTAAATCCAGGAGTTCGAGTTAACACAAACGCGATGACTAGTAACAGGCCCAACCGCTCAAATAAAATAATTGTTAAATCCTTCATGAGCTCTCTCTCCTTGAAGTAATTCCTGTTTGTGATTGGATATAGAACTGCCTAAATTCTTCAGTCGATTGTTTCCTCTTAGTGGAAAAGATGGTTCCTAGGTAAGCGCCAAGAAATCCGATTGGAATGGCAATAATGCCTGGATTGTATAGGCTGATAACTGAATCACGTACAATCCAGCCTCCATCGACATTCATGATGTGTGGACCAAGTATCACCAATAACAACGATGCTAAAAGTCCACTAACCATCCCAGTAATTGCACCGATTTGGGTAAATCGTTTCCAATAAATCGTTAAAATTAATACAGGAAAATTACTCGCTGCTGCTACAACAAACGTCAATGAGACGAGAAACGTCACGTTAATTGCCTCTAGTTGTAGGGCAAATAAGGTGGATATCAAGCCAATTCCCAGAGCAGTCCAACGCGCTGCCTTTAGCTGTTCTTTCTCCGTTGATTTTCCTTTTTTTAAAATGTGATGGAATATATCATGTGAAAAGGCCGTCGTAGCTGAAATTACTAGCCCGGCTACAACTGCAACAATCGTCGTAAACGCGATGGCGGAAACAAACGCTAATAAGAAGTCTCCCCCTACCGCTCTCGCTAGAAGAGGTGCGGCTAGATTTCCTGTAGGATCTACAGCAATCAACGTTTCATAACCAAGTAGTGCAACGGTTCCTAGGCCAAGCACAAGCGTCATTAAATAAAAGATGCCAATAATCCATGTCGAGCTAATTAATGAACGGCGGACCTCTAATGTATTTCGTACGGTGAATAAACGAATTAATATATGCGGTAAACCTGCTGTTCCTAGTACTAAAGCAAGCTGAAGGGAAAAAAATTCAATTGGATTATCAAACTGATGACCTGGCAGGAAAAAGTCTTCCCCCAAAGGTGTTCCTTCCTTCACACGGTCAACCAGGGAAGAAATATCCCACTGGAAATTCGAAAAAACGATTAATGATAACAGAAAAGTTCCAGACATCAGCACGACGGTTTTTACAATCTGCACCCAAGACGTTGCCACCATACCACCGAAAACAACATAAATGGTCATCAATCCACCGATAATTAATACCGAAATCGAATAATCAATATCTAATAATAATCGCAACAGAAAACCTGATGCGACAAGTTGTGGAATCATATAAAGGATAGAAATTATAAATGCACCAATCGCCATAATCAATCGCATTTGATTACTAGGAAACCGTGAGCAAATCACGTCACCTAGTGAATATTTCCCAAGACGATGGACTGGTTCTGCAACTAAAAACAACACGACAATATACGAAACGAGAAATCCAATGGAATATAAAAACCCATCAAACCCACTAATGGCAATCATACCAACGATGCCAAGGAAGGATGCGGCACTAATAAAGTCGCCAGCAATCGCCATCCCATTTTGAAATCCAGTCAAACTACCAGCTGCGGTGTAGAATCGATTCGCCGTATTACTCCGCTTTGCCGCCCAATAGGTGATGATTAACGTACAAACAATAATACAGATAAAAAACAAGAAGTATGTAAGATTCACGACAACTCCTCCCGCTTGATTTCCTCAATCTTCCGGTCAAATTGTTTTGCCTTCAAATGGTAGACCCACGCCATCAATAACGTCATCGGAATTTGCAGGAAACCATATAGCCAGGCCCATGTTAATCCTGGAATAATGCTTGTCTGATTCATAACATCAGGGAAGAATAGAAGTGATAGAGGCAGCATGAAGTAAAAAATAAACACGAGAACTAAAGCAGGAGCAACCACCCTTTTTTTCTCACGGATTAAATCCATAATGCGTTCTTCCATTCCCATCCCCCTATAGAAAAAATCTGTAAATTTGTATAATTCCAAAATAACCAAATTAAGTAGGGTTGTAAAGGTATTTGATTACTTTAGGTATTTGGTCTGATGGGAAGATGTTGCTTGAAGTAGGCTTTTGTTTTGAGGCGACAAAGGGGGTTAGGGCTTGCTAGAAGTTGCTGATGGGTAACTACAATAGACTTTACCTCTCAACCAAATATTTCAGCCAATCCCCACTCGCTATTCGAGTCTTTAGCAAATTCTCACGAGCAGCAACATACACAAAAGCTTTAATTCTACCATTCTCGGTAATAATCTCTTGATCCACCCGGTCATACAAATTATTTTCCCTCCCTTCTGTGTAGCCTTCTAAGTAATCTAATTCGATTAATTCTTGATTAGAGACCTCATAAACCTCACCATACACAATTGAACTTGTTGACTGCTTGATTGCCGGATATCCGTTGCCTGTATCGTACAACCCACCCTGTGTCCAACATGACTCACTTATGCAAGTTGCATTATTTAATAGATGAGCATTTCTTTCACCTTTTCTTAAAGTGCCATATACAAAGACTCTAATCATAGACATTTCCCCGTTCTATTTCTTAATTTTCTATTATCATAGCATCAAAAAAAGCCAGCACAAATAGTTATTTTGTGATGACTTTTATTTCGAAGTATAGACTACGAGAGTTCCATGACAGCAAAGTAGTTATCTTCATAATCCGCAAAGTTAAACACTCGACCAGCAGGCATTTCGACTACTTCTCCAACTGTTATATTTTTTTCAGTTAACTTGCGATACAGTTGATCAAGATCTTTTGTAAACAGCATTAAAGAAGGAGTACCAAGATTTAGTTCTGGTTCCATTTTTGCAATTAGTTCCTTATTATGGAGCACAAAACTCGTTTCAGATTCATTTGAAGGAGCAATTTCAATCCACTGCATCTTGCCGTTATCTTCCCTACTTTTTACAACAAAGCCAAGATTCTCTGTCCAAAAGTTTGCTGCTTCCTCTTGATTCGAAACGTACAACATAATTTGACCGATTGCTTGAATCATTCTAACACCTCTAATCCATTATTGGTATGCACTTTCATCCATAAAGAATAGTTCCCAGTGGTGCCCATCTAAATCGTGAAAACTTGTGCCGTACATTGGGCCATTTTCTGTTGGTTCATAATCAAGTTCTTCACCTGCCATAGGAGATCCACCTAAGGGAACCTCCTATTTATATATTTCGTTTTCAAATGTCTGACCATCCGAGTAAACCACTCTAGCTACTAGCCGCATGTCTTCGTATGGCTCCATATTGTTTAAGACATAGAATCGGTATCCCTCATCTTCATCTTGTAACTTAAACTGAACCTCATCAACTAGATTGTTATTTTCATATTTAAGTAGATAGGCTTCTTCCACAAGATTGTCCATGTCTTTTCCCATATGGTGATACAGCACAACATGCACTTCACCATCAACCAAGTCGATATTCGTGTCTATGTTGCCATATTGTTGTGGCCCATATTCCTCTAAGTAGGCTATCTCTATATCCCCGTTTTTAATAGACCCATCACTGTTTTGCACAGAGACATAGTATCTAAAATCTTCCTTAGGATTATATTCATCGATCTCCACTTCTCCCATATTATCACCATCAAGCACCGCGACACTCCAGTACGGTTTCATATCCAGTTCGAATGGAATGACGACTTGATAAAGGCCTTGCTGAAATTCTTCAGCTGGAATAGCTGTATAATCCTCATTTTCACCTATCGTGTAATTGAAAATCACTTCCGAATCGCTTTGAAGTTCCTTTACTTGCCATTCGAAAATCGCTTCAATATTTTGAGAATCGATCGGTTTAACATCCATCTCCATTCTACCAAGCCAGCTTTGTTGCTCATAAAATTCCGTTAAGGCGTTTTGGACCGTACTATTTTGATCACTAACAATACTCCGCATATCATGTTGCATGCTAATTAGTTCTTGCATTCTTCCTTCCATATAGGTTAACTTTGACGATACCGTCATAATCAAAAACAGACAAACTATCAAAGCACCGCCAACAAAGATACTAAAATAAAAATACGCTTTCTCCCTATCCATCCCCTACCTCCTTTCTAGTTTACATAATGAGGGACAGTCCCCCCTAAGGTCTACTTTTTAGTAAGCCTTGGAAGCTTGCGCGGTAATGCCATGC
Source organism: Ornithinibacillus californiensis (assembly GCF_001038485.1). Classification (GTDB taxonomy): domain Bacteria; phylum Bacillota; class Bacilli; order Bacillales; family Amphibacillaceae; genus Ornithinibacillus; species Ornithinibacillus californiensis. Next base: position 78,757 of record NZ_LDUE01000058.1, read on the forward strand.
TAGGAATCCTTCTAGCACGGTTACGAATATAGCTAATACAAGTAACTCAGGGTCAACAAACAGATGAAAAGCTAAAATATTTACGATAATGCCAGCCAATACAACGAGAACTAATGGAACGAACCGACGAATAATTAGTAAAATTCCAGCTACAATCTCTACCCCTTTTTCAAGTGCTAACAGATAACCATCACCGAGAAACTCCATAGCATCCGGACTTGTTGGTGCAAAAGGTTCAAACCCAAACAACACCGCATATCCATTTAATCCTGCCCCAAGAAAAATTGCCCCAAGCACAACCTCAGCTATTCGAACTAAGATATTCATCCTAACTCCCCCAACGCTTCAAATTTAAGGTCCTTTATTTCGCCTTTATCTTACCATATATATTAGCCCAATTATATGAATAACCAAAAAAATTAATCATCGGGACGAGGGACAGGTTTACCGTCCCAAAATCTATCATTGCACTGGGACAAAGAACCTGTCCCTCTGTCCCAGAAGTTAACAGGGTAAACGTTTACAAATCATGTTATACTATCAATAAAGATTGACTTGTAATTTTACAATTAGTCATCATGATTTAGAAAGGTTGGTTCAGCTATGATTAACAACAACACAAAGGAAAAATCCCCATCTGAAATTCTATCTATTCTATCAAACTATAAAGATATTATTGTCGGCATGGCTAATGGTGAACCTGACACCATTTTAAATATGATCGATGAACACCCCAACGCTTTCTCCGAAGTTAAGATTCACCAAATGTTGGAGATGAAAAGTCGCCGCTATATTCAAGGTGATTTTCCTTCTATCCGTTATGTATCGTATTTTATGGGGGCTCACTCCCGTAAGGCATTTGCAAATGGAAAATGTGACCTAATACCAAACCACTTTCATCAAATGCCACAATTACTCGATAGCATCTGTCAAAAACCAATCATCGTTTGCCAAGCATCGCCAATGGATGAGGAAGGATATTTTTCTCTAGGGACAGAGGCTGACTATGTCGTTCATTTTATTGGTAAAGCTCCTTTTGTCATTCAAGTAAATAAACATGTTCCAAAAACAAATGGAACTAACAAAATACACCTATCACAGATTGAAGGTTTTATCCAAGAGGATCAACCGCTTCATGAACTACCAACGATACCTGTCCGCGATATCGATCAAAAAATCGCCGAATATGTTGCAGAACGCATTGATAATGGCTCGACGCTTCAGGTTGGAATTGGCGGGATACCAAATGCGGTAGTAAGTTTACTAAGTAATCATCGTGAAATTGGTATTCACACGGAAATGCTGACAGATGGCGTTATTGACTTAGTTCAACAAGGTGTCGTTACAGGTACCAAGAAAAAAACACATCCTGAGAAAATCATTGCTACTTTTGCCTTAGGATCTAAAAAGTTATATGACTTCATAGATGGTAATAAGCAGTTGAAGATGTTATCCGTCGATCAAGTGAATGATCCTCGAAACATCGCCCAAGAGGACAATATGGTGGCAATCAATTCCACAACAGAAGTGGATTTCTATGGCCAATGTGCATCAGAAACGGTTGCAGGGAAATATTATAGTTCCACAGGTGGACAAGTTGATTTTGGAACTGGCGTGAGATTTGCAAAGAACGGAAAAGGGTTTATTTGCCTCTACTCTACCGCCAAAAATGATACGATTTCTCGAATCAAACCAATTCTAGCACCAGGATCTGTTGTGACAACTTCTAAAAATGATGTGGACTATATCGTTACTGAGTATGGGATCGCCCATATGAGAGGGAAATCTATTTTTGATCGAACAAAAGCTTTAATTGATATTGCTCATCCGAAGTTTCGTGAGGAGTTAGAATTTGAAGCGAAGAAATTAGGCTTTCTCATCTAAAAAAGGCGTACAATCCCACCTTCTATAGGGATTGTACGCCTTTTTATTTTCCACAGCATTTCTTATATTTTTTCCCACTACCGCATATACAGGGATCGTTTCTACCAATCTTAATCACCTTTTCAACTGCAGCTAGATTGCCTCGTCTACCCGGAGTATCATCTCTCATTGCGCTTAACTCATTAGGTGACCAGCCTTTTAAAAACCATTGCCTTGTATGATTCAAAAGTGGAACAAGATGGCTCGTAATTGCTTCTACTGTTTCCAAACTGTCAAACTCTAGAAAACTCTCAAGAAATTCCATAATATCATTTAGAGTATCACCAGATTTAGCGGCTAAAGCACAATCAGAAGTAATTGCTTCCGCATCTTCCTTATCCACTTCATAATACTCCATCAAAAAGTTCACAAAGCGAACATGATGTTTATTTTTGTCTACGAAATCGTGTTCTGAAGCTGCTAGTATCTGTTTTTTTGTAAAAGGATAATATTCCAAACTACTACGGCTCTTATGTTCTTTCTTTATGACACTAGGTTCTTCTACTTCAAAGTTAGAAAAGCCTTCTGAATCAACAAAATGTTCCTTTTTGTATTTATTCGCATTAAATATAACATCAAAAAATTCCCTTACTTCTACCGGCTCATCTAAATATTTCTCAAGAAGGTCTATTAACTGAAAGCTAGTAAGCGTTCCATAATAATATAAGAGGCCGTTTGTTAGGTTGATCCATTCGGTGTTCCGTTGAAGTACTTTATTAAGCTCCTTATCTTTGGCCAAAGCCTGTACAGATTCAATAATTTCAACAGGAATGGTAAGGACTTTTTGTCCATTAAACGTCCCCATATAAACAAAACCACTTTCACGCAGATACTGTGCTTGATGTTTAAATAACTTTGGCGCCGAAATATATCCGCCACTCCGAGCCATTTTGACCAACAATCGAAAACGTTCCTCATCTAGTCTAACGCAGAACTCTCTCAGTGCTTTAGGAATAATATCTTCTATTAAGTCGATTAATTCAGCCTTTTTTAACGCACTAGCCTTTTCGATTCCTAAGCTTTTTCTAATGTCGTGTAACTCATCCTTTGTATATCTACTTAGTCCCTCTTTAATCGTAATCGGTAACGTTATTTCGCTCCAGTATCTTTTTTCTAATTTTTCTTCTCGTTCAAGTACATCATTTTTCATCTCTTTTAAAGCATGAAGCAACTTATTTGCATCATTTCGACTTAGTTTACTTGTCATATAATTACTCCTATACAAAGTATGTCTTTCTCCTTAAGGATATTTTAACATATTGAGGGACAGTCCCCCTCTAAAACGATTAATACAACTAAGTTTGCAAATACTAATTAATAACTTATCTTGTAGGAGTGTAAACACTTTGATTCACACGTCAACTAGTCCTTTACTTCATACCATTTCGATTTTAATTGTTATCATTTCTTCCTACACGACGTTAGTCTTAGTAGAACGGATTTTTGATGAACTACGCACACGTAAAGTAATCTGGATTATTGCGGGTGCACTAATTATGGCAACCGGGATATTTTCTATGCACTTTATTGGTATGATTGCTCATCATGTTGCCGATCCGATGACTTACGATGGGATTCTCCTAATCACGTCTTATTTATTTGCATTTATTTCATCACTATTAGCATTCTTAATTTTATATATCCATCCTCTGTCAAAGATCAAAACGTTTTTAAGTGGGGTAGCAATCGGTATAGGAATAATTTCGTTACACCTTACTGCCTTATATTCAATGATTGAACCATTTCAAATGAATTATAGTTCCGTATATTTTTATCTTTCTATCGTATTTGCGATTTTATTTTCGATTCTCTCTATTAACATGTTTGTAAAAATGAGAGACAAACCGGACCAGTCGGTTAGTCGAACGGGAATTAGTGCGCTACTACTAGGGTTAACCATATCAATTATGCACCATTGTGGGATGAGAGCAGTCGAATTTATCCCACACGAACATGACCCTTTCAACCTCACAGGGATTGATACATTTACATTAGGAATTATATTAACCATAAGTTCCCTATTAATTATCATTATCACACTAATTACTGCAATCTTTGATGGTCACGTTTTGAAAAAGGAAAGAAAATATGTCAAACAACTGATAGAAAGTGAAAATCGATATCAGAATCTAGTAGAAAACTCTCCTGTTCCACTAATCGTCCATGATGGTAAACATATATTATTTATAAACACAGTAAGCTTAAAAATCATTCATGCTTCGAAAAAAAGTGAAATTATTGGTAAACCAATCATGGACTTTGTTCATCCAGATTTTATCGAAATTACGAAGGTACGCCTTCATCAAGTAAAGGCAGGTAAACCATTAGGATTTAAAGATATTAAACTAATTGCCTTAGATGGGACAACCATTGATGCAGAAACTACAATAATGCCCATCATTTATGAAAACAAACCTGCTTTTCAATTAATTCTGCGAGATTTAACGGAGCAAAATAAAGTAAAAAGAGAACTATCAGAGAAAGAACAGCGCTTCACTTCCCTTTTCGAGTACAACCCAGACCCTGTTTTTTCGTTTGATCATACTGGTAAATTTCAGGAAGTAAATGCTGCTATCTGGGATATTCTAGGATATTCGAAAGACGATCTCCTTCAGATGGTCTTTCACGATTTAATAGACCCAGATTACGCAGACCTAGCTACAGAGAAATTTGAGGAAGCCTTAAAAGGGAAACCTCAAGAATATGAGTTAGTTGCCCTTGCAAAGGATGGAAGAAGAATTCCAGCGAGTATTAGCACTATTCCAATTATAGTAGACAACAAGGTTACAGGTGTTTTTGGAATTGCTAAAGATAAGACGAAAGAAAAAGAAGCCTTCCACAGAATCCAGCAGCTTGCCTATACGGATCAATTAACAGGACTAGCTAACCGTAGATGGTTTTATCAGCAACTAGAAAAGGTCATCTCTAAAAGTCGGGAAGAACAACACTCTGTAGCTGTACTAGCAATTGACTTCGATGATTTTAAAGATATCAATGATTCGTTAGGACACCATATTGGCGATTTATTTCTCCAAAAGGTCTCGCAGAAGCTAAATGATTTCAAAAAAGAAAATAGCTATATTGCGCGTGTAGGTGGTGATGAATTTTGCATTCTATTAGAGGACGTAACGAAAGAAGAAACTATTCGTATTACTGAAAATATGCTCCGTGCACTAAATTGCCCCATCACTATATCCGGACACGAATTGCTCGTGACGTTATCAATTGGAATTAGCATAGAGTCAGGATCTTCTATTGATGCAGAGGCTTTATTAAGTCAAGCAGATTTAGCGATGTATTTAGCTAAGGAAAAAGGCAAAAACAACTATCAATTCTTTAATGAACGATTAAATGAGAAGATTGAAAGAAGATTGCAGTTAGAAAATGCCTTACGAAAGGCAATACAGAACAACGAGCTAACGCTTGTTTACCAACCCCAAGTTGACATCCATTCAAACCAACTGGTTGGATTAGAAGCATTGCTCAGGTGGAATCCATCTTTTGGCAATGTACGCCCTGATGAATTCATTCCAATCGCAGAAAGGACAGGACTTATTGTCCCCATTGGAGAGTGGGTTCTCCGAGAAGCTTGTAGGCGGATAAATCAATGGAAGGAACATAAATATTTACATGTCCCCATCTCAATAAACATTTCAGCAAGACAGTTCTCCGACCCACGCTTTCGGGATAAAGTATTACAAATTGTTAAGGAAGAAAATATTGACCCTGAATACCTAGAAATTGAAATTACGGAAAGTGTCATGATGAATTTGGACGATTATTCCCAGTTAGTACAGGAACTTAGGGAATTAGGTATTAAATTTGCCATTGATGATTTCGGTGCAGGCTACTCTTCGTTACATCTCATTGCTACCCTAGATTATGACACATTGAAAATTGATAAATCACTAATCGATGATGCGATACAAAATGTCCGAAAAAGGCAAATCCTTAAAGCAGTAATCGAATCGATTACTAGTGAGCGTATCGTAGTAGAAGGAATCGAAACTAAGGAGCAAGTGGAGTTACTGAAGAATTACAACATCATCGGCCAAGGCTACTACTTCAGCCGGCCGCTTCCACCAGAAGAACTATAAGGGGACTTATAAGGGGACTGTCCCTCTGTGAATATATTCACAGAGGGACAGTCCCCCCTTTGCTAGTAAAACTATTCTAGGTTTGCTACTAGTCTACCTGTTACTTCATGTCGTTCTAGTCGTTCTAAACCTTCTGCTATCTCATCAAATGTAATATAAGAAATAGTTGGATCTAAATGACCTTGAGACATTAGCTCATAAATTGCAGCGATATCTTCTACAGTTCCACCTACGCTACCTTTTAGTTGAACAGATTTTAGAATTAGATTGCTAGTGTTAATAGTCGTTTCCAGTCTACCCATACCAACTAGAACAACTGTACCACCAACCGCAACAGCATCAATTGCTCCAGCTGTTGTCGTACCGAATCCTGCGTAGTCAACAATCAATTCTGGTGCATACTCTGCTAATTCCGATACGTCTTCTACAACAACTTTACAACCAATTTCTTTTGCTAGTTCACGGGCAGCAGGACTAACATCCGCAGCATAAACCTCACAACCAGCTACAACTGCAGCACGTGCAGCCATTTGACCTAGTCCACCAATACCGATAACGCCAACCTTCATGCCAGCTTTTGCCCCACCTTTTTGGAACATCGCATGATATGAAGTCATCCCAGCATCTGTCCCAGCTGCTGCTTGAGCGAACGTAATATTTTCTGGCATTGGAACTAAATCAACAGCAGGAACTAAAACTTTATTAGCATATCCGCCATCACGACCATTACCAGGTCCTAATCCATCTTTCCCTACAGGACATACTCCAACACGGTCACCGACCTTGAAGTCTGTTACTCCATCGCCTACTTCCGTAATAACACCAGCGATTTCATGTCCTAAGACGATTGGTACTTTTGCTAAAATATTCATCCAACCTGGATCACGTAACGTGGCAACGTCTGAATGACATAATCCAGCAGCCTTAACATCAATTATTACCGTTCCAGGAGTTGCTACTGGATCGGCCTTTTCTATTAAACGAAGTGGTTCGTTAGTACCTGTAAATTCCCAACCTTTCATAATAAACCATACCCCCTAATAATTTAATCCACCTTTAGGATAAGTTGTAAAAACGTTTTCTTCAATCAACAAAAATAACGTACTGTTCAGAAATGAACAAAATGAGTTCTTTTGTTCATTAAATTTGCGGAAATTTAATGTTTTAGAGATACTTATAGAGAGGTGAGCCTTATGGTAGATTATCCTGACAAACGAGTACAACGTTCAAAATCAGATATCAAAGAAACTTTCTTAAAACTATTACATCAGAAGCCCTTTGAACAAATTACCATATCAGAAATTGTACGTGAAGCCAATTATAATCGTGGTACTTTCTATGCGAATTTCGAGACAAAAGAGCACCTTTTAGAAGAAGTAATCACCGATGTGTTATCCGAGATGGTCGAACAAATTCGTACTCCCTATAAAACTTTCGAAACAGTAAATATGAAAGAAATGAAATTAGAAGATATTACATTGTTTAGTTATTTTAAGGAGAATGCTAGTCTGTATAAACTACTATTAAGTGATCATATACGAGTAGACTTCCGCTTCCAAATAGCAAAAGCAATTGAGGAAATGTTTAACCGGGAATATGATTATGAAATAGAGGGAGATTCATACATCGATACAAAATGGTTATACATTTTTCGCGCACATGGTATTGCAGGACTTATCATTCGTTGGATTGAAGAAGACTTTCCAGATTCACCCGACTACATGTCCGAGCAAACCTTGAATTTTATGACAACCGCAACCAAAGTCTTTCATGTTAAAAATAATGGGTATTTTGGTTAAATGTACACGAAAATAATAAGAGGACAGGAGTGAACTTTCCCGATAAACAGTTCACGTATCTGCCCTCTATTTTATGCACTTAATTTGGAATATTGTTTTTCCTGTAGCTTCCGTTCTATTAGGTTAAATACCGACTTGAACCTATTAAACGTGAACGCAAATACCGGACTTTGGATAAACGTAAAAATAAAGGTAAAAATGAATACCGGTCCTCCAAGTACTAGGCCAATCAATAACATTAGCGACTCTACAATAATCCGAATTAGTCCAACTGACTTACTTAACTTTTCCGCAATGGCTAACATAAAACCGTCTCTCGGCCCTGCACCAATCTGGGCGGAATTATACAATCCACCACCAAATCCCATCGTAACAATTCCTATAATAATCACGATGTAGTCCGTCCATGTTTGACTGGCTTGCGGTAAAAAATCAATCCATAAAAATAAATCCACAAATGCACCTACTAGAATCGCATTAATAAAGGTTCCTAACTTCACATAGCTTTTATCCAGAATTAAAGTAACAAATATTAGTAGAATAGAAATGATAATAGCCCAAGAACCAATGGATAGACCTACCTTTTCATATAGAGCAACATTTAAAACATCCCACGGATGGACCCCTAGATATTGCATTTTCAACGCTATGGTAATTCCATAGCTAAAAATAACAAGCCCTATCATATAAGTAACCCAACGTAACAACTGCATCATGTTTCCCCTTCTTTCTGTACCTTTATCATAGTATGTTTTTTCTAATATTAAAAGTCTTTCGAAATTTGTTCTTACCATCATTTCGAACGAACGATGTTTTCAAAAAGATGGTAATAGTTTGCCTTAGCTTCATTTCTGCTAGGATTTCCATGCCAAAATGATGTTAAGAACTCTCCTTAACTTCACTTCTCTCAATCTATTAAACAAAAATGATGCTAAGAGCCCTTCTTAAAATCACTTCAACCGAAAATCCATCCTGAAATGATGTTAACAACTACAGTAACGAGCCTACATAAACTATCCCTTTTAATTAAACAATAAGAAACAAAACCAACCAACACCGACAGAGTTCATAATTGCTCATGTTACATAACCTATGATACTATATAGTTATGTAACATAAACAGGGAGTAAACCAATGGAATATGTTGTTCCTATAAAGGATATTTCAAAAATAAATGCCATGAAAGATATATTGGAAAAGTCGTCATTACGGGATTATGTCCTTTTTGTCATTGGGATTAATACTGGTATCCAATCACAAAACTTACTACTTCTTAAAGTAGAAGATGTTTGGGATGGCGATGGACCAAGGGAATATCTCACCATTCAAGATGAAAAAACGGGTAATGTTCAAAAACATTATTTAAATAGTCGTGTTCGTATCGCTTTAGAAAGATACATTCGAAGTAGTGATTTAAAACAGACTGATTATCTTTTTAAATCCACTAGAAATGACAAACCGATTACGCGCCAGCAAGCCTATCGGATTATTAATGTTGCAGCAAAAGAAGCTGGGATAGAAGGAAATGTTGGTACACATACACTGCGAAAGACGTTTGGCTATCATGCATACCGGAAAGGTGTTGCCATTTCCATTTTAATGCATATGTTCCATCACAACTCGAGATCGGAGACATTAAAATACATCGGTATTACGGAGGAAGAAAAAAGCGCAGTTAAAGTAGATGTTAATTTATAAATAAAAAACTCTCCAAGTTCACCTGGAGAGTCTTCCTTACGACTTACTTTCATGTTCATAGTCGACGTTCATATCAACTTTTTTTAATTCCTTAACAATTCCTTCGGTCACTCGTACTTTAAACATTTCACGGTCTTTCATAAATTTAAAGATTCCGTTATCAAAGTCTGTTCCTTGTTCTTTAAAGAAGATACCTTCATAGTCAACGGTGTTTGAATGCTTAAATGTTAAACGGAAATGCTCATCTTCTTTAGAAAGGTATGCTCTGCAACCTCTCTGGAACTGGCCATTTTCGTTACGAATATAGCGTGTTACTGAAATAATATGCAAGTCTACAAATGGTATATCATGCAGTAATGTATTGATTAGAGAGCCTTTTGTAATTTGTTCCCATCGGCTTTGTGCTGTTTGGCCTAGGACAATTTGCGTCACATGCTTTTCTCTAGCAACGTCTGTAATTACTTTGGCTACTGGTCGTTTTTCTCTATCTTTTATAATAAAATCAGTTACATTATTCTCTTCTGCTAGCTGCTTCCATCTTTCTAAATAAAAGCTTTTCTCTGCATCCATTTCATCAAATGGCTTCGTATCAACCGTAAGAATATACAATGGACAGCCTAGCATGTTGGCAATTTTACAACCGCGTTTGATGAGGCGCTCGCCATTTGGGCCATAGTGTACACATACTAGAATGCTTTCATCTATACGCCCATTTGTTTTTTCCATTTTATTCACCTCAAAATAATATTAGAAAAACTAACGTTACAAACAGTATGTTCGTTTTTCTTCAACTTGTTACCTTAAAGAGACAATTATTATTTTACTAATCTATAAATAAAAACCTTGTTACTCATTAAACTATGTATGACTATATCACTTTGTCTTCCATACAGTCAATGGCAATTATTAATTCAGTAATTTTAAGAAAACAGTCTTTTTTCAATCGGAGTGAACGCTTTTGAGTTTGTTACATTTTATTATTCTACTGCCTTTCTTTGCAGCAATCATAATTCCTTATATATATAAGAAATTTAATGCAAAAATCCATACAGGATGGTTTGTCGTTGTTATTCCACTAGTTATTCTGATTCATCTCGCTTTACAGATTCCTAACATTTCAACTGGGGATACCATATTACTTTCTATGCCATGGATTCCGTCTTTAGGAATTAACTTTGATATTTATGTAGATGGGCTAGCACTGTTATTTGGATTGATCATTAGTGGAATTGGTACACTAGTTGTCTTCTATTCCATCTTTTATATGGATAAAAAACGGGAAGAGCTACATAATTTCTATGTTTATCTTCTCTTATTTATGGGAGCCATGCTTGGGTTGGTCGTCTCTGACAATGTTTTTGTATTATATACGCTTTGGGAGCTAACAAGTGTATCATCCTTTCTACTGATTGCTTATTGGTACGAACGGAAAAAGTCTCGTGCTGGTGCTTTAAAAGCGATGATTATTACCGTGTTCGGTGGGCTGGCCATGCTAGCAGGCTTAATTCTACTAACGATGATCACCGACACATACAGCCTACGAGAAATGTTCGCGAATGTTACGCTTATTACGGAGAGCTCTCTCTTCATTCCAGCAATGGTACTTATTCTAATCGGAGCGTTTACGAAGTCCGCACAATATCCTTTTAGTATTTGGTTACCAGATGCGATGGAAGCTCCAACACCAATTAGTGCTTACTTACATTCAGCTACGATGGTAAAAGCTGGAATATATCTAGTAGCACGAATGACTCCAATCTTTGGCGGAAACGCTGCTTGGTTTTGGATGGTTGGTGGAATTGGGGTAATCACATTAATTTATGGATCGGTACGTGCAGTAAGGCAAACCGACTTAAAAGCATTGTTAGCATTCTCAACGATTAGCCAACTGGGGCTAATCATGAGCTTACTTGGAGTAGGTTCTGCGGCGTTATATTTTGATATTGGTGATGCACAGGAAATCTATGCTTTTGCAATCTTTGCGGCGTTGTTCCATCTGTTTAACCATTCTACCTTCAAAGGTGCCTTATTCATGGTCGTCGGAATTATTGACCATGAAACGGGTACTCGTGATATTCGTAGATTAGGTGGTTTAATGTCTATCATGCCACTAACATTCACCATAGCATTAATTGGAAGCTTGTCAATGGCTGGATTACCACCTTTTAATGGATTCTTAAGTAAAGAAATGTTCTTTACTGGCATGCTTAGTGCATCGGAAATTTCTTTCTTTACTTTAGAAGAGTTAACTATTCTATTCCCGATTATTGCATGGGTTGCGAGTGTATTTACGTTTATTTATTGCTTAATTTTATTAGTCCGACCGTTTTTTGGTACATTCAAGCCAGATAAGCTTCCTAAGGAAAAAATTCATGAAGCACCGGTTGGCATGCTTATTCCACCTGCCATCTTAGGCGCACTTGTTGTTTTGATTTTCTTCTTTCCAAATCTATTAGCGAATTACATTCTTAAACCTGCGTTAATTTCCGTCATTCCAGGTATGACGATGGAGACCGTTCCATTCAAAATCACTGCTTGGCATGGTTTTCAAACCGAGCTTTGGATGACGATTGGGGTCATTGTCCTTGGTTCGATTTTATTCGTTGCCATTAAGAAGTGGAATATCGCATTCCGAGTTTATCCGGATAAGCTAAGCTTAAATTACTTGTATAGCAATGGAATTGAAAATCTAGAGCAAGGTTCTGCTTCCTTTACGAACCGCTACATGACTGGTTCAATCCGTCATTATTTACTGTATATCTTTGTATTTATCGTCCTTATTCTAGGAACTGCTTTAATTGTTTTTGATGCAATTACATTTGATTTTTCCAATAATGCTTATGTGACGGTATATGATATTGGTATATTAGCTGCCATGGTTGCCGCAACTTTCACCGTGTTGTTTACGAAAAATAGAATTACCGCCATTGTTGCACTTGGTGCCGTTGGCTATCTGATGGTGATGTTATTCGTAATTTTCCGTGCACCAGACTTGGCAATGACGCAGATGGTTGTTGAAACAGCAACTACGGTATTATTTTTACTATGTTTCTACCACTTACCAAAACTCGAGAAGAAAATTGAAAAAATGAAGTTCAAAGTAACCAATCTCGTGGTGTCTCTTGCAGTTGGTGTGACGATGACGGTATTGACTCTCGTAGCGACCGGTCATCAATTATTTACACCGATTACAACTTTCTTCGAGAATGCTTATGAATTAGCTGGAGCAAAAAATATCGTGAATGCAATCTTAGTTGATTTTAGAGGCTTTGATACCATGTTAGAAATCGCAGTATTACTGATTGCTGGTATCGGGGTGTATACGTTAGTTAAGCTCCAGCATAAAGGAAGTGATTCAGATGAAGCCGGAACCAAATGATGTCATCCTACACACGGTGTCAAAACTCACCGCCGTGATTATATTTACTTTTTCTATTGATTTATTTTGGGCAGGACATCATTTTCCTGGTGGCGGATTTATAGGTGGCTTAACAACTGCTGCTGGGATTGTTCTGCTCTATTTATCATTTGATATCGAGCGAATACAAACAAATTTACCGATTGATTATAAAAAACTTGCTGCACTTGGGGTCCTTATTTCGGTTTCAACCGGATTAGCTGGCATGATTTATGGTGATAACTTTTTAGAGCAAACTTTTGGTTACTTCGATCTTCCTCTCTTTGGAAAAACGGAACTAGCGACAGCAGTGCTTTTTGATATTGGAGTAGCTCTAGCAGTTATCGGCACAGCAGTCACCATTATAACTAGCATCAGTGAGGATGGTCTGTAATGGAAACACTTATAGCAATTGTCATTGGAATCTTATTTACGATCGGGACTTATCTCATGTTATCCAATCAAATGTTGCGGATTATCCTTGGGTTATCCCTAATCAGTCATGCAGTTAATTTAATGATTATTATTATGGGTGGTTTGAAAACAGGTGGACCTCCTTTGCTTTCTGAGAGAACAAAGGATTTTACAGATGCCATCCCACAGGCATTAATATTAACGGCAATCGTTATTAATTTTGCTGTAACAGCCTTCCTTCTTGTACTAAGCTACCGTACCTATAAAAAGCATGGTACCGACGATATGAACAACCTAAGGGGAAATGAACATGAATAACTTACTCATATGGCCAGTTATCTTGCCGTTAATAGCCGGAATGCTTTTCATCCTACTACGGAATAAAATTCACTTGCAACGAGTGCTATCTGTCGTCGTCCTTGCCGTTGTAACTGGAATTTCTATCGTCCTTATGAACCAAATACAAGCGAACGGCATTCAAACTCTGCAATTAGGCGGGTGGCAAGCTCCATTTGGGATTGGTCTTGTAGCGGACATGTTTTCCATCCTACTTGTTTTAACGACTAGTATTGTCGCCTTTTGTTGTGTGGTGTTTTCCTTTAAAATCATCGGCAAAGACAGGGAAAATCATTATTTTTATTCGTTAGTCTTATTCTTGATTACTGGGATAAACGGTTCATTCTTAACTGGGGACTTATTTAATTTATATGTTTTCTTTGAAGTACTTCTTCTAGCTTCTTATGTGTTAGTATCCTTGGGTGGCAAAAAAGTACAACTTCGGGAAACAATGAAATACGTGATTATTAACGTTCTTTCCTCAGCATTCTTCTTAGTTGGGATTGCTTATATGTATTCCATTACTGGTACATTGAGTTTAGCACATATTTCCGTTCGAATTGCTGAAGTTGGACAGGATGGCTTTATTACGACCGTAGCTATTTTATTTATTCTTGTATTCGGTATGAAGGCTGGATTGTTCTTATTTTATTGGCTACCTGGATCGTATAGTGTGCCACCGGCCGCAGTGTCTGCTCTTTTCGCCGCACTATTAACCAAGGTTGGAATCTATGCCATCATGCGAATGTTTACGTTAGTGTTTTATCATGAGCCTGGAATTACACATTTGTTCATTGGCATACTTGCAGCAATAACAATGATTTTAGGCGGAATCGGAGCAATTGGCTACTGGGATATAAATAAAATTCTAACCTATAATGTCATCATCGGGGCTGGATTTATTTTAGCTGGTTTTGCTGCATTTACCGATAGCGGGACACTCGGTTCTATCTATTATTTAATCCATGACATGATTGTAAAAGCTCTTATTTTCTTAATTGGTGGTGTCGTTGTTTATTTAACTGGTACAACCAATTTAAAAGAAATGAGTGGGTTAATACGGAACCATCCTTATTTAGGGTGGATGTTCTTTATCGCTGCTTTATCATTAATTGGCATTCCACCACTTAGCGGGTTTATTGGAAAGGTATTTATTACAAAAGGTACATTTGAAGCAGGATATTATTGGCTAGGTGCGATTGGATTGATAGCTAGCTTGCTTATTCTTTATTCGGTAATGAAAATCTTCATGAATGCCTTTTGGGGAGAAACCGTACTTAGTGAGGAAGAGGAAAAAGGTACGACCAAAGGGGTCATGATACCAATTGCGTTACTCACTATTCTTACGATCGCACTTGGTATTGGACCGGAATTCATTAACGCTTATGTGGAAACAGCAGTGGAATCGCTCATGAATCCACAAACGTATATTGATGCTGTATTTGCAGGAAATGATATTCCATAAACGAAAGGAGGAGCAGGCATGCCATTTCAAATATTGATTAACATATTTATTGCTTTTCTTTGGATGTTCTTCCAGGATGAGTGGCGATTCTTAAGCTTTTTGAGTGGTTATATCGTCGGTATTCTAATATTGTTCTTTATGCGACGTTTTTTCAACAAGCCTCTATATGTATTTTTCGTTTGGGCTGCTATAAAACTACTCTATGTTTTTAGTTATGAGCTCTTAGGGTCTGCCATTCTTGTGATACGGCAGGTGCTCCGTCCGAAGATTAATATTACCCCAGGTATATTTCGTATCGATACGGACTTAGAGGGGGATGTTGAAATCACTTTGCTTTCCCTACTGATTTGTTTAACACCGGGATCAGTGGTGATGGAGGTTACACCAAATGGTAAAAGCCTGTATGTTCATGCGATGGATGTCCCGGAATCAAAGGAATCGGTGTTAAAATCACAGTTGATCTTTGAACGGGCAATTAAGGATGTGACGAGAAAATATGTTTGAAATCTTGATGATATTATCACTTATTATTTTGACACTAGCTATTTTGTTAAATATTTACCGTGTAATAAAAGGGCCATCCAGTGCTGATCGGGTACAGGCACTTGATTCGATAGGGATTAATTTAATTGCAGGGATAGCAATTTTTTCTGTTTATCTCGATACCCATGCTTTTTTTGAACTAATATTATTAATCGGTATCTTGTCCTTTGTTGGGACCATAGCCTTTGCCCGATTTATTGAAAGGGGTGTCGTCATTGAGCGGAAGCGCTGAGGTCATTGCTGGAGTCTTGATTTTCTTAGGAACGTTAATTTGTTTAATTAGCGCCATTGGGTTGGTACGTTTACCAGATGTGTATACACGCTCCCATGCTGCATCGAAAAGCTCTACGGTAGGTGTATTGTTTATTCTAATCGGAACGTTATTATACTTTGTCATTTCAGAAGGATACTTTAGCATTCGACTTATTTTAGGAATCCTATTTGTTTTCTTAACCGCGCCAGTCGCAGCCCATGTCATCTGCCGCGCCGCTTATCGTGCCGAAGTACCACTAACAGAAAATAGTGCCGAAGACGAACTCAAAGATTACATGAAGGGGGACAGTCCCTCTGTGAAATGATTCACAGAGGGACTGTCCCTCCCTTTACTCTTGTTCTCTTATTGGTTTTACCTCTTGCTTTGTTGTTTCGCTTAAGGCTCTGAGATCATTTCCAGTTGGATTTTGGAACACTCGCAGGCCAAATTCAGGCGCTACTGCAAATAGGTGGTCAAAAATGTCCGACTGAATTGACTCATACACCGCCCATGCCGTATTATTCGTAAATGCATAAATCTCTAATGGCAATCCGTTTTCCTTTGGTTCTAACTGTCTTACCATTAACGTCATCTCCTTATGAATCCCCGGATGACGTTTTAAATAGTTATCGATATACGCTCGGAATACCCCGACATTTGTCATCGCTCTTCCATTGACTGGATTTTCACGATTGATTTGATGTGTCTTATTATATTCTTCAATTTCTGCTTCCTTCTGTGTTATATAATCCGATAGAACTTGAATCTTCTTTAAACGATCTAACATCTCAGGAGTACAAAATTTAATACTCGTTGTATCAAGATACAGTGATCGCTTAATCCTTCTTCCACCTGACTTTTCCATGCTTCGCCAGTTCTTAAACGAATCAGATACTAATGCATACGTCGGAATCATCGTGACTGTCTTATCCCAGTTTTGGACCATCACGGTATTTAACGTGATATCAATAACATCACCATCCGCATTATACTTTGGCATCTCAATCCAATCCCCAACTCGTACCATGTCATTAGTAGATAACTGGACGCCAGCAACAAGTCCTAAGATGGAATCCTGGAAGACTAACATTAATACCGCAGATAACGCACCAATACCACCTAACAGTACAAGTGGACTTTCACCGATTAGATTCGCAATGATTAAGATTGCTCCAATGACAAAGAAGATAATATTGGCTACTTGAATAAATCCTTTAATCGGTCTAGTTTTGGAAACTTCAAAGGTCCGATAAATATCATTAACCGCATGTAATGTACTATTGATTACTAGTAACATAACAAGAATGATATATGTATTTGAAAGCTTTATTATCAATTCCTCATATTCTGGAAAGGTTCCTGCGAAATTGTAAATAATAATTGCAGGAACAATATGTGAAAGCCTATGGAAAACCTTTCGTTCTAAAAACACATTATCCCATTGATATTTATTACGGGTTAGCATTTTCGTAATAATTCTTACAACAATCTTCTTTGTTATAAAATTAGCGATGATACTGATCAATGCTATAAATAGAATCTTAGCTGCAACAATTAAATATTTCTCTACTGTTGGATCCCAACCTAAATCACCGATCCATTCACTTATAAATTCCATATGTCCCCTCCGTCTCTTGAGTTAGTTCCCATTATAACAAATAATATGTGAAAGTATTACCGTTAACGAATTTCGTATTACCTTGAAGTTGTATGGTTAATCTTTCATTATTTTTCTTACTTTTAATAACACCATGAGAAGACTTGTCATCGTCATTATTAACGGATTTCCTCGTAAAAAGATCATGAGGACCTCTGTCATAATCAATTTCCACTAACTTTCCTCCGAAAATCATCATGAGGCCCCCTCTCATCATCAATTTTCACTAACTTCCCTCTAAAAATAATCATGATAAACCCTCTCATCATCAATTTTCACCAACTTCCCTCTGAAAATCATCATGAGAAACCCTCTCATCATCATTTCCGGCATAATTCTGTCCCTTTAAGTGAATTAGCCCTCCCTCATCAAATCACAACCAACTATCCACGATACATTTGTAATCATTTTCCATCTATACTAAAATAAATTTAGAATATTTTAAAAAGGGGACTAACCATGTATAGTGATATTTTTCGAGAAGTAGTTGATATCATGCACAGTGATTATGCGGGATATAAAGATAAACAAGGCTGGGATAATCCTAAGGTCTATGAGGATAAAATTAGACAATTGGAGAATACAAACGAACTCACACCCAATCGTTTTACAGAGCTTGTGCAGGATTACTTATTGGACTTCAAGGATCCACATATGTTTTTCATTGTACAAAAATCTGAGACACAACAACTATACGATAATGGATTTAAAGTGAGGAGACATGAAGACAAGCTTTTTGTCACTTCAACCGGCAATGAAAGTAGATTAAAGGTTGGAGATGCTATTGTTGAACTAGATAATGTTCCGGTCTTAGCTTTGGTAGAAAAACATAAGCGTGAATTAATGGAATCCAAAGCAGAAAGAGAATCTTGGCGAGATATAATCAAAAAATATAACCTTGCTAAAGTAGTTGATAGGACTGGTAAGGAGCAAATTATTGAATTAAAGAAATACCCAAAAGAAGGTTACGTTGCTAACCATTCTATAACAAGGATAGATGAGGACACCTTATGCATGACTTTAACAGACTTTTTTAATCCTGATCCGTTAAATCAGCTTATTGAAAAACATAAAAAAGAGCTTAGCAAAACTGTGAACTTGATTATTGATGTGCGCATAAATAATGGTGGAAGCGATGCAACTTTTCAGAACCTAACCCCTTACTTATTTCCAACCAATCCAATCATACTAGATTATAGTGATTATCAAATGAAGTTTAATTGTACGGAAAGAAATGCATCTTCACAGATAAATAGTTTAAAAGAAGATTTGAACCAGATTACTGACCCAACCATTCAAAATATGATCAAGCAGTTTATCCAAATGTGGGAGAAACATCGTGGGAGTGGATTCGTTGCATTCGAATCACAAAATATGGAGGCAGAAATAGTCGGTTTAGAATATCCAAAAAACATTATTATTCTAGCAGATGTATACTGCGGGAGTGCCGGAGACATCTTTGTGAATTTATGTAAGCAATCTCCAAAGGTTACCGTTGTTGGAAGGGCTACTATGGGAATGAATGATTACGCAAATCTCACCACGATCACATGGAATAATCAACTTAAATTCATGTACCCTACCTCAAGATTAGATCAATTAGACCACCGTGGTGCGCTAGAAGAACCCGGTATTAAACCAGATATTTACATCCCTTGGGCACCAGAACATATCGAAAAAGATATCGACATGGAAACAGCAATGAATATACTCCAGAGAGTATAAGATTATTAAGAGGTGTTTATTATGAAAAAAAGTCATTGGATTATTATCATTCTAGTCGCACTGTTTTTCATTGCCTATTCTTATAGACCAGAGATTGATTTTGCAACCGTACGGGTAGAAAAACCTGATGTATGGCCAACAGAAGAGTGGCCAGAATCGACTCCAGAAGAGCAAGGGGTCGATAGTGAAAAATTAGCTGAAATGTTCGAGCACATAGAAAAAACTAACCCTTATCGATTTGATGGATTACTTATCATTAAGAACGGTCATATCATCACAGAAAAATATAACTTCCCTTACGATGAAGATTTTCCCCATCAGATTTATTCTGTAACAAAAAGTTTAACAAGTGCAGCTACAGGGGTTGCTATAGATGAAGGATTATTTAGTTTGGACGACAACGTGTTAGACTTTTTTCCAGATATGAGTTTCGAAAACATGAGTGAAGCTAAAGAAAATATGACCGTTGAACACTTACTGACAATGACAAATGGCATGGATTGGAATGAGTTTGACGACCCAGAATTATGGGTGGATTGGCGTCGGAGTGATGAACAACTTAAGTTTTATCTAGACAATCCTGTTATCAAAGAAAAAGTTGGCAAGTTTAACTACGATACAGGGGCATCATTTACAATGGGGGCAATTATTGAAAAAGCAACGGGACAGAGCTTAGCTGATTACGCCCAAGAGAAGATTTTCAACAAGATTGGTGTTACTAGCATGAAATGGCATGAAACAAATGATGGCTACACACATGGTGGCACCTTTGCCTCGATGACACCACGAGATATGGCTAGATTTGGTTTTCTTTATCTTCATCGTGGTGAATGGGATGGAGAACAAATCGTTCCGAAAGATTGGGTAAAGGCATCTACCACACCCCAAACTGGTGAAGTATGGGATGGCTATGGATACTACTTTTGGTTATTAAAAGTAAAAGATAAAGAGATTTATCAGGCGAGTGGGGCAAATCACCAAAATATATTTATTGTGCCGGATGAAAATCTGGTCGTGGTCTACTCAGCTTCCGGCAAGTATGTTGAAGGGTTATTAACCTATTATATTTTCCCAGCTATCAAATCTGATAAAGCTATTCCAGCGAACGAAGAAGCCTATGCTAGATTGAAAGAGTTGATGGAAGACTAATAAACTAGCTGCTACATACAAAAGGAACAGCTTCTTTCTATTAGAAAGAGGCTGTTCCTCTCAATAACGAGCTTTTGTAAGATTTTAACCCTTAGCTAAAATGGTCCTATAGCTTCTTATTTCTCTCTTGCTCAAACGCTTCCTTCACTTGTTTTAAAAGTACAGGATCCGTTAGCAGTCGATATCCTGCAGATGCCAGCGCTTTTGCTCCTTTTATAAGAGCAGCATCACCTACCGGGGATTTAGCTGCTTCTCTAAATTCATTCGTATGCCCAATCAAATCATCCGGACCAATTTTTATATAAGGATGAGCAGTTGGAACTTCATAGCTAATATTTCCAGCATCTGTTGAACCTTTGCCTTTTCCTCTAACCGTCCAAACATCTTCCCCAACACCTTCCAATTCTTCCTTCAGAACCTGGTCGAGTACTGGGTTTAGGACAAAGTCTTTTACTTCATTTTGGAATCTCTCCACTTTAACCGTTGCACCGGTTGCTAGTGCGGCACCTTCTGCAATCGCACGTACTTTCGTGGAAACTTCCTCTGTCTTTTTCCAGGATTCTGCACGAATATAGAACCTAGCAACGGCATAGTCCGGAATAATGTTTGGTGCATCCCCACCATGAGTAATGATTCCGTGAACACGAACCTCGCTAGGAAGTTGTTGGCGTAATGCATTAATTCCTACAAATAGTTGAATCACAGCATCCAATGCATTAATCCCTTGTTCAGGAGCTCCTGATGCATGGGCAGCTTTCCCATAAAAATGAAAATCAAGTGGATCAACAGCTAGTGATTCACCAGTTACCGCTGTTTTTCCTGATGGATGAATCATTAACGCCGTATCTACACCTTTCAAATAGCCATGCTTTACGAAACTTCCCTTTGCACTACCGTTTGGACCACCTTCTTCCGCGGGTGTCCCTAACACGATGACCTTGCCACCTGTTTCCGCTAGTGTCTCCGAAAGCGCAATGGCAGCTGCTACGCTAGTTGTTCCAATTATATTATGACCACAGGCATGACCTAAGCCAGGTAATGCGTCATACTCTGCAAGATAGGCAATAGTAGGGCCCGGCTCCCCACTGTCTTTTACTGCATAAAAAGATGTTTCATGCCCTGCAACAGCAGTTTCTACTGTAAATCCTGCCTTTGTTAACGTTTCTACATGCTTTTTGCTTGCATAAAACTCCTGATTGCCGATTTCTGGGTTAGCATGTATATCCTGACTTGTTTCAATATATGCTTGTTTATTTGATTCGATCGATTCCTGTATTAACTCTATACCCGTTAGTGTTTTACTCAACCTAATCTCCTCCTTATAGTCCTTCAAATTGCTCTACTAGCTCATCTTTTGCAATATCAACAACAATGGATCCCCCATTTGTGTCCGCTTCAACTGCTTTTACTACCTCTTCTTCATGATATAACTCAACAATTTTTTGGAAGGTCGCATTATCTTGATCCCCAGATCGTGCTGCAAAAATATTGATGTATGGTAATACACTCGGATCGTTAGCATCTTCTAGGTAAACCGGATCTTTCACTGGATCGAATCCTGCTTGACCAGCCACACCGTTATTGATAACGGATGCTGCTACATCTGGTAATACACGTGGTGTTTGTTGTGCAACAATCGGTAAAATATCTAAGTTCAATGGATTATCTACAATCTTACTTGGGTCACCAAATAGCCCAAAATCGTCTGCTAATGTAATCAATCCTGCTGATTCTAATAATTTCAGTGCACGTGCCTGGTTAGAAGGATCATCTGGAATAGCTATTTTATCGCCTTCTTTAATCTCGCTCACATCTTTTATTTTCTCTGAGTATAATCCCATCGGTGCAATTACCGTTGCCCCTATTGGAACTAAATCTAGATCGTTCTCTTCATTGAATTGAGATAGAAACGCGATATGCTGGAATGAATTAAGATCAATATCCCCGTTAGCTAATGCTTGATTTGGTAAGGTATAATCAGAGAACTCCACTAATTCAATTTCAATTCCTTCAGCTTTTGCTTTTTCTTTTAACAATGGCCAAACCGCACCATCTGTTCCTGTTACCCCAATCTTAACTACATTGTTACCATCGCCTGATGCTGAATCGTCTCCACAGGCTGCTAATAGTCCAACTGCAATAAATACTAGCAAAATAGTAAACCATTTTTTCATTTTTGTATCTCCTCTTTGTGTTATTTTTTATGTGTTAATCAGAGCGCTTCTTAGCGTCTCATTATTTTTCTTGATAATGTATTTCCAATCCATTGTGCGATTTGCACGAGAACAATAAGTATAATAACGGTAACCAGCATGACACTACCATCAAACCGTTGGTACCCGTAGGTCATTGCAACATGGCCTAGTCCGCCTCCGCCAACTGTTCCTGCCATTGCGGAGAAATCTATTAAACTAACCGTTACAAAGGTTAAACCTAAAATAAGTGGCCCAAGTGCTTCTGGGATTAATACAGTGAAAATGATTCGGAGAGGACTCGCCCCCATTGCCTTCGCTGCCTCAATCACTCCAGAATCGATACTAACTAAGTTATTCTCTACGACTCTAGCAATCCCAAAGGAGGCGGCGATCGTCATCGGAAAAATAGCGGCCCATGTTCCAATTGTCGTTCCAACAACCGCCCTT
Organism: Ornithinibacillus californiensis; assembly: GCF_001038485.1. Lineage (GTDB taxonomy): Bacteria > Bacillota > Bacilli > Bacillales > Amphibacillaceae > Ornithinibacillus > Ornithinibacillus californiensis. The sequence goes on from NZ_LDUE01000058.1 coordinate 101,855, forward strand.
GTTAGAGGACTAATTGCCACTAAGAAAATGATAAACGGGATTGGGCGAATAATATTAATCAATATATTTAGCAAAGTGAACACGATTTTGTTTTCTAGTATGTTTCCAGTTCTTGTAACAAATAGAAGTAAACCTATCGTTATACCCAGAATGGAACCAAAAATAAGAGTCATGATAACCATAAGAATGGTCTCCCCAGTGGATTCTACGATACGTGGCCAAAATGTACTCCAATCAACCTTCATTCACTTTCACCTCCTCGACAGTTACGTCTTGTTTCAATTCTGAAAGCACCGAAGAAATATTCTCCTCTTGCCCTACGAATGATACAAGCAGATTTCCATATAATTTCTCCTGTAATTCTCGGACGGATCCATACACAATATTTACATCCACATCAAATTTCCTTGTTACGCGAGACAGGACCGGATCACTAGCAATCTCCCCTTTAAAAATAACGCGGTATAAGTGTTTACCACCTTTCTTCCTCCACTCTTCCAATAACGTAGCAGAAGGTCTATCTTGCTGTACGGATTGAATAAAGCGCTGCGTAGTCAGGTGTGTTGGATTGGTAAAGACATTAAAGACCGAATCTGACTCAATTACTTCACCATTCTCCATTACGGCAACCCTGTCACAAATCTCTTGGATGACATGCATCTCATGCGTGATAAGTAGGATAGTAATTCCTAGTTCCTTATTTACCTTTTTGAGAAGACGGAGAATTTCTCCGGTAGTATCCGGGTCTAGTGCAGAGGTTGCCTCGTCACAAATTAAGATATCCGGAGAGGTAGCCAATGCCCTTGCAATACCTACCCGCTGCTTTTGTCCACCAGATAATTGTTCTGGAAAATCTTTTGCCTTATCTGTAAGACCGACAAAGCTTAACAACTCATTTACTCGTTCATTAATTTCCTTTTTCGGCACACCTGCTAACTTTAACGGGTAAGCGATATTTCCAGCTACCGTTCGTGAACCGAATAAATTAAAGTTTTGGAAAATCATCCCGATACCACTTCTTAGCTTTCTCACTTCTTTCTGTGAGAGGGATCCGATATTCACTCCTTTCACGTGAATCTCTCCACTAGTCGGGTTTTCCAATAAATTTACTAGCCGTAATAAAGTACTTTTTCCTGCACCGCTGAATCCAATAATTCCAAATATCTCCCCTTGCTCGATCGATAGGGAAACATTATTAACCGCATTTACTTCACGATTGCCAATTTTAAACGTTTTGGATATATTCCGAAATTCAATCATATAGTTACTCCACTCCTAATAAAAAAATGAACGAAAAAAGACCTTCCTTTTTTCTTATCCAAATAGAAAAAAGGAAGGTCTCAAAATATATGAAACGACTTCCTTCTCATCTTTCAAATGTAAAACATTTGCAGGAATTGGCACAGTGTTAATCAAAATTAACCCGCTGCCGAGACTTCATAGGGCCTGTCCCTCGGTCTCTCTGGATAAGAAGAAAATTTAAATTATTTAGTTTTAAGATATGATAAATACTATATTACCTATTGAACTTGGTGTCAATCCTTTTTTATGAAAATTTTAATATGTTTGTTAGATCGTACTAAATAGACTTTTTAGGAATGCCTTTAATTCGCTACCTAATTCCATCTTATTTTGCCAAGGCCAGTATTATTACTAATTTATATTTTTAATGTTGTTTTCATTAACTCCACCCTGGATATATGGAATGGCAACTTTAATAAATTCCTCAGGGGAAGTAGTTGGATTATTCCGCCACTCAACTGAAGCACCATACAGTCCCCAGCTTAGCATTGCAGCAGGTAGTTTAAGTGCTTCTTTATCCAAATTCGGTTGCTGATTACCTAACATTTTGTAAAAAATAACTTCTAGCTGCTCCCGAATAATTCGAGCAATTGTATCCTCATATCCTCTGTGGCAACGATTGGATAAAGACATCTGAAAATCCGTGATCGCTTTAAAGATGGTGACCAATGTGTCTTCATTCATTTTGCTATTTGCAAAATCCTGACAGCTCAGATTCACGAATAAAACCTCGGATAACGCCTTATCTAACAAGTCATAAATATCCTCAAAATGATAATAAAAAGTCGCCCGATTAATCATTGCTTCTGTTGTTATATCCTTGATAGTAATATCTTTGAATTCTTTCTTACTAGAAAGTTCTATAAAAGAATCCATGATTAGTTTTCGTGTGCGTAGAATTCGGGGATCAGTTTTTGTTTCTGTCATCGCCATACTCCCTCCTACTTTTCCAACAGATTTTCAAATGTGTTGGATATACGACAAATCCAACGTTCTATTGGTGTTTATTGATTTTATTATCCACTACACTAGCATTAAGAAGCAAACAAATAGCTTAAATTAAACTTTTCAAGGAGGAATTTTAAATGGTTAGAATTGGTATTATCACAGGGAGTACAAGAGATTCAAGAGTAAACACACAGGTAGCCGAATGGGTAAAATCCCTCGCTGACCTAAGAACAGATGCAGAATTTGAATTAGTAGATATTAAGGATTATCAATTACCAAGTTATAATGAATCTGTTCCAGCTGTATTTACGAAGGATTATCAAACACCCGAGGCAAAACCTTGGTCAGAAAAAATCGACTCACTAGACGGATTTGTTTTCATTCTAGCGGAGTACAATAAAGGAATTACATCGGGACTTAAAAATGCAATCGATTATCTATACCAAGAATGGAATAACAAAGCAGCTGGTATTGTTAGCTACGGTTCCACACTAGGAGTTTCAGCAGCAAATGACTTACGATTAATCTTATCTGTACCAAAGGTAGCAACGGTTGGAACACAAGTAGGAATGAGCTTGTTCACCGATTTTGAAAACATGAGCAAATTCACCCCTGCCCCGTTTCACCAAGAAACAGTTGATAAATTACTAGATGAAGTGGTTTCTTGGTCTACTGCCTTAAAAACAATCCGTACAAGTGAGGTGCTCGTATGACAAACAACAACTTGATTTGTGATATGGAAACTGGGGTATGTGGTGTTGCAGGTGACGAAGAAATGGAGATGATTGATTTGAACCAACCAACGAAAAAAATAGACTTATATTATGTGACGGACCCAATTTGTTCCCATTGCTGGGCATTAGAACCAACTCTTCGCCGCTTCACAAAGCAATATGGCCATTACTTTAACTTCAAAACTGTTATGGGTGGTTTATTAGAGAAGTGGGGTGGCGGTCCGGTAGATCCCGCTAATGGTATTCATGGACCTGCTGATGTTGCTGGTCACTGGAGAGAAGTTGGCGAACATTACCGCATGCCGATTGATGGTTCATTGATGATTGACAATCCGGTTCAGTCTTCTTTCCCGCCATCTAGAGTCTATAAAATCATTCAAAAACATCATGGTGAGGAAAAAGCTTTTGAATACCTTCGTCGTGCAAGAGAGGACCTATTTGCTTTTAATAAGAATATTGGTGAGGCATCTATCTTAGTTGAGATTGTGAATGGGATTGGCCTAGATGGTGAAGCAATTGTCAAAGAAGCTGACGAACAAATTGGTCATGATTTGTTAAATGAGGACTTCGCATTAACTAGAAGCCTTGGTGCAAGAGGATTCCCTACAATCATCATGGTTAATGAAGAAAATAAAGGCGTTAAAATTGTTGGTGGTCGCCCATTTGAATACTTTGTTGCGGGATTGACGCAAGTATTAGGAGAAGAGCCGACTCCGAAGCAACAGCCGGCACTTGCCGCATTACTGGAAGAAGAAAAGCTTCTTTTCGCGAAGGAAATTGAAGTAATGTATGATGTGAATCCTAATGAACTACAGGCTTTTGTGGAGAAAGAATTAGATGCATCTACTTTTGAAGAGAAGGAACTGCTTGGAGAAAAATACTTTATAAAATAACACTAAATCCATACAGCCCTATTACGGGGTTGTATGGATTTATTCATTGGAAGAAGAAACCTTTGATTGAAACAAATGTACAAAATAGGAAAACTACTACAAATAACCAACCATTTCCCTTTTGCCCTTTTTTAAATTCTACTAATCCAGAAGCTAACATCGAAAGCCCCAAGAATAGTATCATAAAATCGATATAACTAAAATCTTGCGTAATTAGTCCGTATCCCGCTAATAAAAGTGTTATTCCTGATAATATCAATCGAATAACTGTTAACAAAAAAATCACTCCCGGTAAATCTATTAAATTATTCTTTCAAGTTACTGCTTTAACAATTTGATTAATTCAATAACTGCTTTGTCATCACCTGCGTCAACATAGACTAGCTCCGTATTATTAATAATCTCTTCTGTATACTCTCGCATGTAGTTCTCATCTAAATCAGGAGGGACATTGCTCTCCCATCGTAAAGGTACATTGTATACGTTAATTGTGCCATCTCCGTTCCCACTATAAGTGACCGATCCATCTACTAAACGGGACCCTGCTAACTGAATAACATCCTCTGGATAGCTAGCACTAGTGTCATCATTTGGATTAACAGGTTCACCAACTGGAATATGAGTCACATACAGATTATCAATCTTTTGATTAGGTCCAAGCTGTAACCATATCCGTGCATATTCGATTTGTTCACTAGAATAATTGGAAAGTGTTTCTTTAGCTTTGGTGTCCTCATTGCTATTTTCTTCTAATGAGTTGTCATTCACATCATCAGATTCCGATTCCACTAAAGAACTATTTGATGTGCTTTCTTCCGGTTTTCCTGTTTGATTTTCTGTGATGTCGTGTTGATTTTCTTCATTCGTATTACCTACACACCCTACTAAAAACAATAAAGCTACAGAAAAATAGAGAATCTTAGTTAACTTTTTCATACATTAAAAACAACCTTTCTTCAGCTTAAATCATTATGTAGTTAGAAATCTTTAAACCAATAGTAACATATTTCCAGGTGGTAATATTAAATGGAAAAGACGATCACTATAATAATGATCGTCTCGTTTAACATTTACACCAATCTATTTGAGCGTTCTTCATTCTATCACTTTAATATCTCTACTAATTCTTTCCTATACTTTTCCTTTGTAAGCTTAAGCGTACCTTTCTCACTTTCTAGCAGATCAAATCCAGGACGTTGACCGAATTCAATCCAAATATAAATATCCTCTTTCTCACCATTTTCATAGTAAAGCGTAAGTATGATATCCTCATGAAAGGCTTTTTCGTATTGGGCATTTTCTCGTTTTGTTTTATTTAATACTTTGGTTAACCTGTTAATCTTGTCTTTGTCTTTTATTAATATTTTATCTCCAAATTCTTCTTTTAAATGGTCGTACTTTGTATACTCTGCTTTACGTATGTCTGAGTACTTATCTGGTATTAACCAACCAACAGCGAGGATAACCACTATTATTGTAAATAAAACGAATAACGCTTTCTTCATGATTTTCCTCCTTCATACAGTCCCAGTTTTAACAGAGAAAACCTAAATCGTAAGCAGTAACTTTTCCCCAAATTCAATCGCATTAACGTGCCCCATTAAATCTACTAACCGCTATACCCCTTAGCTTCATAAAGAACATTATAAGAAAACTAATAAGATACATTGCACAGGTAGCACCAAACAATGCAAATATACCGGGAGTTCCCGCCATATAGTAACTGATTGGCAATGACCACACAAAAGCTATTAACATTAAGAAATTCATTGACGTTAAGGAAGCTAATATTGCTATACACCCTGGGAGGCACAGTGATATAAACGTATTAATAATAGGCTCTAGATCAGACGATGGAGAAGTTGAGGTTAGAACCACAACACACAGACCAACCCATAACAGTACACTAACAACACCAGAAGTAAGGCCTAGATATTTACCTACCCTTTTCATTGAAATTCCTCCTGTACTTATTTAGTTCCTTTGACAATCAACTTTCAGACAAATATTTCCTTAAACCATGGTCTGTATCTATGAAATATTCTTTAAGATGCGCTTCAGTTCTGTTAGAAAGATTAACCAAATGGTCGACCCAGTGCTCTTCTGTTATATTTCCTTCTTCATAGATATCTGGATATTCCCCATCGAGAAACAATTCGGCCGTTTCTTCTACAGTCTTACTTGGATTCACAATCGCACTGTGTACTTCAACTTCCTCATGCCAAATCTCAACTATTTGTTTAATCGTTCGAAATTTCTTAAGTTGCTCCTCATTTAACGCTACGGATTCCTTAGTAGAAGGATATTCTGCATATAAATCTCCATAGAAAATTGCCATATCCGCAGCTGCAATTTCGGAAGCATTGGGTAATTCGTCAAAAGCTATTCTTTCTAAATCATAAACTGCAATTTGACGATAATCCATTAATTGTCTAGTAATAAGAGCAGCTGCATCTTTTAAGTAGCTTGCATCTTCTTTCGTTAATTCTTCAGTAGATAATATCCTATTTAATACAAAATTCGTTCGTAAAATAATACTATTCATATTGCCAAAGTCGTAAGTTAAGTTATCCGACATGTAATCGATGTACTTTTGCTTATCTTGATATTGATAAACATTGAGAGCGATTAATAGTAATATGATTAATATGAACACTATGCTTCTAATTCTATTATTTGATAAGGACAAAAATACTTCCCCCTTTGAGCAAACCCATCAATAAACAATATCTCTATACATTTATACTAACATAATATTCCAACTACTTATTTCCAAAAAAGAAAAAAAGTGATACATTCATCACTTTGTTTAATTCATGTCCTCTTATATTCTAGAATTAATTACTCTCCTAGTTGGATTAAGTATCTTTTCTCCAAACCATTATACTCAACAATTAGGATAGGCTTCTTCTCCTTAACCGAGAAAATTTTTGAACCAACTGGCAATTTATTTGCCATGCCCTCGGATATGACACCTATTTGTTCGTCTTTTGTTAACTCCTCATCCTCAATCCAATCGACACCAGTCTTATAAACATAACCATCAAATTCGAATAGATCTGCATCCGGGTAAAGTTTTAAGACTTGTTTCTTGCTTAATGCCCCTCCTTCACCATGACCAGGTGAACAACCTCCAACAAATAATATAATCAAGATTAATAAGGCACTAAATTTATGTGTTTTCAGGGTACTATTACTGATACCGCTCAAATTAAATCTATCCTTTCGCACAGATCAACAGAAGATGTAACTTAGAGGTATATTATCAACCCGACTCTCCTCAATCTTTATGATAAATCAATTGAACAACTCCAGAAGAAAAAGTTCTTGAATTAACTAGTTTAAGGTCGAATCTCTTTTTAATGTCAACAAACAAAGGTCTTCCTTCTCCCAAGACAACTGGATGAACTGATAACCTAAATTCATCAACCAGCCCCAGATTTACAAAAGTTGTTATTAGATCCGCTCCTCCATATAACCAAATGTCTTTACCAGTCTTGCTCTTCAATCTATTTATTTCTTCTTGAATATTATCGTTTATATAAACAGCATTAGTATTAGTTCCTTTTTGTGTTCTAGAAAACACATACTTATCTTTACTATGAATTAATTCCCACATATCCTTTTCTTCATCAGACTCTCCTACCGGTGTATACTCCCCCCATAAATCATAGCTTTTTCTTCCATAAATAATGGTATCGATTTGATTTAGGAAATTAGTAAATCCCATATCGGAATCCATGATACACCAATCTACTTCCCCATTTTTTCCTTCAACAAAACCATCCAACGTAACTGCTAAATCTAAAAGAATTCTTCTATTACTGGACATAAATTATCAATCCTTTGTTAGTGTTCTTAAAAAGAGTTCATCTTCTGTAAAGCACATTTCATTTATTACTTAACCAATAACCTTCCCAAGGTTAAGCTTTTTTCTCGATCTTTTTCCATTTCACATAATTGTAGGCAATTTCTATGGCAAAAATCAGAAAAAACGCAATACCAATGTATTTAAGTTCAGTTGAATTTAAACCACCTTGTAAGTAAATTACAAGATATAGAAGAGATACAATGGGAATCCCCCACAAAACACGTATTAATTTCCTTCTATAAGTTAACTTAAAATATATTAACTCAAAACCTTTGTCCTTTTTATCTTCATCCTTAAAGATCCTAGACATTATAGTACTAACAAGTAAAACTGTTATCGACGTTACGATTAAAAATGTTAATATATTCATTATCCTCCCCCTTAAAATGCAGTGTAAAAAGAGATTCAACTATAGACATCCACTAACAAATAAACAATTCACCGCCGCTTCAAGCTATCGATTAATACATATCCAAAGATAATCCCAGTTGTAGTAACGATCATGGTATGGCCCAAAGTCAACACTTCAGATACAAATGGTAAGTTCGCCCCAAAAGGTGTGTCAAAAGCTATGATTGGTAAGATGGTGACATATAATGTTGGCAACCCAATTACCATTGCTTTTATCCAATCAAAAGTCCATTCAGTCTTCTCTTTAGCCACTAAAATCAGCTTCGGTAATCCTAATATTACTCCAATAATAATTGGAAAAACGCTCTTAAAAGCGATATAAGACTGTGGCTCAAATGTTTTTTGCCCTTCTATCTGTAGGTGCGTCTGATATTTCACACCAATATACAGAACTATACCGACAACCAATGTGCAACCAAAATAATATAAGAACCTCTTCATTTCAGTTCCCCCCGTCAATATCCCCAATCATCCACACGCCATTTGTCCGATTTACTGTCTCTAACTAATATCCACTGCCAATCGACATATGTTGAGTTTGGGTTGAAACTCCCATCGCCACCTGAAGCATCCACAATAAAATTAGATAATAAAACAATTACATTTTCATCCTTCATGTCGTCTGAACCCTTACCGTATGTTAAATAATCTCTGGAATACCTATCAGATTCGGCCTCTGAATACCATAAATCCGTAAGTTCACATCCTTCAAAACTTCTAAATTTCTTTTTTACAGCATCTACAGCTTCGTTTATTTCCTTTTCTGTAAACTTACTGGAATCTCCGATACTAACTTGAACATTACTCGTTTTGCCAGCTTGAGAGTAAAACATGATTGTTAATATAGCAATTGCTATACCCGCTGTTAGACTAAGCATATAAATATTCCTTTTCATAATTAAACTCCTTAGTTAAATTTAGTCACCCTTTTTCCGTACATATCTACCTTCACTTTAATAATAACACAATATTCCAAAAACTTAATTGAGAGTTTAACTAAAAAGGTTACCTCACCTTAATAACTCTTCTTTATGCATATTTTAATATCCATTTAACAGCATCCAACAAGTTTACTGCTATGTAATCTGGTTCTGTATTTCTCCATTTTTCTCTATATTGATGTAGAGAATTATGTCCCCATCCAGTTAGTACTAATACTTTGATTGCACTTACTGCATGAGCTGCTAACATATCCGTTGAACCAACATCACCAATAAAAGCTGTTTTCGATAGATCCAAATTATATTTATCCGAAGCCTCTAGCAGTAATCCTGGTTTTGGTTTATGACAATTACAATTATCATCTGGGCTATGCGGACATATAAATGCATCATCAAATCCATATGTCATAAATTCATTGTAAAAATCATCTATTGTCGCTTCGCCTCTACTAATTCTGTGTTGGTTGGTACAGGCAAATATTTTGATGTTATGATCTTTTAATAGTTGTAATGCAGATTTACTGAATGGGTATGGGGTGAAATCTTTAGGATGAATAAAATGTCCAGTACCACCTATTGTTCCATCACGGTCTATAAAGATTGCTTGTAGATTCATCAATTACTCCCCCTTCTAATCCCGTATGATAAGCCCTGAAACGATTTGGATAACCAATTTATGCTGCTTTGTATATTTGTTCTGTAAGGCATTAATTTTCATACAAGTCAGCGCACATAAAAACCCACAGCATAAGACACTCTATTTATAGAGGTGAATTACATGGGTAATAAGTTAGAAAAAACAGTAGAAGTATCGGCATGGATCGTTACTGCTTTACTATTGATTAAATACGTTCCTAAAAATAGAATCCGAGAAGCACAAGTAGCTTTTTCATTTAAACAATTAATTACGGGGCTATTTGGATTACTTGTAGTAGAAAATAAGCTTATTTCCTATCCAAAGCGTCTTTTTTTCAAAAAGACCATTAAGTCCAGTTTTACTTTTGAATACTTTGTTTATCCTGCATTATGTACGATCTTTAACTTGTATTATCCCGAAAAGAAGAATAATTTTATAAAACTGCTTTATATTTTATTCCACTCAGCAATAATAACTGTTTTCGAGTCACTTGCTCTTAAGTACACCAAACTAATTCGTTACAAAAAATGGACATGGTATTGGAGTCTACTAACAATGGGGTTAACTAACTATTTATCCCATATTTACTTTAGGTGGTTTTTTAAAGATCAGTCTAGTGAATGATGGAATTATTTATTTTAACATGCTAAGTCGTAACTTCACCTTTCAATTTCTTCTTTTTCCAAGATGAGACCTTCATCATCGTTTTTAATAACGATATCAAACTTCTGATGATACGGATGCATGAACAATTCATATTGAATTCGACGTTCCTCATGTGACTGCTTTAAATAATTAATATCCATACCTCTTTCAGAAATGTCTCGAACAGATCTTCTAGAAAACTCAGTATCTCCATCGGTATATAGATAAATGGTTAGATCATATAAATCCGGCTTTGTGAATGCAACACTCATCCCTTCCACTATACTTACTCTGTTCTGGGAGGAGATTAACTTACTTGGCATATACGATGTGTCGATCGTTTTAAAACCAAAGCCATCCCTAATCATCTGTATGTCCCTCTCAAGTCCTGCTATATTATGAGCAGCTGGGTGGCAAGCGGTCATTTTGTAAAAATGCTCTTCATTATGATACTGGTAGCCTATTTTCGCGTATTTCCTAAGCGAGGAACCAATAATATACGGGTCTGTGTTGATATAATTAACTTCATCCGGTGCTAGAGCTTTTCTCAACTTTTCAGCTATGGTTGTTTTCCCCGAAGCACCATGCCCTGAGATTCCAATGATCATTTTGTTATTATGTTTGCTAATCTTATTTGCTAGTTTCTGAATTAATTCATCCATCATTTTCCTCTTCTTTCATTTGTTGAGAATCTTTATTTAAAATTATGCTCTAATTCCTTCTCAATTTCCTCGTTACTAATTTTCTCTACTTCTTCGTCATCTTTAATGTCTAAGTATTTAGAGATTAACTTCAACTGATATTTAATAGCGGATAAACTATAAATAACATAAAAGATTAGCGCTACATTTAATATAAAGAATACAATACCCCAAATCATCATATCTTCCCCCTAAGCTTCCGATCTAACAAGATAATTCAATCTATCTTTAGCTTTATAGCTCTCGTTGCAATAAACGTTTTAATATAGTTGTCTATAATTCTAGTTCCACCAAAATCATCTTCATAGAAACCTGTAATAACAAACCCCTCATCTATTTGTCCTTGAATTTGATCCTCTAGCGTATGGGCATATTCAATTGTCTGCCCAGATGTGATATATTTTTTCACTTCATCCTCTGGCAAATAATCTAATGTGGATGATGGAATGGAGTATTTTACATCCAAAATTCCTTTTCTTTCCTGATTATCATCAAAAATCCATAAGAGAGGATTAGTAAATCCGGCAATTAAGATACCATTCGTCTTTAGTACTCTTGATACCTCATTCCATACAGGTTGAACATCCTTTACAAATAGATTGGAAACAGGATTTATAACCAGATCGAATTGCTCGTCTTCAAAATAACGTAAGTCTGTCATATCACCAAGTACCGTTTTAAGTGTTAATCCATCACGTCTTGCAACCATTTCATCTTGCTCTAATTGCTTCTTAGAAATATCCGTAACGGTGACATCTGCACCAGCCGCAGCTATTACGGGTGCTTGCTGTCCTCCCCCAGAAGCTAAACAAAGAACTTTTAATCCTTCTATTGATTTTGGAAACCAATTCCTTGGGACTGATTTTTCCGTAGTAACTGTGATTTTCCAATCACCTGATTTACTTTTAGCAATCGTATCGCTGCTAACTGCTTGAGTATATCTAGAGCCCTCTTCCACTTTCTTATCCCATGCGTCGCTATTTTGTTTGGTTGTATCCATGTTGAATCCCCCTAGCTCATTTATCTCTTCAGTCTTAATCGTATCTCATTAACTAGTAATTGTTTTTCTTCCTCACTAATCGCATCTGCTGATAGCTTGCGGGCTGCTATTGGAACAATCCAAGGTTCAATGTCCTCATATGTCGTGCCAGTGAGATGTGTATATTCGCCCATAAAAATTTCTATTATCCTCTCTCTGGTAGCATCAAAGAAGGAAACGATGTGTTGTGGTGTACTTGGAGGTAAAACAGCAAATCGAATCATTAAGATGTATTCTGCAATATCAGTTTCTGGATTACCGCTCGTCGCATCATTCCAATCTATCAATACTGCTTTCCCATTGCTAATTAATATATTGTTAGGATTCGGATCTCCATGGCAAATTTTCGATTCAATAGGTAAACTATCTAACATCCGGATAGCTTCCTCTTTTTCCTCTTCACTTAGATAATCTACACTTACTATTTGTCGCTTTAAATAGTCTCTTTGAGGTCGTAATGCTTCATGTGCTGAACGATGTACTTCGCTTAATAGTCGAGCTGTAAGCCGAACATCATTCCAAGTCATTTCTGGCTGTTCCTCATTTGATTGTTCGAGAATACTCTTGAATAAGCGTTCTTTTTGGGTTTCCCCATGAACTTGTTCAAAAACAATACCTGGTCGATTATCAAACTCCACAATTTCGTAGGCTCGAGGAACTGATAAACCCATTTCCCACATAGCTAACGTGTTCTCAAATTCTCTTTTCAAGGTGCTAAGATTCGTATTTGGTTTTGCTAGTTTAATGACCTTGTTGCCCTCCCACTCAAACACATCGGAGTTACCACCTTCACCTACTTTTCTACCAAGCTTCATACATGCCCCTCCTTTAGCAAACTTTACCATCACTATAACACAAATATTCAGAGTAAATTCCATAGATTTCCATTTGCGTTATCACACCTTATTTCCCACGGAATACAATATGCTAGAAAGGTGTGAGGAAAATGCCTATTTCTTTCCCAGTAGACATTCAGACGCTTTGGGTAAGTGGTGGTCGAGATAAGACAGTTTATTACCCCCAAGTTACTCGTATGAAAAATCAAATGCTCGAAAGATATATCAATCAATCGATTATCCATGAGACTCAGAGTTTAATCAATCAACAGATTGCCGAGATGCCATCAACCGTAGTAGAGATGCTCGGAACTTATGAAATTAAAAATAATCAACGTGATGTATTAAGTCTTACTCTTACCAACTACACCTATCACGACAAAGCAGCACACGGAATGACGTATATACGGTCATTAACATTTGATCTGGAAAAAGGTAAGAAATGCGAATTAGCGGATCTTTTTAAACCGGATAGTAATTATGTCGAAAGGTTATCCACCATTATCAAAGCACAAATTCAAGAAAGAGATATCCAATTGATCGATGATTTTAAAGAAATCAGTCCGAACCAAGACTTTTATATTGCTGATAAAACACTCGTCATTTATTTCCAACTATATGATATAACGCCATATGTATTTGGTTTTCCGATGTTCCCGATTTCTGTATATGACATTCAAGATATTATTAAGGAGGATGGACCTCTAGGACGGCTGGCGCAAAACAATTAACTTCCTCAGATGTTTTCTTCTTCATTAGTTTTTTCACTTGAATGTGGGCATAGTACTACTAGGAGGTGTCAGCATGGTGGATAGAAACGATGAGGATTTGAATCAGTACAAAGCATCTAAGGCAAGTGACGAAAAAACAGAAGCAGTCTCCACAGATGAACGGCACAACAGAAATGCCCGGGAATCTGCAGTAGAGCAGAACTATCCTAGAATTGACACAGAAAATTTGTAGCTTTTACAACGCTTGGTTAGACGAAATACCGAGCGTTTTTTTTCTATTTCAATCACTCTTTGTATTAATACTCATCCCATTCAATCTCATCGTTATTTAGAATTTCTTCAATCACATCCGTATGATGAGATTCACTAATAATCTCATAAGGAACTCCATTGACGTCGAGATAATTTTCATCGAAGAATAGATGCACCGTTTCTGTGGAATAGTGCTTTTCAGCAACCTGATTCTTAGCGATTATCTGAAGCGAATAATCTAAATCATATCTATCGATGTCACTCCTATTTCCAAGTTTTTTTAATTCCATATTCCTAAATCCTTCCAATATAGTCGTCATTGTCTCTTGATCTTTAATAGTTGGCGTTATTTTTCGTTTCAACCAATTATTCTGGCCAATCGAAACAATAATCCCCTTTACTTCTGTTTCTTCATCAATCTTACCTGACAGAACTTCTTCTATTGTTTTATAAATAAAAATCTCTCTAAAAATAAAGATGAAAAGTATAAAAATAATTGCTATTACTAAAAGCTTTAGTAATTTTTTCTTCTTCATTCAATCCCCCCTGAAAGACCATTACTATAAATACGTTTCTCACAGTCAATTTGTTTCAAAATTCATTTGAATCTCATTCTGAGAGATTAACCCAAATAACTGCCCCCATTGGGTGCTTATACGGTACTGGTTCCTTATAGATTCTAGGATTAGCAAGCACCCAAGCATACGTTTTCTTATAAGGTAATTCCAGAGCATTTCCACTCTCTACACCATGTAACTTCTTACTCTTCTGGTACTCTTCCAGCGATAATTCAATACTTTCAACAAGTTCCACTTCCCCAAATATTTTCCCAGAACCACTCTTTATCAGTGCAATGGTCCCTCGAATCTTTGAATTGGAACCCCGAATCTCCCAAGTCTTTTCCCCATTTAAAATTAATTCGATCCATGGTGATTTGATGATGAGCCCTTTCATTCTGTTTCTCCTCTGTTAGTTAGTTTTTTAGCTAGATTAGAAGAATATCCCTCTTATAATGGCAACAATTACTACCAATCCAATCAGCATAAATAATCCTTTAAAGGTGAATCCTGTAGCAGCGTTACGCCCGTGTGACCACATATTGTTATCACTATCGCGGCTGTTGCGAACAATATGTTTATCTAAGTTTCGATTATCTCTTTCTTTCATTCGCTTACCTCCTATCTACTTATATCTTCCCCTCTGATTGGCGTATCAAATAGGACTCCACCTGCATCAAGGAAAATACAATTTATTGACTCGTAGTTTTGGCTCATATTACCCCTCTTTTATCCAGGTTTTGTAATCTAATTTAATTCTAACATAAAATTCTGACATCTATAAACGGATTCCTGCTATAACTTCTCCAGATTACCCCACTTCTAATAACTGTACTTTCTGGCAAAGATATTAATAAAATATACATTGCAATAGGAGCGGTACAATGGAATTACAACTAATTGAGGCATATGTACCACAGCAGCACTTCCAAAACGTAGATGCATCCTTGAAAGACTTCCCATCTGTTTCGTATTGGATTTCTAATGAACCAATTGATCGAACACATATCCGGATTCTCGTTGATAAAACAAAGACGGAAGATATATTAAATTACCTTGAAAAACAAGCAAAAGCTATGGAAGGGTTTGAAGTGTTGCTTTTTCCAGTTCAAACATACATCGCTCGATTAACGGAGGAAGAAAAAAAACAGAGAGAGAAAACAAAAGAAGAAGATGCGAGTAAACTGCAGCGAGTCAGTCGGCAAGAACTACTTGGAACCATTAAAAAGACTAGCAATATTACACTGAACTATACGCTATTGATTATCATTGCCGCAATCGTCGTTACGATTGGGTTTATTCAGAATAGCCCCGCAGTCATTATAGGAGCAATGGTAATCGCACCAATGCTCGGACCTGTGATATCCATTGCTTTTTCTTCCATTTTAGGTGATAGTACTATACTTCGGGGATCTATGATGACGTTGCTATACGCAGTAGTCATAGTAGTAGTTATATCCGTTGGTTTTACTTTCTTTTTCCCTGTACCTATTGATAGTAGCGAGTTTTCTTCCAGAACTCATGTGAATATTGCAGATATTGTGTTAGCATTTGTCACTGGCATTGCCGGGGCACTATCCACGCTCAATAAATTACCTGGATCTCTTGTGGGGGTAATGGTTGCAGTAGCTCTTATACCACCAAATGTAGTACTAGGCATGACGTTAGGGGCAAGAATGTGGAAAGAAGCATATGGGTCCATGCTGTTGCTCGCAGGAAACATCTCCGCTGTCATCTTAGCTGGTATCATTGTCTTTTCCCTAAGTGGCATCCGACCAGTTAGATGGAGTGAAGTAGAAAAAGCTAAAACATCAAGAAAACGATCGATACTGTTTGTAAGTTTAGTTATTGTTATTTTAGTTATTGTTATCTTATTTAGTAAGAATCTTGATTTGGTTTAAGAAGATGAACCATACGGCAAGCACCTCCTCCTTATTTTTTAGGGAGGTGCTTACATAAACATTATTTGCAAACCATTTTTAGAAATCGCTAGTCGTCGACTTTTCAATTAAGAAATCTATTAACTCTTCCCTATTATTTGTCTCGAAAACTTTATACTCTGTATCAAAGACTATATAATAGGGGATTTCTTCTATTTCATCAAAAAGTGGGCTATGGCCTTGAGGTATAGTCTCCTCTTGCATTGATTTTACAACTGTAATTCCATTTTCTTTTAGTAATTCACTACTAATCCTATCATCGCGATCAGAAACTACTACATATAAAGCGTAATAATATTCCCGATCTGATAAGTAATTGTCGTACTTTTCTTTATTAGGAAGGAGTGCTTCTGTCGTACAACCGGTTATAATAAACAAAATCATAATTAAAATTATCGTTTTTTTCAATCTTCTCCTCCTTTATTAAATCCTCCACTACAAAATGTACTCCGTTATTCCTATGTAAAACTCATACATAAAATAAAGAGAAAATCCGAGCAGTAAAATTCCTGCTAGAATTGAAAAAATCCTGATCATATTACGGCTCATCAATTTCCTAGTGAAAGCAATAATCGTAAGTAATCCGATGTCATGGATCAAGATACCTGTCATAATTCCTGAAGCAATCATAAAAAATTGTGCAGGTTCGGAAGTATCATAGGATTGGGTAAGCACGGTTCCGAATACACTTAACCAAAATACGAGATTACCAGGTGAGATGGCGACCAAAAAGCCGTTTCGGTAGGATGATAGTATCGATTTTGTAGGTCTCTCTCCCTTAAGGGTAATATCTTTATCTGCATTTTTAATAGAATCATAGCCAATTAGAAGCAAAAACACTGCACCAACAAGCCACATAGGTACCTGGATAAATGGGATTTGTAGAACTGAAGCTAGCCCTAGATATAGAGCCGCAATTAATAATAAATCAATTGTCATCCCACCTAAACCAACTGCCCAACCATGCAAAAATCCATTTTTCATTCCTTGTTTGGACATTTCCACTGTTATTGCTCCAACAGGCATTGCTATTGCTAAACCTATTAATACATATGTGAAAAACAGTTCCATAACATACCTCTATTCTTCTATTGGAATTAGTAACTCAGCTTCTAGATTATCTTTACGTAAAATTCTGACATAAACACCCAAACTCCACAAGACCTAATCCTAATATGTTAGTAGGGACAGTCCCTCTGTGAACTTATTCACAGAGGGACTGTCCCCACCCATAGCTCTATTCAATTAGGTTTCCACTATTGTCATAGTATCTATAATCTGTAAATGAGTTTTTTAAATTGGGCAATTCAATCCATTTAACCGATGCTTTCATTGGTTGAAACTCTACTTCTGTAGGTTGCCCATTAATATCTACTGTCATTTTGGCAATATCATTTTCGCCGTTTGTAACAATCAAAAAGGGAGTCATTTCTTCCATAACGTTCGGAATAAATGTACTAAAAGTCTCTTGGTTCCTTACCTCTAAATGTCTCCATTTATAATTCCCATCTTTATCCTGATCAAACTCAATATAACCAGGACTGCCATCGGCCAGAATTGGAACAACCCGTTCATTTATAAAGTCCTTTATTTCTAGGATTTCAATGGACATGTTTTCATATCCTTCAATAGAGTTTATTACCCTTATGATAGATTCCTCATCATTACCATATAGTCCCTCTTCTGCATAAACAGCAAGAACAACACCCAAGACTAAGAAAGGTATCATAAACCAGATAAACCGCTTCATCATTTTCCTCCTTTCATAAAGCATTTTATATACTCTATAAACTATAATTCATTCTTATTCTGAAATATTTTAATAAGTGCCTCGTTTAATCTCTTTAACCGTGTTAATTTGAGCATCAGCTCCGAACGTGGAACGGAACTTTTTTCTAGCTTCTGCGGGCGTTCGCGCAATGATTGACTTACTCTGTTTTTCACCATTCTGCTCTGCTTCAACTTGATATCGCTTTGCTCCACATTTCACTTATAACACCTCTTCTATCTTAATTATCTCTCTTTAGATAATGTGTGGTCAAAGGTTTTCACATAAAAGCAGCGACTGCTCCAATTGAACAATCGCCATCACTATTTAACCTCCAACGCAAATGCATAAAAAGCATCCCCATCAGAGACATTGCCATTCTCCCACCAAACTCCGTAATAGTAATAATAAAGCCCTTCTTCATCCGGTGCAGTAAAAGTATGGTCCGTAACAGTAACATCCATTTCACCATCTTTACTAGACTGAGTTAAATGGACCTTATTTGGCATCGGCTTATAATCCATACCAAACATTACAGTTGCACCAGCTTCCACCTGAATTGGGTCCTCATCCATTAACAGTTGTTTCGGTCCAGCCGTATCCACACATTCAGCATACCCGAGTGACTTCCAGCAATAGGTGCCTAGCTTCGTATCAAATCTTTCACCGTCAATCTCGATATAAGCATTAGGAGGCTTATCTCCTTGTGAACTACTATTAATTTGTCCAGGCGTATTACACCCACTTAAGATGAACATGATTATTATAATAAGTAGATACTTTTTCTTCATAACTAATGTCTCCTTTAGTAGTTTAGACGGTATTTTTAATGAAATTGTTTCACCTTTGATGAATGGAGAATTTCTATTCTTTAACTCGCCCACTAAATTTAACCAAGTTAATGATTAGCGTACTTCTATTCTCCAACTCAATTCAATTTTTCTACCAAAATAACGATTTGATAGATTCTATTATTCATCTTACTCCAAATTCACTGTTAAGTTAACGATTAGAACCCCTCTATTCCTCATCTCAATCCATTTCCACTGCCAAGTTAACATTTAGAACCCTTCTATTCCTCATCTCACTCCATTTCCATCTCCAAGTTAATGATTAGAACCCTTCTATTCATCAACTCACTCCATTTCTACCGCCAAGTTAAGGATTAGAACCCCTCACAAAATAGCCCAACAGAAAAACCCATTAAAAAAAGCCCAAAATCCACGGATCTTGAGCTTCCCCACTATTATTCAGGAACAATATTATGGTTATGGCAGAAACGATTATCTGGGTCATATTTCCGCTTCACTTCTACAAGTCGTTCATAGTTTTCCTGATAGACAAATTCAACAACCTGCTATGATCCACGGGGACAGGTACCTCGGTTCAACCATGAGATCAGAAACCTATCCCCTATGACTTTCTGCCGATCCATGGTACCTTCCCCATGGAATGCCGAATTCGTGGAATCACTAAATTCCCAAAGACGGTTTAATAGTCCAATCAATGTTTGAAGTTAATCATAGTATAAAAGTAGGATAACATGGCTTTTTAATCAATTTTAGATGTATGGTATACGAACAAATGTTAGAAAGGGGAAATTCCATGCAAGAAAATTTTTGTTCACAATGTGGTAATAGAATCCATCATTCCGATTCTTATCCGCAAAATAGAAGTTGTGACTGCCATCGTCGTCACAACAGGAGTCACCATTGTGGATGTGGACATCGCGACCACCATCAGGGTGGAGGCTGTTGTCACCATCATTCTTATAGACGTTCTATTTGTGATGATAATTTTAGATTACGGTTAGGCGGCCTACAAAACGGTTTAAACTTTCGTTTGAGACAACTGGTTGGCAGTACAGTTGAGGTGCGTTTGGAAAATGATGAACTTGTACAAGGGAAAATCTATCATGTTGGATCGAACTTTGTTGAATTGATTGTTGGCGAAGACAGAACATCATTCCCTGATACGGAAGATGAAAGTGAACAAGATAATGAAGAAACTGAAATTGAATCAGAAGACACTCAAGATCAAGGAGAAAAAAGCCATTCATTAATCTTTTCAACAGATAAAATAAATGATCTAAAACATCTTGGGAATTGTTCTACACATTGTAGATGCCATTAGCGTTACCCTCGGGTAACCTTATTACATCTAACTTCAATACACAGCAAGAATTCTACTAAATAGTTCCAATCCCCCACTTAAAATACATTTTCTAAATTAATTAGAAAAGTTCTGATGGGAGTTTACTAAACCATGATTACTATCTTTAAAAACTTACATGCTCGTTCCCAGAATGAGCATGTAACTGCATTGGAAAAAGAATTACCGTATCTTCTCTTCTATCTACGAAATGGAGAAGTTTATAAAACAGTTGGTACAGATAATTTGAACCGCCTGTTTCATACAACAATTTTCAAATTCAATGCATACCTTGAAAGTTGTAATTCTATTATTTTGACTCCAATAAACCTTACCACTAAGAAATTATCCCACAAAAATAATGTTACGATTCCACTTTCCATATTTTGCGGATTTCAATGGGTTTCCACTAGGACGCTAGATGCTTTCGAGGATATGGTAAATGAACTAGAATATCCAGTGAGTGATAACAACAAACAAATTGACAAACATAGCCAGAAACAGTATGTACCGAATGGAATGAAGAAAAACAAAGTAAACCATCTTATAATTAACAGCATGTACGAAGAGCCAACTATCGAAATCCAAGCTTCTTTAGAAAATAGCCATAAGAACAAGAAAAACGGAGAATACCAGAATCATTTCGATAGTGAACCTCTAAAAGAATATCAGGAGGAGGCTAGTTCCGATTCTAAACCTCCAGAAGAACAACTGGAGGAGGCTAGTTTTAAGCCACTAATACCCTATCAGCATCAATCAGAAGTAAAGGAAAATCACCAGATTCATCATCATGACAATGACAATAACCTTTCCTATACAATCATTCCATTTGATCAGATTAAAGCAATCACCATAAAAAAAGACACGAACTGAATACAGCACCAAAGGATTAATTCTTTGATGCTGTATTCTAATGTGTTCCATTAAATTAGTTACCGATGTTTATGATAATAAATCAGTCATATCGTTACTTTATTTTTACCATGGCTATCTTATTAAAGGAGATAACTTTGATATCCTTTCCTACTTTTACTACGATGGTTTCTTTATTGATGTCTGTTACGAATCCTTCTATCGTTTCCCCATCTAATGTAATTTCAATTTTCCTTGCTTCCACTAATAAAAGAAAAATATTGAATCGCATTCCAAAAAACAACTGTATGAGCATCGGTGATGATGCGACGACTTCCCCAAAATAATAAGTTAAGTCTCGGCGGAAACAAGATTCGATGGCTATTTGGGATGACTCTTTATCTGGTTCTGCGTATCTTCCAGATGGTTTAACCTTGATGATTTGTCTATACGGAAGAACCACTTCACCTTCTTCATCTAGCAAAACACAAAAGTCAAATCCTACTGTATCTACCTTCCCCAGGAGTTTACTACCTATCTCTAAATCTACTTCTACCATTAAACCTTCTAGACCGTTAAACGCATTGCGAAAGATTTCTTCAGGAGTTCTATCGTTATCCAAGGCTAAGTCCAATAATAGTCTATTGGCCCTCGCGATTTTCGCTTTTAACTCTTTAAGCTGTTCTAAAGGAAGGCAACTCGTTGGCGAGGGGTATGTTTGGGATGGATATCTTTCTTTGCAACATCGTTCATTTATACAAAAGTCTTCTACTGGTGCATGATCTACTATCGGTAGTTCCTGTTTTATTACTGTTTTCATCTATATCACCACCTTTCCAATCTTTCATATATGAGCCCTAGTTTAACCTTATGTAAGGAAATGAGAAGAAAAGAATCCTTCCCTTCTCATTCTCATTTATTATTTAAGGGGGGTAAATGTTCCTGCAATTCCCGATGTACCCTCATAATCCCCCACATGCCTTGTTCTATATCCCACCGAATATTGCCTGATCGATACATAAAATCACCATGAAATCCATTCGTTGCTCCTGCGCCACTAATGAGTTCAAGATCACGTATCGCACCAGCTACATTAAAACCAGCAAAAGACTCTACTCGAGAATTCATATCTTTTGCATCAAACCGAAAGCGGTGACCATGTAGATGGAATGTATGTGAACGTCTTCTTTCAGCAGGTGTCACTAGCCGGATGGTTATCGGTTCCCCAACATAACTTTCAAACACCGGAGTAGAAGGGTCACCAAAAGTGATAGAGGAAAATAGTTCGTGTAGTACCGGGTGTTTTCGATATCGATTAATTAAACGTTCACTTCGGTAGTTAAAGCCCCGTGAGCCTTGATCATACGTGTCAACCTCTTCCGCTTCTGCTGGTGGTAATAGGATCCCGTCAATAGGGTCAATAATTAGCTGGCCATCTTTATCCAGTAGTCTTACACCATCGTGCATGACCAACACAAATTCCCTAATTTTTGGTAAAAACGGATTTTTCACAATCACATTGGCACCTGTTTTCACTGTCTGAAGTGTATACGGATCAAGGTATTCCGTTCCCCTTGGCTCAGCAATGAATGCACCAAATGCTCCTTGCGATTTATGATTTCGGATGTCTGCCATATCCCATAAACCACACGCGCCATATGAAGAATCAACAAACCAGCGATACGTTCGTTTCTCCCCAGGACCAACTGTTTGATCATCATTAAATCCAACTGTTTCACCGGCAGAAGTTTTGACATCATAATCTAGTAATTGTGGATGAAGAGAAATTCTTAAGGAAGGTGGATAAAATGCTTGTTCCTTCACTTCAGGATACGGATAAATACCATCTTTGAACGGAAATAAATCAGCTTTTAGCATATTCGTTAATGTCACATCGACGGTATCCCCTCTATTTGCACGGATAATTAGTGGTTGTGGTTGCTTCCTTCCCTTTATAATGTCATCCATATCTTCTCGTAACGCAAAGATAATTCCATGCGGGTCATGATCCCCGAAATCATTGTATTGAATTGGAATTTGAAAAGCGACAATATCAAAGCGTTTGATAGGTCCCGATGCAAGCGCATTGGTAGGATCTACTGCTGGTGGCGGATTCTTTCCACTACTTTTTGGCAATGGTTTTGAACGCTTTAAAGGGGCTGGTCGGTCTGAAAGCGAAATAAGATGCGGTACCTTCTCATCATAAGCACGAATTATTCCCCAAAGTCCATTCCATAAATCTTCCTCTGTTTCAAAAGCCCACAAATAGTCACCCGCTCTTGGTATATACGTTTCAAACGTAAAGGATTCTGATATCCCAATATGTTGCTGACTCTCCTGTTTTGATAGCAGATTCCCTCGTTCTTTATGCCACTTTAAGCCATGAACATTAAAACTGTGAGACTCCTCCTGTGCTCCTTGCAACAAGCGTATTCGTATTGGATCACCCTCATAAGCTTCTAAAATCGGGGTAATTGGATCCCCGTGAACATGAGAACTGAAGCTATATGCAGGGTCACAATCAGGACCTAAGCGGAATTGTAATGGTTCATTTTTATAGTTTACACCAAATAAACCTGGATCATCTTGGGAGCCTGGGAAATTTGGTGGATTGAGTGGTTTCCCATCTTGATCGAACATTTGCGTGAAATCTTGGGCAAATAATACAAAATCACGATAGTTAGCAATTAACGGATTAGTTACCGTCACCTGAGTTCCGTGATCAACTTCTTCCCCAGTCTTCGGGTCAAGCGTTTTGGAAAACCTTGGCTGAATGACACCTGAACCAAAAACACCATGATGCTGATGGGCTAGTGGGAATAAATGGTCGTGAAAGAACCAAGCTTTTAACTCTACATCGGCATAATATGAGTAACGAATAGTTTCACCTGGTAAAACAGAAGAATCATAATTCCACCCAACATTTGCCCCATCACAAACAAGAACATCAAATTTCACAAAGTGAATATGGAATCCTGATTCATAGGTTCTAGTAACGAGCTGAAAAGCATCCCCGTCTAATATATGTGGTAGCCTATTCGTAAAATTGATTTGCAAACAAGTATGTGCAGATGCATGGATGACAAGTGGCTCCGGTTCCTTTTTCCCTGAAAGCACATCTTCCAAATCTTCATCCAGGACATATATTCGCCCTTTCGGATCATGCCAGCCTTGCTTATTGTATACAATTGGAAGTTCGATTACAGATATATTAAATTCCTTTACTGGTACCCCTTTTGGACATGGGTCCGTAAATACAGCACCAGGTCTAGGACTATCAATGGCAGCATTCGTTTCCAGTTCCGTCATATTTCTTCCACCTTTAATACCTAATGGTGGACGCGGGGCCTTATTACCAACTTTACCTGGAATGAAGTTTGGAAAACCAGGATGTAATTCGGTTGGTTTAGGTGGGGCTTCACGGTCAGGTAATGGTTGTAAGGCTTGAATTGGAACACCATTTGGATAACACTGGCTACCGTCTTGAAGAGTATCAAATATTCGGTTCATCCCCCACATCCCTGCAGCAAAATGAGGGTAAAGATGGCAATGTATAACGACATCCCCATAGGAACCTTGTAAACTACCTAATCCGTAAAGAGGTTCAATCGTGTAGTGAGACTGCGGACTAATTGCCTGGGCATCAAATACTTCAGATGACAGGTCCTTTGAATCACTTAACCATTGATGTACATGATAATGGAATACGTGGGTTTCTTTTTCCCCACCATGGAATAGACGGATTTTGGCTGGATCTCCTACATACCCTCTTAATATTGGTGATGAAGGATCTCCGAAAACCCATGAATCGTGATGGACTTCTTCCCCTTCACAATTCGGGCATACTACCCCTTCTGCAAGTAATTGAGATCGCCTATTCTCAGGTTCATAACGATAATTAGCTCCATGAAATGATTCTTCCTCTTGATTAGAAATATGATTAATGGGACGATTTCCAGTAACATCATTCACTTCCATCTCATCATGGAACATCCAAACATATTCCCGAAATGATGGTAAAATCGGATGGTGGATATCTGCGTAAGCCCCACTATTCTTAGGTTCCCCCGTTACAGGATCTGTCCACCAGGAAAATCGGTTTTGTACGCACAATCCACCAAATAGTCCATTTGAATTCGATCCATCTTCACTACTTGATGGATTACCTAGGTCGGAAAAGAAATAATTTCCTTCCCTTACTGCGTGAATACGGTATAACATACACTCATTAGGTGCAGCCGTACTATCCTTATTGTAACCAACCATGGCACCATCAGAGTCACAGACATCATATTCCGCTTCCTGAAAATGAATACCTGTGTTGAAAGGTAGTTTATTTTCAAACAAAATTTCTACTGTATCCCCTTCATTCGCTCGGATAACAAGTGGCTCAACTAGTTCAACCGGAGTAAATGGATTCTTCTTAACTAAATCCTTTACCTTTTGTTCATTTTCCTTTAACACATACATCATTCCATTTGGATTATGATCTCCAAATGTATTGACAACAATCCGAATAGGAATTGCCACAACATGATATTTTCTTATCATAGAAACATCCTCATTTCTATCAATCTTTTAAATCCGGAATTTTCTCTCCTATTCCTGTTTCAATATAGAAAACATTAATCGAGTGGATATGAATATACCATTCTCTGCCTTCTAGTGCTGCAACATTAGTTGTCAGTACATCTAAGGCAATCATGTCTTCGATAACATCCTTAATGTTTCCAATAAACATAAACGGAAATGATTCCGTTAATATAAATACTTTACGACCTTTATTTCTAACAAAATGCTCTACTATTGCATCATCTCTTCTAGCATTGATCATATCCATTTGTTCTAGATTCTTCATTTCTATCCCTCCATTATGTTAATGGGAATGCCATGTCACATGGTACTTCAGTAGAAAATGCTACAACTTGCTCTAGTGGAATACTTAAAGGAAACGGGCATTCATAATAAGGTGCATTGACCATCTTAATAATGACAGGTGACAACGTAATATGACCTTCCTGAACATCTTTAATCGTTCCACAGAAAACAGGACGAAAAACTTGCCCTAATAAATTCAACTGTGTTGCTTGCGTAATAACTAATAACTGTTCACCAAGCTTACATTCCAAATTTGTTAATACACGATCCTCATTTTCAACCATCTTACCCTCTCCTTTTCAGGCTAAAAAATCAACTTTAATACTTCTTTCCATAGTGAAAAAATTCTTACCGTTGCCACTAATTGAATTTCGTGAAGTGGAATGATTGATTCCGTTTTTACTAATTGAAGGTATAAAGATGTTTCATCCGTTTTAATAATTTTTCCAAAATGGCTTTGGCTAGCAGTTTTCACCTCTACCCAACTACCTTTCCACGAATGCAAATTTGTCCTTATAGACTCTTCAAAAAACTGTTGAATTAATGCATCCCTTTTGGTTACTGTCTCACCAAATTGAAGGACTAGCTTTTGGCGTAACTGATTATCGTATATATGATGCTGATGTGGGTTGGAATAAGTTGGGGTACCAAACGGAATCGTGGCAGATTCGATAGAAGTGAAAGGAAGCCAGATCCTTCTTTGTAGATTCGTTAACATGACAAAATCTCGACCAATAGCCGAAACCTTACCTTCTAAAATCCTTGCTTCTTCTTCAATCACCGTGGTTATGACGACTTCTTGGTTTCGTTTCATCTTGAAGAATTTTTTTAGTATCAATGTTTTACGATGTGGTTCATATAAGTGAATTAGTTTGAATAAATTTTGCTGGCTAATATGCTCTGTAAGAATTCTAGTTTCTTCAGCAGAAACTGCACTAGTCGGTGATGAGAATGACGGATTCCCTTTTGACTTTACTGCTTTGTTTTGCTTAACTGTACGTCCCTTCCGATCACCCTTCATATTAATCCTCCATATATCCATATAAGCGGGCTAATTACTGATATGTTATGGTGTTTTTCCCTAATAGTGTAGGTTATATATATTACTTGTTACATGATTAGGCACTAGTTAATGTAAAAGTATAAGAATATTTTCTACAAGTTCATCTAAATTAACTGCATTTTTTCCTATGTTCATATCATGATAAGCCCGAATTCGATTGTTCTCATCTAATAAATACATAATCGTACTATGGGTAATAAAGCCACTACTGTCTTTATTAAACACCATGTTAAATTGGTCTGTAATCTCTTTTGTTTCTTCAACCGTCCCCCTTAGAAAAAACCAATTATCATTAGTTTTAAATTGACTTTTATATTGATTTATTTTTTCAACGGTATCATCTTCTGGATCTAACGTAATCAATATCACCTCGTATTGATTTTCTCCTACCCCTTCATTTTGTAATTTCTCTTGTAATTTCGTTAAATCCATAATGGTCATCGGACACACATCCGGACAAGACGTATAAAAAAAGGCGACCAGTTTTGGTTTCGTAGTAGAAAATTGAAATTCCTTCCCACTAATTGACGTTAGTTGCGGATCCTCTATTGTACCAAGTTGGGGTAGTTCAATCGTACGTGGCCAAAAATAATATACTAAAACAAAGCCCATTAGGATGGAAATTGAGATGATAAGTTTCTTTTTCAATTCCTTTCACCTCCTTAAACTCTTAAAGAATATAAGACAAGACTAAGGATGAATGTAAGAAGGAAAGTAGTAAACCCACATAGGTAAAGCATATTTACAAGGATTTGCTTGGATGATGTAATTGGAATACTGCATAATTGAGGGTTCTTCAAGACTTCCCCTATCATTACTCCCATGGAACTACCGACCATCCCATGATAGAATCCGATCAAAATAGAATGATATTTTACCAATGATCCAAACAAAAACCCGATAAAGACACCAAGTATTAAGGTATGTGCAAATATGCTGGATAATTCAAATGGGAAGATAACCGAAAAATGGATACCTAGGATCAATGTCACAGTCAACGTTACGGTTTTTGTAATAGTTGTTGCAAATCGATCATCAAATAATGCCCTTTTCCTCCTTAACATGACATAGCAGACGGTTGTTGCAATCAAATTCCATATTCCAAGTGCATTAATGATAACCATTTGAACCTCAAGACCTCCTTATAGAAATTACTAAAATAATAATTATCGAACAGACAAGCACCTCTAGGACTAACATAATTAGGAATTGGTTCGTTAAAATAGATCCCAACATTGGTGCCATAATTCCTAACATAAGCCCATTAATTAAACCTGTTAACATGGTTTGATAATCAAAAAGCGCTCCAAATAGCGCCCCGACCAACATACCAATTAAGGTTGAAATAATCGTTATCCATGTAAAGTGAAATGGATACAGAAAAATTAATAGCATTCCAGAAGTTAATCCCATTAATCCTCCTGTCGCCACAGATATATTCATTCCTAATTGAAAACCAATCATTTTTCGTATCTGAAAAACAAAGGAATATAGAATAAGAAAGACTACGAAATTCGCATAAAGCACGAGTGCAAACAAATTCTCATTCATCACCATCACCCTATAACAGAATATGTATAAATATCTCACAAGTTGACATGACGGAAACTATTTCCCAAGACACCTATCTAGACTGTTAACACCTATTGCTCCATATTATTTCTTCTAATACATAATCATTTCGTTCTTAGACTTAGAGAATTAGTTGTATACCTACTATCAACAATATTTTATGGTATAAACGTTTGTTTTCCGCACTTAACCACTGTTATCGACATTAATGATAATAACGAGGGAATTAGACATCTATGTTGTCAAAAAGAACGAACTAGATTTTTCTTATCTAAAAATATGTTTTAAAGGAGGATGTTTATGGAAGTAGGTCCTATAAGTGCTTTTGACGGGTTTCCTGTATGGTATAAAGATGAAAATGGATTACGACTACAATTGAATGTAGATCCTAATGACCCATACTCTGGTATTACCCCTGCTGACCTGCCTAATCAAACCCTACCCGTTTCTTTTCCTGATAATTATCCTGGGGAGGCATTTTATTATTTAGCTGAAGCGGAGATGGAAACAGGAACAGGTGAAAGAGCAAGGCTAGTTTTAGCATTAGAAGCTGCCTTTGTGAATGAAGTACCAAGAGAAGGAGAACAAATTGTATTCGGTCGTGTACGAATTCGTGTAGATGGCTTACAACCAAATGAACAATATGTCGTAACACATCCGTATGGGGTTGACACTTTTATTGCGGAACCTGATGGGGATGGCTTCGGTGAAATCAATTTCACGGAAGATATCGGTGGATTAGATGGTGGAGACTTTGAACTTGCTACAACTAGTCGCATCGATCCATTTTTACAATGGGATCCTGATGTGGCTCCACAAGCACCAGTTGGATATATTGGTGATCCTAATGTATTACATCCCGTTATTGGTAGTGTGTTGATAGACCGTTTTGGAGAGCCACAGAATATCTTCAGAATTGAAGGTCCTGGTATTGGAATAGGATCAGATTACCGTGCAACGACACCAGGATTAGACCCTGATCATGCTATTGAAACAAGGGATTTTTCCATATTAGGCAAAATTTCAACTATCTCGGGTGTGGATGTGGAAAGAGCAACCTATACACAAAGTAGTTTAACTGGGGGAACAATCGATGTATTCGCTAGTTCAGATGTTGGTCCTCAACAAATTATGGTGTCAGGCGAGGGCTTTAATCCAACCATCATGCAAGGTGAGAATGGTTTGTATTTTGCTCGTGTCACATACACAGGGGAAAACCACCCCCCTACGATTACAGTAACAAATATTAGTGACAATCCACCAAGTATAAAAGAAATTGTTCCAGTAGATTTTATATCCGGAACTGTAGTCTATGATAATAATACCCAAATGCTTACAACCGAAGTGACTACTAGTGATTCTATCCACCCTGTTGATTTATTCATTGTTGATTTCGGACAAGGCGAATTACCTATTCCACCAGACGGCTTACTAACAATGAGTCTCATAAATGTACCAGCCGATGTGACCATTCAATCCTCTGCTGGTGGAACCGTAACTATTCCGGTTACTGTGGTAGGTTCCTCTGATGATCCGATTGGGGTATCTGCTAATGCTGGGCCAGATCAAACCGTTATTTTCGGTGCCTCCGTTACCCTTAATGGAACAAACTCAAGGGGGCCAATTACTGCATTTCAGTGGGTTCAATTGTCTGGAACTCCTGTTACCTTAGTGAATGCAGATACAGAAACACCATCATTTATTGCTCCAGAAACTGTATCAAATCTTGTATTTGAATTAACAGTAGAAGGAGTAGGTGGACCATCTACAGATCGTGTCACTATCCAGGTTATTGAATCTGCACCATTACCAATTGCAAACGCTGGGCCAGATCAAACCGTACAACAAGGTGCGTCGGTAACACTAAGCGGAAGTGCTACAGGTCAAGTAACAACGTATCAATGGACACAACTATCAGGTCCGCCAGTTCAAATCATAAATGCCAATCAACCAACAGCAAGTTTCATTTTCCCGAGACAATTGGCAGAGCTAACGTTCCAACTAACAGTAACTGGTCCTGGTGGTCAATCAACTGATACTACTACAGTGACAACGACCTTGGACAGTTTAACAGTGACTCGTGCTGAATTTAGAACCGGAGATACGGAGTGGAGAATTTCGGGAACATCTAGTGTGTCTGGACCTGGTGTAACTATTACGATTTATCTAGGAAATACTCTAGGTGGAACAGTACTTGCAACTGTAGATGTAGATGCACTTGGAGAGTGGGAGTATCGGGTTGAACCATCGACTATACAACCTGATGAGACAAGAGCAATTTCTATTCAATCAAGTTCAGGTGGAACATTGATTAATGTACCAATAAATATTCGACAATAAAGTGCTCTAATTGATTAGAAAGGAGAAAAGATATGTGTTGTTGTTCTTATTGCTGTGAACGTTACTACTGTTGTGAGTGTTGTTGCCCTAATAGTAGCGATACGACACGAGGTCCAAGAGGGCCGCGCGGTGAGCAAGGTCCAAGAGGGCCAAAAGGAGATCCGGGGCCTAGAGGTGAACAAGGGCTAAAGGGGGATCCGGGACCTAGAGGTGAACAAGGACCTAAAGGGGATCCGGGTACTACAACTGGAGCATATGGATTTGCGTATTCCACTGATCAGAGTAATCAAAGTGGTAATGTAAAGTTTTCAATAGCAGGGCCTTTACAGGACGTTGAATTAATTTCTGATGGCCTTAAGGTTTTACAAGCTGGAGCTTACCAAATTAGCTATAGAGTAGATGTAGAATCAGAAACTGAAACCGTTAACCCTGCTAGTTTTCAAATAGTTGTTAATAATAGAGTCAACATTTCATCCTCCATAACGAAATCTAATAGATCTGCAAACTTATATTCCACTCAACTTTTCTCACTTCAAACCAATGATATAGTTAAACTTGTAGCTGAAATACCAGAAGGTCAAGGTTATTCAATGGCAACAATTCAAGTCATTCAAGTGGGATAATCGAAAAGAAGTGGAGAATAGAAAATTATTTCTATTCCGCTCCAAAAGATTATAAAGAGATGAACATAATTGCTCATCTCTTTATTTTTTTTGCATCAAATGCAATGTACGCAAAGCACCCACTCATTCTTATCAACCAATATCTTTTCTAAGCGCTTATAGTATTCAGTAATTGAATATTCGACCATAATATTCAAACATCACTTCTATTCCTTAACCCAATCCATTTGTTCTACCAAGTTAACTGTTAGACCCCCCCTATTCCTCAACTCAACCCAACTCCAAGGCGAACTTAACGATTAAAATCCCAACACACCATATCCCAATAGTAAAACTCCAATTAAAAAAGCCCAAAATCAAAAGATATTGAGCTTCCCCACTATTATTCAGGAACAATATTATGGTTATGGCAGAAACGATTATCTGGGTCATACTTCCGCTTCACTTCTACAAGTCGTTCATAATTCTCCTGATAGGCATGTTCAACAACCCGCTCGCCCGATGCAATGCCATTCAAATATGATGCCTTCTTATAAGACAGTGGTAGTAAACCACCATATACAGAATCTGCCCACTGTTTGCAAATTGCATCTTCCCCTGGCATTGCCATAATATCAACCAACAAGGCAAACTTCGCATCACGCATTGCAAATGCCGTCGCATCGGAAGGTACTCGGTTCATTGCTCCACCTAGTGCCCATAATTGCACCAAGTAAGTCGGGGCTGGTGCGCTGTCAATTTTACCAAGTACAGCATCGATCACCTGTTCATCAAGTTCATCAAAATATAGTGATGTCCCATACACATTCGTATATTCCGTTACCATGGCATCTAGCTTTTTTTGCACCTGTGCAAAGCTCATAATTCCTGTTTGATCCATAATTGGCTTTGCTAATTCACGAAGGGGCTTCAAGACTTCCTCGCCTTCTTCTGTATCCCCCACATAAACTCCTTGCAACATCATAACCTTTTTCATATGAAGAAACTCTGGTAAAAATGCTGCTGGTGGCAAAACAGTTGCCGTTAGATTAATAGATATTGCTTCATCAGGTGCTTCTGAAACAAATGCATTTAATTTTTCCAAAATCGCTTTAGCATCTTCGTAATCGTACATAACATCCAACGCAAATACTTCAGGTCCTACAGGATGCAGGGCAAACTCAAATCTAGTAACCACACCAAAGTTACCGCCACCACCACGGATAGCCCAATACAGATCAGGATGGTTCTCTTCGCTGACATCTAGTACATTCCCATCTGCTGTTACAACTCGGGCTGCAACGATATTATCACAAGTTAATCCATACTTTCCTCGCAAATAACCAAGACCTCCACTGAGCGCTAGCCCTCCAACACCAACTTTAGATACCGTTCCAGTTGGTACTGCAAGCCCATATTTTTGCGTTTCCATATCGATTGCTCCAGCAGTTGCACCACTCTCAACAATGGCCACTTGCCGTTCCTCATCTACTTGCACACTGTTCATATTCGACATATCGAGCATAATACCGCCATCGCTAACTCCAAATCCCCCAACATGGTGTCCACCACCACGAATGGAAACCGACAAATTATTCTCATTAGAGAACAACAAAGCCGTAACAATATCCGCTTCCGTCTCGCAAACTACTATGCATGCTGGCTTTTTATCAATAGCTGTATTCCAAACTCTTCTTCTTTCCTCATAACTTTCCTCACCTGGACGTAATAACTTGCCTCCAACTTTTTCCTCAAGCATTTGATACATCTTTCACTCCATCCCCTTTTTAAAAAATCCTAGTATTATCATAACGTTCGTTATAACGAATTACAATACATTTTTAAAAAAGTTTCTGATATTTATCCCTTCATGATAATCTAAGAGAGACAAACATAATTTAGGTTAAAAGGAGAAGTAACATGATTAAAAATATTGCAACCGTTGGCGTCTATGTAGATGATCAACAAAAGGCGAAGCAATTTTGGACAGAAAAGGTAGGTTTTGATGGTTGCGGAATTCCCAATGGGGCCTGAGGCAACTTGGTTAGAGGTTGCCCCGCCAAATGCTGAGAGCCGATTGGTTATTTATCCAAAGTCGATGCGAGGTGGTTATGATATGCCTCAAGTATCGATTGTATTTGAATGTGAAGATATTGAGGAAACTTATGAAACTTTGAAAGACAATGGGGTTGAGTTTGACCAGGAACTTAATAAAGCACCTTGGGGAACGAGTGCGATTTTCTGTGATTTAGATGGAAATAAGTTTTTAATTAAGGGATGATGCACCTAATAACCAAAAAATAGGCCCAAGGAGTGTTTCTTCCCAAGGCCTATTTATCGAAAGG
Source organism: Ornithinibacillus californiensis (assembly GCF_001038485.1). Classification (GTDB taxonomy): domain Bacteria; phylum Bacillota; class Bacilli; order Bacillales; family Amphibacillaceae; genus Ornithinibacillus; species Ornithinibacillus californiensis. The sequence continues at coordinate 135,864 of NZ_LDUE01000058.1, forward strand.
TCTTCCTGTGCAACTAGAGGAACTAGATATATAGTTTTCTAAAATACTAATCACCTAGTTTCTCTTTAGTTTGGCAGAAGATGAATTGATCACTCGGGTTCCAAATGTGTAGATGATCGGCAATGTAGCCACGTAGCCACAATTCACCGTTAATCTTCCTAAGGTAAAAGCCTTTCGGAAAATCATCATCCTCACTTACTATCTCCGATGCTACTGTGATAGATCCCGATGGAGCTTGATTTTTTGAGTTATTACCCGTATCTCCTTCAGGTTGATCAAGATACGCTAATCTCAAGAAAGGCCCAAGTTCAAGTGGACACAACTCCAAACCAAGTTCGATAGCTCGTTCATATATCTGTGGTAAAGTAGCTCCATCAGGATAGCCAAGATCTTTGACGGTTATTTGTACGGTATTTAGATTATACTTTGTTTCTGACGTAGTAAATTTTTCATCAGCTAATAGTCTTTCTGCGTACTCATTCATCAATATGGAGTTCTGCTTCAAGCTATGGATAAGCTGCAAATTTGTTAGTCCACCAACCTCTATTATTCTTGTAATAACTGAGCAATCGGGGTAGATTGGCATTTGTGGTCACTCCTTATCAAGGTACAATTTTCAACTCGTTATTTCTCTAAAACGGTGAGACTCTTATTACAATAACATATCGGCAAAAAAGTTGATAAAAACAAGAATACTAGGCACTAAAAAGTTAAATTCCTACTTTTATTTTTCATTATTTCCCCCGATATCAACTTAAAATAGTATATCTTCAAACCCGTTTAAGAACGTATTGGCACAAGATAATCCTGTGAGGTTTCCACATGAAAACGACCACTCTCTCGTAAGAACTGCGTTAGCAAGTGGACGTGACCAACTCCATATAAAACAAAAACTCGATCATCATTCGAAGTTACCATTTCAACCAAATTTTTATAGATAATCAGATTGCGATAGTACCAATATTGTGCTGTCCACATGGCTCCAACTGGAATATTATCACTTTCCATTAAAGTTAGCGTCATATATAACTCATGATTCGCTTTTACATTAGTAGGCTCATTTAACCACCGTAAAAACTCCATTATTGTATGACTATCCAAATAATCTTCAATATCATTTGCTAAATGCTGTCCCTTTTCCATTGCCTCTTCAAAGACTTTTGAACCACTTTCTGTTGCTAAAGCTTCAAGGTCAGGAATCCCCTCTACGTTCTCATTCCAATCAATTGCAAATAATTCATGAAGATTCATTGCCTTAGCCAATTGGAAACCAATTTGGTGACGTTCATCAGAAGTTAATTTAAAATCTCCGTATAAGTAGGACAAGTAATCCTGATTAAAATCGTGTTGGGCTTTAGTTGATACTTCTAATGCTATTTTTGTTGGTTGAAACCCTGTTAAACTATCAACTACTTGGCGCATTTCTTTTTGTCTTTTGTCCGTTAGAATATCTTCTGATTGAGTGTTAAACATATCCATATTTGGATTACCAAAATGATCGGACCCTAGGACAAGAATTGTTGGTTTTTTATTATCCATATAGAAACCCCTTAAATTGAATTTTAAACTCTAATGATTTGCTTAAAATATAATGTTGACTCGCTATCCCTTACTATCACTAGTCTCGTTCAAACAAGCAAGTTCAGTATTGATTTGCTCCCAGCTCTCATTATATGTATCTACTTTACATGTATAGATAGACTTAGAAAGTCCCATAATTTCTTCTCTAACTTTGTCGTCCAAAGTTTTATCATTTTGAAGACGTCCAAGTATGGTCCAGATCTTTTCTTGCATATTTTTAAGTTCTGTATAAGTAGTTTCAGGAATTCCATCAAGTATAGGAACGTCTGTATTCTGTAATCCTTCCTCTATATCTCTAATAATCGAGGTAAGTCCTTCGCGAAATTCTTCTTCCTCCCATTCTACTGATTCAGCTGGCCTTATTCCTAAATAATTTAGTAAAACTCTTAAAGGACTTTCAACTTCCAGTTCGTAAAGGTACATGTTTGACTGGTCCAATTCTTCTTTTTTAGCCAAGTAAAGGTTTAAAATCACTAATGTGATAATAGAAAGCACCAAAATAGTTATTAAAATCCCTGTGTTTTTAAAAGATTTTTTTGTTGTCATAAATAGTCTCTTCCCCTCTTACTCCCTAATCTGTATACTACCATAATATTCCATATAAAATAATGGGACATGTATACAGAAAAAGACGATCAATTATGAGATCGCCTTGTCAACTCCACTTAAGATTATTTACTAACTAATACGTTCCATAGTGAAAAAAGTTTCAATTATGTATTTTTAAATAGCTTTATCACACCATAAACAAATAAAACAATACCTAGAATCAACATAAATCCAACAAAAAAATTATCAAAGATACCAGGCATGCTAGGCTAACTAGGATGAGAGCCACTTCCATTCAGTTTCACCGGAAAACTTTCACTAGCGTAATGGAATACGGCAATAAATCTTTCCATAGTAAATAGAATACCACTTAATGCTATTAATCCTATTCCAGTAATAAAACAAATCTTTTCCATATGATTCATTCCCCTCTTATAACTGCTACACCTTCTTAGAATTCAATAAGAAAAGGATGGCTCTTTTCATCCAAGCACAATTCTATTCGCTGTCTAAAGTTCTTAAATTCTACCATTTCCAACGCTTCTTCAATCGGAAAAAATCCTACTTCAAGACTTTCTGAACTAGTCGTTGGTACTCCACCAATTGCTCTTCCCAGATATAATGTATTGCAAATTGAACGTTCTACATTTTGAAAGATTCCACAAAACTTAATAATCTCTATATCAATTCCAGATTCCTCTTTTGTTTCGCGAATGGCGGCATCCATCAGCGATTCGCCTTCTTCCACTTGTCCACCTGGCATTTCCCAACCTCGACGTGGCCCTTTGATTAGAAGTAGTTCACTTTTATCGTTCAGTACGACTGTTGCTGCTGAAATAATATGCTTTGGTACTGTCATTGTTATCCCCCTATGAAATACATTTGTCAAAATAAGTCATATACCGATATTAGCATAATATTCTAAAACATTAAACGGATTGTGGGGTTATTGTGAAAGATGAAAAAAAACCAACCTCTCTAAATAAGAAGCTGGGTTAAAATCTCTAATTATCTATAGGAATCATGTATCTGATTAAACAAATCATCTTCCGTATTACGTACCAGTGAAAAATGTTCTACATTATCAAGGCCATGAAGTGTTCTATTATGATGATTAATAATTTGCTCCGCGCTTAAAACCTGACTATCTTTCGTTGAATGTCCATCACCAACTAACGTTACATCAAATCCACTTACAGTTGCTGTCCTCACAGCAGTATCAATACAAAATTGTGTGGAGCACCCCATAATTACTACATGTTGAACATCAAGCGAATTGAAGTACTGCAAAAGATCGGTTCCGTGAAAGGCATTGGTTGCTAGTTTATCAAATACCTTAGACTCCTCAGGTACATGAATGCCATCGTGAATTTCAAATCCTTTACCTTGCCCACCAGCAACATCCAGATCCCTTACAAAAACAACAGGGACGAATTCTTTTTTTGCTTTTTCAATGACGAGATTTATATTTTCAATAAGTTTTCCCTTGTTATAAACAGCACTTTCCTCAAGATTCCCATCTATTAATTCTTGTTGCGCATCAATAATTAACAATGCTTGCTTCAAATGATTTTCCCCTTTCATTATTAAGGGAATCGTAAAATCTAATAAGGCGTAATCCCCTTTGTATTTCTAATATCACAGTTCCTGTTACTAACCATAATACTCGCCCCCTTCTAATCGATACTTGAAACAAATTAATCGTATCATACGTACAAAATAAAATACTACATAAATTTTTCCATAAAATTAAATATTACTAAAATTATGGAAACTAAAGACTGATGATTGTATGATAGATATAAGGAGGGATAAAAATGCCACTTTGGATGTTCATTATCATACCGCTTGGTGGACTGCTCATTATAGGAGTTTTATTTGATGTCATTGCCAAAAGGAAAAAAATTCGTTTTGACCCAGAAGAAGGAATGAAAAACACTCCTGAGGCAGAGAGAATTTATAAAGAACAACATTTAAAAGAAACGATTACGGACATTAATGATCCTAATCTCTAATGAAATGCTAGCTCCATCTACCTTTACCAGTAAGATACCCGCCAACTTATTAAGTCCGTAGATTTTTCTCACCTTCTCAGAAAAAACACATTTTTCCATAACACCCATCATATGGTTAACCATGAGCCTAAATTCCCAGTGGAGTTGGGACAATTGAACTGACCATTTGTAAAGGAGGAGAGAAATATGAGTGAAGAAAACAACAATAATCAGACTGATGGAAAGGAGAATGTGAATAATTCCAACGAGGAAAAGAAAACCTCAAATAAAACATCCTCAGGAATGGATGAGAATTTAGCGGGCTTACTTAGTTATTTAGTTGGATTTGTTACAGGAATTATCTTTTTATTAATTGAGAAAGAAAGCCGCTTCGTTCGTTTTCATGCATTACAATCCATCTTTGTGTTTGTTGCCTTATTTGTTCTAAATATCGTACTATCCTTTATCCCGTTTATCGGTTGGGCTATCAGCCTCATCATTGCCCCACTTTCTTTTGTCTTATGGATTGTACTGATGATTCAAGCGTACCAAGGTAAACTGTTCAAGCTACCGATTATCGGGGATATGGTAGAAAAACAGCTAGAAAAAATGTAATTTAACTATCAAGCTTATACAACAAAAAAGTCCAACTGCACTATTCCTATGTGCAGTTGGACTTTTTAATCTAAAAAACTTAAATTTGAACCATTGGACTAGCGATTTGAACCCGTTCATTACGCTCTTTATATTGATAGTCTTTTAATCTACCTTCATACACCAACTCAAAATCTGCTGAACGTAGCAAATCGGTTGGTTGAACTAAAGAGAGATCCTTATCAAAATTAATCGCACTACTTTCCTTTAAAACGGATGCGACAAATTGCGAACAGAAGAAAGCATTCTTTCGCTTTATCGGCTTTTTAACGAGTACTCCAAATAACCCTAGCAAATTATAGCGATAAAGTTCCTTATTTTCACCAATTAACTGAATAAATCGATGCATCTTATGAAGATCCTCATTTGTTACTGTTAACGAATAAATCGCACAATCGGCTTGGGTAAATAAAGCCGAGTCCATATCTTCCCTAACAAAACCGCCAATAAAAGGATTTCTAGCCGTTTTTCTCCCAAAGCTATATACCTCTTTTAAATCAGCATCAAAAGCAATTGAGGCATGATTATAGGGCTTTCTTGTATAGGATTTTATTAATCTAGTAAACATGGTCCCTGTATCAGATAATAATAGATATATTTTCTTTTCTCCTAGCATAGTCCCCACCTCAATTCTATTTGATGAAGAGAATAGGATAACCTATTCATCTTAGTTGTCTTCGTCATTTCTATATTCTAAGAGATCGCCAGGCTGACAATCTAATGCCTTACAAATTCCCTCTAAAGTGGATAACCGGACTGCTTTTGCCTTTCCGTTTTTCAAGATAGAAAGGTTAGCCATCGTGATTCCAACTCGTTCTGAAAGTTCTGTTACACTCATTTTTCTTTTTGCTAACATTACATCTATATTTATAATAATTGCCATTGTTTTCACCTCAGACCGTTAAATCGTTTTCTGATTTGATGTTGATTGCTTCTTGTAAAAGCCTTTGAAGTACAGCAGCAAAAACGGCAATCACTAAAGCAGCAAAAATCGGAATTCCACCGATGATAATAAGACCTGGGGCATCGTCAAGCTCTGCAACGATAAAAACAAATGGAAGAATTACCACATACAAAATACTGAACGTAATTGCACTATACTTTATTTTGTTCAAAGCATCAACAGAAATTTGGGAAAAAGCTTGATTTCTATCAATGTAGTTTAATAGTTTGAATGCTTGATATAAGGCAATGTAAAACGGAATTACTGATAGATACATCCCTATAACAATTGGATAGAGTAGATGCGCATAATCTGGATTCGCCGGATGATTCACTAAATAAATCAAACCTACTATGCACAATGCAAGAACAGGTAATCCTATAATAATAAGCGCTAATTTCAAAAATAGTGTTGATCCTCGTTTCATAAAAACACCTCATACATTTTTTATTTCGAAATTAATCTTATCAGTTAATTTATCGTTTTGCAATAAATTTTTATTATGGATTATAATTTTTTTGTTGAGTTTCTTAACTAATGCATCTTTTACCGTTGTGTAACGCATCAGACAAATCCTGTTTGTAAATAGGACCGTTTATCTTTCGAGAAGTTGTAACCACTCGCCTAGAATTCTAATAGTATATCACGTAATCTATTCGGATTTTTGATTACTTTCATATTATTAAGGAGTGAGCGTATGCCAGCCATAACAGGAAAAGAATATATAGAGCGCATTGACCATTTGAAAACGAACATATGGGTGGACGGAAAACCTGTAGAGGAGAAATTGTCTGAGCATACAGCATTTAAAGGGATTATTGAAAGCCAAGCGTCATTATATGATTTACAACATGATAAAGCTTTGAAAGATACGATGACATATACCTCCCCAACATCGGGGCAGCAAGTGGGAATTTCTTTTTTACAACCAAAAACAAAAGAAGACCTGATAAAAAGAAGAAAAATGACACAGCAATGGGCATTAGCAACCAACGGTATGATGGGTAGAAGCCCGGACTATATGAATTCGGTAATCATGGCATTGGCTTCATCTGCTGACTTTTTAAGGGGAAAAGAAAACTGTTTTCCTGAGCGGTTAATAGCGTTCTATGAGTATGCGAGGGAGAATGATTTATCGCTTACACATAGCTTTGTCAATCCACAGGTGAATCGGGCACAATTTTTTTGGGAAGATACGGACGACGAACCAATTGCAGCTAAAGTTGTAGAGAGAAACGGTGAGGGAATCATCGTTAAAGGCGCGCGTTTATTAGCAACTCGAGGCGGTATTACGGATGAAATTGCAGTATTTTCGGCGGGCGGCATACAAGATAAAGCAAATGGATTTGCCTTTTCTATTCCAAGTAATCAAAAGGGGTTAAAATTTATATGCAGGGAATCATTTGTGTACGGTGATTCTACGTTTAATTATCCATTAAGTTCACGTTATGAGGAAATGGACACCATTGTTGTATTCGATGAAGTAATCGTGCCATGGGAACGTGTCTTTTATTATGATAATTTACTAGTTTCCAACTCTTTTGCAACAAGTAGTTCGTTCCATCCTTTTTCGATGCATCAAGCTTTGTCCAGACAAATAATTAAGACCGAATTTATATTAGGGATCGTCCAATCAATTATAGATTCTATTAATATTGGAGAGTACCTCCATGTGCAAGATAAGACGACAGAAATTATTGTTGCACTAGAAACATTAAAAGCATTGGTCATGAAATCGGAGGAAGAAGCAAGATTGGATGAATGGGGTTTGATGCGCCCAGATCAAATGACATTACAAGTAGCAACTAATATTTTCCCTAAGGTATATGCTAGATTCAGTGAAATCATCCAACAAATCAGTGCAAGTGGAATCATATCTATTCCTACAGAGAATGCATTTGAATCAGAATTAAGAGAAGACCTGGACCATTATTTACAGTCCAAGTCAGATGATTCCAAAACACGCGTAAAACTATTCCGCTTAGCCTGGGATTTAACCATGAGTGCTTTTGGGACACGAGAAGTACAATATGAGCGGTATTTTTATGGTGACCCTATTAAGTTGGCAAGTCAGTTATATTTTATGTATGAGAAAGAGCCTTACGTGGAGCGTGTACGGAATTTTTTAGAAAAAAATTGAGTAAGGGGGACAGTCCCTCTGTGAAACATTTCACAGAGGGACTGTCCCCCTTACTCTTTACTTCAGTATCTCTTTACTAATAATATGCTTCATAACCTCAGAAGTCCCACCGTAAATTCGCTGTATTCTTGCGTCGACAAATGCACGTGAAATTGGGTATTCCGTCATGTAACCATACCCGCCAAACAGTTGTAAGCATTTGTCCATAACTTCACCTTGGGCTTCGGTGCTTGAAAGCTTCGCCATACTTGCAGTAACCGTATCAAGCTTTCCTTCTACCATTAGTTGGATACATTCCTTAATAAAAGAACGATGAATTCTTACTTTCGTGAAAAGGTCTGCAAGCTGGAATCTTGTGTGCTGGAAGTGATCTAACGATTCCCCGAACAATTTTCGTTCTTTCGTATATTGAACCGTTAAATCTAACGCACCTTCCATTGCCGCTACCGCACTAATTGCTAATATTAGTCGCTCTCGTGGAAGTTCACTCATGAGTATATGTAAACCTTTATTTTTCTCACCCAAAATTGCACTATCCTTTATCCACACATCGTCAAAGTACAATTCAGACGTGTCACAAGCATGTAGCCCAATTTTCTCAAGATTATTTCCCCGCTCAAATCCTTCTATCGGTACATCTACGATAAATAGTGTCATCCCTTTGGATGGCTTTACACTTACATCTGTCCTCGCTGCAACAATAACAAAATCACAATGCTGGCCATTTGTAATAAACGTTTTTTGGCCATTAATTTTATAAGATTTCCGTTCTTCATCATAGGTTGCAGTTGTCTTAATACCTTGTAAGTCACTACCCGCACCTGGTTCGGTCATAGCAATCGCACCAACTAACTCACCAGTTGCCATCTTGGGTAAATAATATTCTTTCTGAGCCTCTGTACCATAATTTAAAATATAATGTGCGACGATAACATCATGAACTGCAAGATTTGCTGTAATAGCATTGAACCCTAACCGGCTAAATTCTTCAATAACTACAGCTGAATAGTGAAATGGGACACCCAAACCACCATATTGCTCTGGAATCTCTGCTAATAAAAAACCCTGTTCCCCTAACTTGTTCCAAAATTCTCGTGGAATATTCCCTTGCTTTTCCCAATCATCGTAGAACGGTTCCACTTCTTTTTTAGCAAATTCATGAATACTTTTACGCAGTAGATCCATTTCCTCTTGATCAATTACCACTTCTAAGGAACTCATTGAATCATCCCCCATTCTATGTTGGTACACTATAATTTCTTACCATTCTCCTCGAAAGGTTGGTGGCTTTTTATTGATAAAACTATTAATAGCTTCTTTATGATCCGAAGTTTGAGCAAGCATTGCCTGAATGATCTGCTCTTGCATGAGGTATGTTTCTGTTGACATCTCTTGAGCTTGATTCACCAAGTACTTTACAAACTGGTTCGTAATAGGTGAACCGTACGATACCTTTTCAGCAAACGCTGCAGCCTCACGAAGAAGATTCCCATCCGATACAAGATTGACCACACCACGAGAGTACAATTCTTCCGCAGCAATTGGTTGGCCAGAAGATAACCATTCTTTTGCAATGGAAGGAGATACTCTTTCTACTAGTAGCTTAATTAGACCAAGATCTGGAACGAGTCCAATGTTGGTAAAACCAGCAGAAAACTTCGCATCACGCTCCATGACGATAAAGTCAGAAACAAGCGCTAAACTAATCCCCGCACCAGCGGCAAACCCGTGAATCGCACTAATGACATATTTTTTTGTTTTTCGGATTACGTCCGTCACTTCCGTTGCTAGTTTCATATATTCCATAACTTCACCTGGGTTGGTAAACGAGTTGATTGTTTCGATATCGCCGCCTGCTGAGTAGGCTTTTCCCTCTCCGTACAAAACGATTGCCTTCACCTGGTCGTCTAGATCCATCGCACGAATTTTTCCAACTAATGCTTGAGCCAACTCCACCGACAGCGCATTCCGCTTCTCCGGGCGATTCATTGCAATAAAGCCAATGTTGTTTTCTAAATAAGATTTTATAACCGTCATGTTTACACCTCTTTTCAATCGATTGTTATTGGACTAAACTATTAGACATTTTTTTGGGCTTAGTGCTTCTTTTGTCTGTGATAGTGCTTCTATTAGACAAAACTATTACATTTCACCTCTGTTTTGTCCATGAGAACCTTTCTACCAGACAATTTATTGGATTTCAAGCTTGTTTTGTCCGTGAGAACCCTTCTGTCAGACAATTTATCGCTTTTCACACCGATTTTGTCCGAGAGAGCCTTTCTATCAGACAATTTAATAGATTCCAACGCCTCTATTGTCCGAGAGAATAGCCCATACCAAGTCAATCCAAACCAAGTTCCATTACACTCGATTACTTTCCTTTTCACGAACTAATTGCAGCGCTCTTTTATACTGTTCATCTAACTCATCAACAATTTCCCTAATAGATTGGATTTCTTTAACCGCCCCCACTCCCTGGCCGGCACTCCAAATATCCTTCCACGCCTTCACGTTAGCATCCATAAGTTCAGCTAGATTTGGCTTCGGTTCTTTTAGCAGGGCTTGTGGGTCGATTCCTGCCTTGAGCACGCTTGGCTTTAAGTAATTCGCACTAATCCCACTAAACGCAGGTGTATAAACAATATCACTACTGTTTGATTCTACTAGCATTTCCTTATATTCCTGACTTGCGGCCATTTCCTTTGCGGCAATAAACCTAGTACCCATATATGTAAAATCAGCACCGAGAACTTCCGCAGCTAAAATATCCTGACCGGTTGAAATCGTTCCCCCCAATATGATTGGGCCATCCCAAAAGCTCTTCACTTCTTGGATGAAAGCAAATGGATTTAATGTGCCACCGTGCCCACCTGCACCATTGGTAATCAATATTAATCCATCAGTTCCTTTTTCAATCGCCTTTTTAGCAAATTTACTATCAATAACATCGGAAAAAACAAGACCACCATACGCCCCGACAATCTTTTTTATCGGACTTGGATCTCCTAGCGAGGTAATGACAATTGGTGGCTGATGCTTTTCAATCATTTTCAAATCTTCTTCATAGCGTTTATTATGAGCACGGTGGGCAATAAAATTAACTGCCCATGGCGCAGGTTTTTCACCCACTGCCTCCAGTTTTTCAACTTCAGTATTCAGAAAACTTAACCACTCATCCAAGATTTCTACTGTGCGTGCATTTAACAGTGGAAAAGAGCCAATAATCCCTTGTTTACATGCCTCCAAAACCGTATTCGGATTTGCGATTAAAAACATAGGTGCCATTATCACTGGTAGTCTTACCCTATCTTTTATACGTTGTAATGCTTCTTTCGTCATTTTACTCTCTCCTCTAGTGTTGAATTTCTATGAGTCTAGTCTTTCAATAATAGTGGCATTTGCCATTCCATGTGCTTCACACATCGTTTGTAAACCATATCTCCCGCCGGTTCTTTCTAATTCATGCATCATCGTTACCATTAAACGCGTGCCACTTGCCCCGAGTGGATGTCCTAATGCAATCGCACCACCATTAGGATTTAATCGTGTCACATCGGCTCCTGTTTCCTTTAACCATGCCAGTGGAACAGAAGCAAACGCCTCATTCACTTCGAATACATCGATATCATTAATTGTTAGGTCTGCTTTCTTTAATACTTTCTCTGTTGCCGGAATTGGCCCTAGTAACATCAAGGTAGGGTCAGACCCCACTACGGAACGGGCAACTACCCGAAATCTCGGTTTTAACCCTAATTCCTCTGCCTTTTCACGGGACATTAACAACACTGCAGCTGCTCCATCACTAATTTGACTAGCATTTCCAGCGGTAATTTTTCCGTCCTCTTGGAAAGCAGGTTTTAACTGAGCTAATCGCTCCAGCGACGTATCCTCACGCGGCCCTTCATCCTGTGTGATGATGTGTCCAGAACCATCCTCACGTGTAACATCTACTGGCAAAATTTCTTTTTCAAAATAACCTTTATTTTGTGCAGCGATTGCTTTCTCATGACTCTTCAGTGAAAACTCATCCATCTCTTCTTTGCTAATATCATACTTCTTAGCAATTCGATCCGCTGATATCCCTTGATTAATCATTTCATATTTCGAAGTAAGTTCTTCACTTAACGCTGCTTCCTGCATATTCGAAAACATCGGAACACGGGACATACTCTCAATTCCCGCTGCTACGACAATATCCATATCCCCACTTAAAATAGCTTGTGAGGCAAAGTGAACAGCTTGCTGGCTCGAACCGCACTGCCGATCAATGGTAGTCCCTGGCACTTCGACAGGATAGCCAGCGATTAAAGCTGCCATTCTACCAATATCAAACGCCTGCTCTCCAGACTGGGTAACACAGCCCATAATCACGTCATCAATCAACGACGGCGAGATACCTGTTCGCTTAATTAACTCAGCCAAAGGCTTGGCAGCTAAATCTGCTGCATGTATTCCGCTTAATTGACCATTTCTTCTACCAATTGGGGTTCTAACACCCTCTACAATTACTACTTCACGCATTTTTTAATCACCTCAGATGTTATTTTAAATCTCTTATTTCGGTTGCATTCGTATCGCACCATCCAGTCGAATCGTTTCGCCATTTAACATTGGGTTCGTAATGATGCTTTCTACTAATCTGGCATACTCTGATGGCTGTCCGAGTCGTTGCGGGAATGGCGTCATCTTTCCTAATGTTTCACGAGCGCTCTCCGGAAGCGTATCGAACATCGGTGTCTCAAATAATCCCGGTGCAATAGCCATCACCCGAATACCATAGTCTGCTAAATCGCGCGCAATTGGTAGTGTCATGCCAACTACACCGCCCTTGGACGCACTATAAGCCGCTTGGCCAATCTGTCCATCATAAGCAGCCACGGATGCAGTATTAATAATGACACCTCTTTCCCCATCTTCATTTCCATCATTAGCCATCATCTTTTCAGCCGCTAATCGTATAGCATTAAATGTCCCTATTAGATTAACTTGAATGACCTTGGAAAAAGTAGTAAGGCGATGTGGCCCTCTTTTTCCTACCGTTCGTTCCGGTGGAGCAATGCCAGCACAGTTCACAAGAAAATGAATACTCCCAAAGGTTTGGACAGCTACTTCCATTGCTTGCTGTACACTTACTTCGTCTGTAACATCGGTTGGAATGAATAGTAACTTGCCCTCGAATTCAGCCCCTAGTGCTTTTCCCCGCTCCTCAGCCAAATCTAGAACAGCAACTTTCCCACCTTTTTCTAAAATCCTTCTTGCGGTAGCTTCTCCTAACCCTGATGCCCCACCAGTAATCACTGCCACTCGATTATGAATTAGCATCGACTAACCTCCTTAAGAACATGACTAGCAATCATGCATTCTAGCACTCTTATTAAAATTTATTCTGTATCAACCACAAGCATTCGCAACAAGTAATCGGCTACATGATCCGCAAACTCTTGTTTGCTCTTTTTTCCATTCGGCGAATACCACTGGACAAGACTATTCATCGCGCCTAAGAGAAGATTTCGCACAATTTTCGGGTCATTTGTTTGAAAAATCCCGGTCTGAATCCCTTCTTCTATCGGAAAATCAAAGCATTTCCCATATTCTTCTCTTAATTCAAAAATAATGCTTTCCTGTTCTACCGTGAAATCTTGTTCTGGCTTAATCAACATCGAAAATCCAGAGCGCTCATTAATTAAATGTTCGATATGTTGAATGAGGGATTTTTTCAACTTTTCTTTCGCTGATATTTCTTCGTTCAATATTTCTTTAATCGTAAGTAACCCTCGCTTTAACAACATGACCTGACTTTGAAACAATAAATCTTGCTTATCAGCAAAATAATAATAGACAGATCCTTTCGTCATGAACAATTTGGCTGCTACATCCTCCATCGTCGTTCGGTAATATCCTTTTTCAATGAAAACATCTGCAGCCGCTCGTAATATATCTTCTTTCTTCTTTTCTTGCTTCAACTCTCTTAAGGTGGGTTTTTCCTTCACTTCATTACCTCCTGGGTGAATCCTTTTCCAAACCAATTATCCGACCTTTTCAGGCTCCGCAATTATATCTTCTTGTATGTCTGCTACCTTCTTTCTAGACCAGTAGGAAGCAATAAGTGGACCACTAATTTGATGCCAGATGGCACCACCAACACCTGGAATAGCTGCTAACGGATTTAAATGCACCGTAGCTAGTTGAACACTTAATGCTGAGTTTTGCATGCCAACTTCTAAAGCAACTGCACGCTTTTTCCGTGTGTCTAGTTTTAATAGTTTTCCAATCGAGTAGCCTAATCCTAATCCGATAAAATTATGTAGCATGATACTTGCCACTAATGGGAAGGTAACGACTGCAATATTACCTGCATTTGCCGCAACAACCGCTGCACCTATAATCAAAATCGCAGTAATTGATACAAGTGGTAGAGCCGCCAAGCTTTTTTCAACCGCTTTAGGGAATAATCTTTTAACTATCAGGCCGAGTGCAATCGGAATAATAATTACTTGGAATATTGATTTAAACATCGCAAATGGATCCACTGGCATCCATTGACCAGCTAACAGCAATAATAGTAATGGCGTCATAATTGGAGCAAGCACTGTTGAAATCGATGTCATACAAATCGATAACGGCACATCCCCTTTAGCGATATACGTCATAACATTCGAGGCTGTCCCCCCTGGCACACAACCGAGTAAAACTAGACCAGCTGCCAATTCAGGTGGCAGTTGGAATAAATAAGCTAAGCCAAATGCCGCAAATGGCATGACTAAATATTGGGCTGCAACACCGGCCAATACTGGAACTGGCTTCACAAATACCAATTTAAAATCCGTTAACTTAAGCGTTAATCCCATACCGAACATAACAATGCCCAGTAGCAATGTTAAATAAGCACCAAACCAAGCGAAATATTGTGGTACAAAATAAGCTACCACAACAAAAATAACAATTAATAACGCAAAATATTTTTGTGCAAAATTACTAAGGCCAGTGATTGCTTTCATCTTAAACCCCCGCTTTTTCTTTTAGATTTAACACCTTATAAGGATTAAATAATCCCTTTGGATCTAGTACGGATTTCACCTGTTGCATTACCTGTAATGCGTTGCCATGCTCTTTTTCTTGGTACTTTTGTTTACCGAATCCAACGCCATGTTCACCTGTACAAGTACCTCCCCGTTCAAGAGCATACTCCACGATTTGTTCATTTAATTTCTCCGCTTTCTGGACCTCATCAGCATTGTCCGTATCAAGCATTATGAGTACATGGAAATTCCCATCACCGACATGGCCAACAATTCCTGCGGGAAAACCAATTCCATCTACAGTTTTGCGAGCATGCTTAATAGCTCCTGCTAGCTCTGAGATTGGCACACATACATCGGTAGTCATTAATCGCAAGCCTGGATGGCCACTATAATAGGCAGGGACGATATTATGTCTAATTTCCCATAGCTTATTACGATTAGCGGTGTCTTTTTCAAATTGAAAATCAAGGCAATGGTAATCCTGAACAATTTCTTTCGCAAACGCTACGTCCTGCTCCAGTGCAGCTTCATTCCCATGGAACTCCATAAACAACGTCGGTTTCTCTTCATAACTCATTTCATTAAATTTATTCACTTGCCTAATCGAATGCTCATCCACTAGCTCTACTCGTGCAATAGGTATACCTGCTTGAATAATCGCTGTAACCGAATCAACCGCTTCATCCAAGCTATTAAACGATGCCCGAGCTGCCATGATTTTCTCTGGAATCCCACTCACCTTCAATGTTATTTCCGTAATACATCCAAGCGTTCCCTCAGAACCGACGAACAACCCGTTCAAATGGTAACCGGAGGACGACTTAACTGCTAAGTTTCCAGTATGAATAACTGTCGCATTCGGTAACACCACTTCCATATCCCGAACCTGGTCGCGCATGACACCGTAACGTACCGATAACGTACCACTCGCGTTCGTTGCTGCCATCCCGCCTAATGTCGCATCTGCCCCAGGGTCAACAGGGAAAAATAAGCCATGTTTTTTAAGCTCCTTATTCAATTGCAGGCGAGTTACGCCAGGCTGTACCTTCACAAGAAAATCTTTTTCGCGAATTTCTAATATCTTGTTCATTTGGGAAAAATCAATGGTGATACTTGGTTCAATGGGGATAATGTGTCCTTCGGTGCTGGAGCCTAAACCAAATGGGATAATTGGAACGTCATGGTAGTCAGCTAATGTAACAATCTTACTAACTTCCTCTGTACTTTCTGGAAAAATAACGGCCTCTGGAAGCTTTGGTGGAAGGTAGGATTCATCCTTACTATGATTCGTCCTTACGGTTAAATTCTCACTAATCTGGTCCTCTCTTAACTTCTCCTTTAAATCTTCTAATAAGTTCTGGATCGAAACGAGTCTATTCATAATTCCCTCCATTCTTGTATGCGCTTTCATTTAAACTTACATACAAGTTTTTAGAAAAGTCTATCTTTATTATAGATTAGAGAATTTGACTTGTAAATAAAATTTTGAATATTGATTCAAAAACAATACACAGAGTAAACTAATAAGGGGACAGTCCCTCTGTGAATAAATTCACAGAGGGACTGTCCCCCCACACATTTTTAGTTCCTTATTGAGCTGTATATCCACCATCAACAATTAGAGAGTTACCAGTCATAAATCTAGAATCATCACTCGCCATGAATAGAACAGCTTTTGCCATTTCTTCTGGTTTACCTAAACGTTTCATTGGTGTAGCGTTTGTTAGAAATTGTCTATCTGTTTCACCTAGGATTGGTGTTTCGATGAATCCTGGGCATAGTGCGTTTACGCGGATATTGCGTTCTGCATATTCTAAGCCAAGAGAACGAGTTAAGTTAACCACACCTGCTTTTGCTGCATTGTATGCCGCACTTCCAGGTGATCCAACCCAACCATACATAGATGCAGTGTTAACGATGACACCGCCACCAGTTTTCAAGAATTCTTTTATCGCTGCTTGAGCAACTAAGAATACACCATCTAAGTCAACTTCTACGGTTTTTCTCCACTCAGCATATGTTAATTCTTCAGTAGGTTTAACCGCACCAATACCAGCGTTATTGAATAAAACGTCAACTTTACCAAATGTTGATAGAGTTGTATCATAAATGTTTTTAACATCTGCTTCGCTAGTTACGTCTGCTTTTACGAATTTTGCTTCATAACCTTCTGCTTTTAATTCCGCTTCAAAAGCTGCACCTTTTTCAGCATTAAAATCTACTAATACAAGTTTTGCCCCTTCAGATGCAAATAAACGTGCCGTTGCTGCACCGATACCAGATACTCCACCTGTGATGACAGCTACTTTACCTTGTAATTTACCCATTTTTCCATTCCCCCTGATATAATATATATATGAACCAATAATCTTGAAAAGGTTTACATACCTATTGTAGTACCTTTCTTGGGGCAATCCAATCATTAATAAATCGCAAATTGTCTACTAAATAGACACTTCAATATCAATTGTCTATCAAATAAATTACTCTTAGAAAAATTGGAGGAAGATGTAGATGGCCGAAACTCTCGCAACTTCACGTAGAAACAGAACGAAAGAACATTTACAATTGGCTCTAATCGATTTAATTAAGGAGAAGGGCTTCCAGGCTGTTACCGTAAAAGATATTGTGGAGCATTCCAAATATAACAGAAGTACCTTTTATATCCATTATCATGATAAGTTCTATTTAGCTGAAGATTTATTGAACAGTATGTTGAAGGGACTAGAAGAAGCTGTCGCAAAACCATATGAAATGCGGAAGAAGGTTGATACCGTAAAGCTTAATGCCAATTCCTTTGAAATCATTACCTACATCTATGAGAACCGTAACTTTTTCGAGTTGATTAACTTTCAAGATACACTACCAGAGTTACACACTAAATTTCCAAAGACAATTCTAAAAATATATCAAGAAAAATTTCAATTTAAAACAGTCAACAATATGCCTGTAGATATGGACTATTTCACCCGCTACACCGCCTATGGCTTTTATGGTTTATTAACGCACTGGATCAATACTAGATTTGAAGCAACTCAAGAGGAGTTTATTGCAGAAGTCATTAGGTTGGCCCGAACCCATATGGAAGCCGTCAAGTACGTTGGAGATTTTAACACTTTAAAGCAGTAAGGGACTGTCCCAATAGTATTGCACCAATGTAAAAATAACCTATAATAGTAATTTTTTTACAATTAATTTTGGTATATAAAATTAAAAAAGGGAACAGGGAGTTATGTGACCTTGTTCCCATTTTTTTACATATCTTATTGTGGAAATTAAGTGATTTACTTTCTCTTTCGTGGCTTAATTATAGCTATACTTCCTTCAAACTCCGTTTGTTTTTTCTTGTGATCGGGTACTTTCTGTCGTCCTTTAGATGTTTTACTCTTTTTTCGATGAAGCTCCTTAAAGAACTCGTTGTATGTCTTATACATATACGTTCTCATTAACCTTAGAAATGGCCATAGTTTCTTGTCTGTTTTCGTTTGTAATTGAAGGATTAAAGCTAGGCCATATGCGGCTAATGCAAGGAACATTTGATTCCACATTCCTTGTGGTTTTGTACTCCAAATCTTAACCAAATTTAAGTGTTGTTTCACCCAGCGAAAGAAGGTCTCAATCGTCCAACGATAACGATAAAGGTCCATAATTTGTTCTGCAGATAAGTCCCATCGAGTTGTCATTAGTCGGTAGATTTTATCTTCTTCATCTTTAAATTCTACCAAACGAATTGGCTCATCCGCATAGCTATA
>NZ_LDUE01000059.1 GCF_001038485.1 Ornithinibacillus californiensis
GGTTCTACGTCAAATGTTGGGGTGGTGACATTAGTCGCCACCTCATCCTATATGCACACCAACATCTTTATACTGTCTTGCCAATAAGATTTTCGCTCTAAATCGCTTAAAACTTCTAAATCCATATGCATTTCTCTTTATCACTTTAGTAGTATTATTTATACCTTCCAAAAAACCGTTAGAATAGTCGTATGCAAAGCTATTCAGTATTTCTATCTGCCAGTTTTGAAAGGTTTTAATGGCACTTATCATTTCAGGTATCTCCGCGTCGATTACCTTTTTATAGAAAGACTGTAGGTTTTCTTTCACTAGGGAGATGTGTTCTTTCCCCATAAGCTTCGCTTCCTCAAACCATTCTCGATAAGCTTCCTTTAATTCATACGCTACTTTCAGTTCATCTGACATACTTAAGTATCTTTCTAAGTGCCACTGCTCATCATCTTTTAAACGGCCCTTTGCTTTATGAAATACATACTTCATTCGCTTACATTTCTTACGATCATAGTCATGAAAGTCTTTTTGAACTCGTCTTCTCACGCGGTCTAATCCCCAGTAGATATAGCGACAAAAGTGAAAACGGTCAGCTACAATAATAGGTTTACCTAATGCGTTCTGAACAGCTGCCTTGAAAGCTGGACTCATGTCCATAATGACAACTTCTACTTTTGCCCCATGTTTTTGGAGATACTGTTTAATGGTTTTTTTATAGCGATTTGGGAGAATATCTAATGGTTGTTTCGTGATACCATCCGCAATAATTAACTGATATTTACCCTCTTTTGTATCACCTTTATATTCGTCAATCGCTATGACGGAAGGAAGTGAGTTTACCTCTTTAATCTCCGTTTCCGCTAATTGGTCAAAACGTCTAACAATGGTTGTTGCCGAGGAGCCATATGTTTCTCCTACCTCTTTAAAAGTTTTTGCTTTGATGGATCGGATAGAGACCGCTTGATTCCATTCCACGGAAGTGCGTTGATATCGTTCTACGAAGCCGTTTTCTTCAGAAAATCGTTTTCCACAGGAAGGGCAACTATAACGTCTGCGCTTATACCATAGTTGAGTCATTCTTTCGAACCATTTCAGATGTTTTACTTTTTGGTATCGATAGTCATGTATGCGTTCGGTTTCCTCTCCACATCGCGGACAACTATGTGGCTTACGCTCCATTTCCACATAAACTTCTACCTTCCCATCTCGCTCTACTAAATTTGTTACGTTACAGTCTTTTAATCCTGGCATATTCATGATAAAATCCATTTACACGCATCCCCATTCTTTATCTTGTTTCTCGTCAATTCAAGTATAAAAGAATGTTTGGGGTGCGTGTACTTTTTTTCTGAATTTTATTGAAACCCCAACAAATATTATAGAGCCATTAAAATTAACAACTTAGGTTTATATTCATAATAGGAATTTAAAATAAAAAACCACCAACATTATGTATTGGTGGAGACGGTGGGAATCGAACCCACGTCCAAGAGTAACGACACTCAGGCTTCTACACGTGTAGTTGGTATATTATCATTCGCTAACTTTTCAGCCTACCAACAGGCTTCCAAGTAGCTAGTCTGATTAGGTTCCCAAATCATCCTCAGACGGTGGATGACAGGATAGCCTGCTAAAGTTGAGACCCTTCAAATACTACCCCACAGGCGAGAGTAGGAAGGATCCTTTAGCTAGTGCTTACGCAGCTGCTAAAGAGTAATTGTTTTCTTTGCCAGTTATTAGGCGTTTAACGTTTTACGAGTCGTAACCTCGACGCGCAACCTGAGCTCGACCTACCCCTGTCGAATCCGTAACGTCCCCATAAAAGGAAAACGCTCTGGGATAAATACGAGCACAAATTATTATTAAGTTTTGTTGATCGCTCAGCGGCGACATAATTCATTATAACATATCCATTTCCTTTTTCAAGGTCTCTTGCGTGGGATGTTTTCCCAACCACACATGCGTTTTCCAGTTGACTTATTGCTTATTACCTAAAACTTTCTCAATTACTAGCTTCGTCATATTCGGTACAACTTCCATTGAGTAATCAATTTCCACTCGTTCTAATTTTTTATGAGCATCCATTCCGTACGGTCCAATATTAATAACGGGAACATTAATATCTCGAATAGCATCATAATCTACATAATGCTTCGTACCCCAAGCCGGATTATTATCCTTAACAGCTTGAATTCCAGCTTCGTCATCGCTAATAGCCATAAAACTCATATCTGAGATAAAAGGAAAGAAGTTCTTCACTTTAATTGGCTGATTATAACTTGATTGAACTTCATTCACCGTTTCTTCTAGAGCATTATTTAAAATATGTTCATTTAAAGTATTCTCTGTCAGTTCAATCCGCGGATAGTATAATGATGAGTAAAACAGAATAATAGCTGGTTCTTTATTCTCCATCCATTTCCACGCTTCTTCCACAACTTTTAAAGCATACATTCTAGTATCAAGTGAATCATCATGAAGTAAGTCTGCTTTGAAAGCTGCCATGGATTCCTCATACTTTGTACCATGTGCTTCAACTAACATGTTATTCATTTCCTCATAAGTGAAAACTCTAGGCTTCCAAGAAACCCCGTTGTAAGGTTCCCCAGCTAACTTCGTATAAGCTTTATAACCCTTTTCAAATGAAGCTAAAGCATTGTTAAATGCAATTTCTGCCTGTTCTTTTAAAATAGCTAGTGCTTCTTTAGGTGTCCAAGAATGAATGAAAAAATTATAATATACAAATGCACCTAATGCCGTTTGAACATTATAGGCTGTTTTTAAATCCATTTGTTTCAATGCCACTGGTGGCAAGGTATATTCCCCATGTGCTACATTGCACAGTTCTGGATTATAACTGATTTGTCTAGTCAGTTCGGATGCAACAAAATTAGGATCAAGCCCCTCAAATGCAGCACCAACATGGGTCTCAGCCCCAGTGATATAAAAAGATGGGAGTAACTTCCCTACCGTGCCTTTATAAACATATCGATTGGAGTCCCCTTCATATAATGGTGCAACAAAGTCGGCATTAATTGCTGCGACATACTCAAACCCATGCTCTTCTTTCCATCTTTTCAATGTTTGAAGTGCCGATAGTATTCCATGAGACCCATCCTCTTCATCACACTCTGCGATAAACACCAGATTTCCATCAAGTTCTTCCGGATGCTCGGAATAATAATTTAAAAGGAACAAGTTACTAGCAAGACCGCTTTTCATATCGAGAGCACCTCGGCCGAATAACCATTTTTCAGGATTTAGATTTGCTTTTACCGTTTCTGGAATATCTTCTTCCTTTAGTACTTCCATCCAGTTATCCGGCTGAAAAGCGTAGTCTGCTTGTTGGTTGAAATCCTCAACTCCAACCGTATCCATATGACCCATGATAATCATCGTACGATTGCTTTTTCCTTTGGTTCCTTTAACATATGCCAGTACATTATAACGTTCCATTTCATCATCAATTGTTTTCTCAATAACTACTCGATCTGGATTTGCCTGAAAATAAGCATTGGATGCGATCATCGTATATAGCGAATGTCCAAGTACACTTTCCCCTTCTGTGTTGACGACACTTCGAATTGCAACCAATTGCTTCGTAAGGCTTAACACT
Source organism: Ornithinibacillus californiensis (assembly GCF_001038485.1). Classification (GTDB taxonomy): domain Bacteria; phylum Bacillota; class Bacilli; order Bacillales; family Amphibacillaceae; genus Ornithinibacillus; species Ornithinibacillus californiensis. The sequence goes on from NZ_LDUE01000059.1 coordinate 3,608, forward strand.
TCTTCACGACAATTTAGATATGATTCGCCCATTTTCACTTCTCCTTTGAATAAAGTAAAACCACCAGTCTAGAACAAATTCTAGCTGATGGATTTTCTTTATCGGTTATAATCTTTTATTGCACGATCAATGTCACGCTTCACTTGTTTTTTCTTTAGATCCTCACGTTTATCATATTTCTTTTTCCCTTTTCCAAGACCGATTAAAACTTTGGCATATCCATTTTTAATATAGATTTTCAATGGAACAAGGGCATAACCTTCTTGTTGGGTTAATCCAATTAACTTATCAATTTGTTTCCGATGAAGTAAGAGCTTTCTTGTTCTAGTTGGATCATGATTAAATCGGTTTCCTTGTTCATACTCGGATATATGTAGGTTGATTAGTTGAACTTCACCGCGTCTGTCAATACGCGCATGGGAATCTTTTATGTTTACTCTCCCTGCACGAAGGGATTTAATCTCAGTTCCTTGTAAAACTATTCCCGCTTCATACGTGTCTTCTATAAAGTAGTCATGTGATGCTTTTTTATTTTGTGCAATTAGTTTACCTTCACCTTTAGGCATCTTTAGCCCTCCTAAAACTTCTGCATCAATTTTACCAAATAATCAGCGATGATTCCAATATGAAATGATGCTCAAATCTTTCTGGGTCACTTTAGTCCCGATTGTTTTCAAAATGATGTATAGAAATTCTTTTTTATCCCAATTTTCATACCAAAGTGATGTTTAAACACCTTTCTATCTTCATTTCAAACTAACATTCATGTCAAAATTATGTTTGAACGCTTTTCTATTTTCATTTCAACCTAACATTCATATCAAAATGATATTTAAATACCTTTCTATCTTCATTTCAACCTATCACACATTTCAAAATGATGTTTAAACACCTTTCTATCTTCATTCAACCTATCATACATTTCAATATGATGTTTCAACGACTTTCTATCTTCATTTCAACCTATCATACATTTCAATATGATGTTTCAACGACTTTCTATCTTCATTTCAACCTATCATACATTTCAATATGATGTTTAAACGACTTTCTATCCTCATTTTAACCTATCATACATTTCAATATGATGTTTAAACACCTTTCTATCTTCATTTCAACCTATCATTCATATCAATATGATGTTTAAACACCTTTCTATCTTCATTTCAACCTATCATTCATATCAATATGATGTTTAAACCCCTTAATAACGTCATTTTAACCAAATTTTCTTCTCGAAATAATGTTTAAACCCAATAATCCAGCTTGCTACCAATACAAAAAACAAAAGTTAGAGTAAGTTCTAACTTTTGTTTTAACGGCTATAGTAAAGCTGCTACAATAACAACAAACTCAAAGCCATCATAGCCATACCGCAAACGACTCCATATATCGAGACATGTGCTTCATCAAACTTTTTCGCAGCTGGTAATAATTCATCTAATGAAATGAACACCATAATACCCGCTACTCCAGCGAATATGACGCCAAACATGAGGTCATTTAAAAATGGCATCAAGAACAAGAAAGCAACGATAGCTCCGATTGGTTCTGCCAGACCTGATAAAAATGAAAATTTAAAGGCTTTCTTCTTGTCGTTCGTTGCATAGTAAATTGGTACAGATACTGCTATTCCTTCTGGGATATTATGAATAGCAATAGCTATGGCTATGGCAAATCCTAAAGAAGGATCTTGAATGGCTGTTACGAATGTTGCAATCCCTTCTGGAAAGTTGTGAATCCCAATAGCTAACGCAGTAAATACTCCCATTTTCAATAACTCTGGGCTCTTAGTAACGGTACCATTGGTTTTCATATCCTCTACCTTTTTCAGTTCATGTGGATTCGAACCAGACGGTACAAATCGGTCGATTAATGCAATAAGGAGCATTCCAGCAAAGAACGAGCTAACCGTTAACCATCTTCCGCCGTCTTCCCCTAATTCTGCGACTAGCGAATCTTGTGCTTTAACAAATATTTCAATCATCGAAACATAAATCATGACCCCAGCTGAGAATCCAAGGGCAAACGATAAAAATTTCGTATTCGTTGTTTTCGTTAAGAATGCTAACATACTTCCTATCCCTGTTGCTAATCCAGCAAACAGCGTAAATAGAAATGCGAGTATCACTTCATGAGACATTCTATGATCTCCCTCTCATAGTTGTACTACCTAATCAATGTTTCCTTAAGGAAACATTTTAGTTATAGGTATATATTATTCGATTGGTAAAAGAATTGCAATATATATTTTCTAAAATTTTTAAAAACATCTTTATTACTAAAAAAAGACTAATCCTGTTTTTGGAGACAGAATTAGTCTATGCATATCATTTAAAAATGCGCCTATTTTCTCTTTCTAGTCTTTGGCTTATTGGACTTAGCAGGATGTTTTCCTTGTTTTCCATGCTTTCCTTTATTACCTTTACTACCTTTTTTATCATTAGAGGCCCTGTTATCGTTACGTTTCTTGTCCACTTTTGGGAGATCTTTATTCCCTTTCTTACCGACTCCAACAATCTCAAAGTCGATTGCATGTTCATCCATGTTTACCCCAGTTACACGTACCTTCACTTCCTGGCCAATTCGATAGACCTTCCCTGTACGCTCACCAATCATGGCATAATGGCGCTCATCAAAGTGGTAATAGTCATCGGTTAAGAAGCTAACATGAACAAGTCCTTCGATGGTATTCTCAAGCTCGACAAACAATCCAAAGCTAGTAACAGAACTAATAACCCCTGTAAATTCCTCACCAATTCGCTCCAGCATATATTCTGCTTTTTTCAAATCATCCGTATCACGCTCTGCATCGACTGCGGTACGTTCTTTCTCTGATGAATGTCGCGCGATTTCAGGAAGCTTGTCTTTCCATGCACCAATTGTCTTACTATCTAACGTCTTATGAATAAGATACGTACGAATTAAACGATGGACGATTAAATCCGGGTAACGTCTAATCGGTGAAGTAAAATGCGTATAAAATTCAGTTGCTAGTCCAAAGTGTCCTACACCTTGTGGATCATATTTTGCCTGCTTCATGGAACGAAGCATCAACTTGGAAATAATCATTTCCTCTGGTTCGCCTTCTGCATCCTCTAATACCTTTTGCAAGCTTTGCGGATGGATTTCATTAGCGGTTCCTTTTACTTTATAGCCGAGACCTCCAAGGAACTCAAAGAAATGCTGTAACTTGCTTTGATCTGGGTCCTCATGGATACGATGGATAAACGGCACGTCCATCCAGTGAAAATGCTCCGCTACTGTTTCGTTTGCAGCTAGCATAAATTCCTCAATTAAACGTTCAGCAACAGACCGTTCACGAATAACAACATCTGTTGCTTTTCCTTCCTCATCCACCAGTACTTTAGCTTCTTTAAAATCAAAGTCAATCGCACCACGGCCCATACGTTTTCCACGTAAGATCGAAGCTAGCTTTTCCATTTGCTCAAACATTGGTACAAGTGGCTCGTATCGTTCGCGAAGCTCTTCATCTTTGTCGACAAGAATTTTGTTCACATCACTATATGTCATTCGTTCGGTTGTACGAATAACACTTTGGAAAATCTCATGATTCACCACTTTACCTGTCGAATCAATTTCCATTTCACAGCCTAAAGTTAAACGATCCACTTTAGGGTTTAAGGAACAGATTCCATTGGACAAACGGTGTGGAATCATCGGGATTACACGATCTACTAAATAAACACTTGTTCCACGCTCAAATGCCTCTTTATCAATTGGAGAGCCTTCTTGGACATAATAGCTGACATCTGCAATATAAACACCTAATTTGTAGTTGCCATTGTCCAGCTTTTTAACGGTTACAGCATCATCTAAGTCCTTCGCATCTGCACCATCAATGGTAACAATTATTTCATCTCGAAGGTCACGTCTGTTCTCAAGCTCTGATGGATCAATCTCGTCTGGTGTAGCTACTGCTTGGTCTAATACTTCCGCCGGAAAGTCCATTTTTATTCCGTGCTTGTAAATAATAGAAATAATATCAATGCCAGGATCATTTTTATGTCCCAATATTTGCGTAATTTCTCCTTCAGCACTCATACGACTTTCGGGATATTTTGTAATTCGCGCAATAACCTTATGGCCATCAACCGCTCCATTCATTTTTCCTTTAGGAATAAATATATCATTCGGGATTCGCTTGTCATCTGCTATGACAAATCCAAATGCTTTATTATTCTCAAAAGTTCCAACTACCTCAGTAATCGCACGTTCTAATATACGGATCACGACACCTTCTGGACGATTCCCAGACATATCTTGCTTTTCAATCCGTACAAGCACACGGTCATTATTCATTGCAGAAGCTAAGTCTGAATGATGAATATAAACATCGGTTTCATTCTCATCATCTGGAATCAGAAAAGCAAAACCTTTTGCATGCATTTGTATTCGACCACGAATTAGGTTCATCTTTTCAGGTAAACCAAAACGGTTTTTCCGAGTACGAACAAGCTCGCCACTGTATTCTAATTCATTTAACGCTTTTACTAGTTCTTTGAATTCTACAGCATCGGTAATTTCTAGTATCTCTTCTAAATCCTCTACTGCTAGAGGTTTTGAATCATATGTTTTAAAGAAAGCTCTAACTTTATCAACCATTACTTCACTCATACTTACACCCTCTTTCTCTATCTACTATCGTTTATTATTCATTCTTCCCAATCTAGTGATTCTAAAAACTGATAAATATCCTCATGTAATTGTTCTTTTTCTTTATCAATCGTGATAACATGCCCAGATTCTTCATACCACTTCATTTCTTTTCGTTCCGCTTCAACATTTTCATAAATATATGTAGCACTTTCAGGATTAATCATCTTATCCAATCTTGCTTGCACAACCATTGTAGGCGTATAAATGGTATCTACATTAGACTGGACATCTTTGATCAACTTTCCAAGGTCCTCAAACATCGGCTTAGAATTCTCCATCAGATATGCGACTTCTTCCTTAATCGTTTCATCCGATTTCCCTTCTAATTGCTTGTATTCCTTTGAAAAGAATTGAAAACCAGATGTTAATTGTTTTTCATTGTCAAAAAACATCGGTGCACACATGGGTACAACTGCTTTTACATTTTCTGAATAAGCTAGCTTTAAGCTTAAAACGCCACCCAGTGACAGTCCACAAACTGCAATTTCTTGATGTCCTAAATCTTTTAAATGACGAAAAGCTTTTAGAACATCCTCCCACCATTCGTCTGGATTAGACTTAATTAATTCCTCTGGTGGTGCACCATGCCCTCTATATATCGGCGCATGACACGTGTAGCCTTTCTTTTCCAAAAATCGACCTAACATACGCACATCAGCAGTGTGACCAGTAAAACCATGTAATAATAGGACAGCCCTTGGTCCTGACTCAAATGTAAATGGCTTCGGTTGGATTACCTTCATCTATCATAAACTCCTTCTCTATCTATTACTTTACCCTTTATATCATAACTTACACGATTTTGCGCAGAAAAACTATTCGGAAAATAGTAAAAAACCCTTACCACTATTGTGATAAGGGTTAGCGTTGACTATTGTAATACGTAAGCACTTAGGAAAGCTAAAACGAAGAATAACACACCCGTTACAATCGTTGCTCTGTGTAGAACTAGGTCAATCCCTCTAGCCTTTTGCTTACCAAATAATTGTTCTGCACCACCGGAGATAGCTCCCGATAATCCAGCACTTTTACCACTTTGTAATAAAACTAAGACAATCATAATAATTGCATCAAGCACTAATAGAAAATTTACAAAACTAGCCATGTTTCCATGACACCTCCTGAACTTATGCAGACAGTTAACTATACATACTTTAGCATAATTTTGAATACTTTATCAAGCTATTTTTACAAAAAGGATATAATTTATATCCAAATGATAGCATTCCCAACTAGTTTATTCTATGATAAGCATAATAATAAGATAGCTTATTGGAGAGTGATATAATTTGAAATCTACTTTTTGGATAGAGTCTGTAGATAGTGTAGAAATATATGTTGAAAAATGGCATGAACCGGATAAACAACCTAAGGCAATTATTCAAATCGCTCATGGAATGGTAGAACACATCCAACGGTATCATGATTTTGCTAAACATATGGTTGAACAAGGAATATTTGTATATGGTAATGATCATCGTGGTCACGGTAAGACGGGGCAAAAACAGGGTCGCATGGGATATTTATCAGAAGCAGATGGTTTTGATAAGACTGCAGAGGATCTATTTCTGCTGACAAAAAAAATACAAGAAGAATATCCTAACGTCCCAATTATTCTCCTAGGTCATAGTATGGGCTCCTTTTTAGCGAGAACATATATTCAGGAACATAGTCACTCTATCGCAGGTGTTATCTTGTCGGGAACAGGATTTTATCCAAGAGCAACAACGCTGTTTGGCAAAACACTAGCAGCTAAACTGAACCCTATTGAAAAGTCCCCATTGATGAATAGACTGGCATTTGGTGCCTTTAATCGGAAAATCAAGGATCCAAAATCACCTTTTGATTGGATATCTAGAGATGATGATATCGTAAAGGCATACATGCAAGATCGTTATGCAGGTTACATTCCAACCGCACGTTTCTTCGTGGATTTAATGACAGGGCTACAATACATTCATGATCCGAAACGAAATGAAAAGATAAGAAAAAATCTACCAGTACTCTTTATCAGTGGTGAGGCGGACCCCGTCGGAAGTTACGGAAAAGGTATATGGAAAACTGCCTCGATGTACAAGAAAACAGGAATAGAAAATATTACGACTACTCTATTTGAGGGCGCACGACACGAAGTATTAAATGAGATAAACAAAACAGAAGTATATGAAGTTATCGGGCGATGGATTGATAAAAATTTACCATGAAATCCAGTTAAAACGCTTACAATATGAACATTTTGTTAGGGAAAGAGCAAATGCTTGTATCCTAATTTTTTTACAGTTAAAGTGAAGTAGTATAGTAAATATTTATTGAAGGGTTGGTACTATCGTATGACAAACATCAAAGGTATTGCAGCATCTTCTGGAATAGCAATTGCAAAGGCTTACCAGCTTGTAACACCAGATTTAACTTATACTTCTAAAACAATAGATAATCCAGATAGTGAAATTAACCGTTTAGAGAATGCTCTTGAAATATCCAAACAGGAGCTAGAAAAGATTAAAGCTCATACACTGAAAGAATTAGGTGCAGAACATGCAGAAATTTTCTCCGCACATCTACTAGTTCTTAGTGATCCTGAACTAATCAATCCAATTAAAGATAAAATTCAAAATGAAAAATCAATGGCTGAGGCAGCGTTAGAAGACGTTGCAAATATGTTCATTCAAATGTTTGAAAGTATGGATAACGAATATATGCGTGAACGTGCAGCGGATATTCGTGATGTGACGAAACGTGTTTTAGCACATCTACTTGGAGTGAGCTTTCCAAATCCTGCATTAATTGACGAGGAAGTTATCGTTATTGCTGGGGATTTAACACCATCTGATACAGCACAACTAAACCGCCAATTTGTAAAGGGCTTTGCAACGGATATCGGTGGACGTACGTCACACTCCGCTATCATGGCAAGATCTCTTGAAATCCCAGCTGTTGTCGGAACAAAAGAAGTTACTAACGCTATCTCTCAAGGGGATATCGTAATTATCGACGGAATCGATGGAAACGTCATCGTTAACCCAACGGAAGAGCAACTGAAAGAATATAAAACAAAACAAGATAGCTTTGCCAAGCAACAAGCACTTTGGGCAGAGTTAAAAAACGAACCAACTTTCACCTCTGATGGTGAACAGATTGAACTCGTAGCCAATATTGGTACACCTGAGGATGTAACGGGTGTTATGAATAATGGTGGTGAAGGAGTTGGCCTTTACCGAACTGAATTCTTATATATGGGTAGAAGTGAACTTCCAACCGAAGAAATACAGTATGAAGCTTACAAATCTGTACTGGAACAAATGGGTGACAAGCCCGTTGTCGTTCGTACACTAGATGTTGGTGGAGATAAGGAACTTCCATATCTCGAGCTTCCTAAGGAACTAAACCCATTCCTAGGATTTAGAGCAATCCGCTTCTGCTTAGAAAATGAACATGTTTTCCGACCACAATTACGCGCCTTACTACGTGCAAGTGTACATGGAAACTTAAAAATCATGTTCCCAATGATCGCAACACTAGAAGAATTCCGTAAAGCAAAAGGAATCTTGTTAGATGAAAAAGAAAACCTTAAAAATGAAGGTCATCAAGTTTCTGATAATATTGAAGTTGGTATCATGGTCGAAATCCCATCAACTGCTGTAATCGCAAAACAGTTTGCAAAAGAAGTTGACTTTTTCAGTATCGGTACCAATGACTTAATTCAATATACAATGGCTGCGGATCGGATGAATGAACAAGTATCTTACTTATATCAACCATACCATCCAGCAATTTTGAATTTAGTAAACAATGTTATTGAAGCAGCACACAGTGAAGGTAAATGGGCTGGAATGTGTGGAGAAATGGCCGGAGACCCAATTGCTATTCCAATTTTACTTGGACTAGGATTAGATGAATTCAGCATGAGTGCAACCTCCATCTTACCAGCACGCACGCAGCTAAAAGGTATTTCTAAGAAAGAAATGGCATCTTACAAAGACAAGCTATTATCTATGTCTACCGCTGAAGAGGTTGTTGCTTTTGTTAAAGAGAAAACAGAATAAAGATGACAGAACGACGCTCAGGGTGCCTGAGCGTCCTTTTTGTAAGTACAGTAGTAAAGTGGTTCTCAGGGTCATTTGGATTCCTGTTAAATTTGGCTATGAGGAAGATTCTCTCAGACATTTCTAGTGAATTTTTATTAATTTTGTCCGTGAAAACACTTCTCTCAGACATTTCCAGTGCTTTTTTATAAATTTTGTCCGTGAGAACACTTCTCTCAGACATTTCCAGTGCTTTTTTATAAATTTTGTCCGTGAGACCGCTTCTCTCAGACATTTCCAGTGCTTTTTTATAAATTTTGTCCGTGAGACCGCTTCTCTCAGA
>NZ_LDUE01000006.1 GCF_001038485.1 Ornithinibacillus californiensis
CTCTCCACCACATCATTAACAGCGTAAGCAACATCATTTTCTTGTAATTTCATTTCTAAATCTATCGGCAAAACAACTTGATTCATGGTATAATGTTTGAACATAGGGATACCTCCTGATAGGTTATTGTGTGGTTACTTTAATTTTATCAGAGGGTGTCCTTTTTGTTTACTAAAAAGAGTAAGAATATTAAAAAAGACGTAGCACTTACCATTTTAAATGGTTAGCGCTACGTCTTTAATTATTTACTGGGGTTTTGTCCCAGCCTCTTTATTTTTTGTTTTCTTTGTACATATAAGGTTAAAGTCCTATCCAGATGCATAAATTCATGCTATATTTTGTATATGTATAATACAGAAATTTCCGGTTCTTGAAAGGAGTTACTTTTTTGTTACGAAGAATAGTTTTATTTTTACTCATTATCACATTAATAATTGTTGGATATTTCGTATTATCCCTATCTATTCCTTTAATTATTGCATTTTTAACGGCACTAGCCTTAAATCCATTGGTACGCCTTGTGCAAAATCGCATTAAATTCAATCGAAAAGCTGCAGTTATTATCGTTTTCCTATTATTCTTAGTTGTAGTTGGAGTTGCGGGTACAGTAATCGTAACGAAAGCTGTAGGTCAAGCTATTAATTTTGTTGAAGATGTTCCATCTCACATTAATAAGATAAATAAAGTGTACGACGAATGGGAAGGTAGAATAAGTGAATACGGTAAGGATTTGCCATATGAATTTGTAGATTCTGTAACAGATAGTTTTAATACATATGTTAATCAACTAAATACAACCTTGAAAGAGCAACTGACTATTAGCAGAATTGCGGGGATCTTCTCTCAAATACCCCAATATATAGTTAGTATTCTAGTATATTTAATAGCCCTATTTTTATTTATGCTAGAGTTACCAATACTTAGAGAAAAGACCTTTAACTTATTTACGAAGGAAACAGCGGCAAAAGTAACTTATATGAATAGTAGAATTAGGAGTGTAATTGTTGGCTTCTTCAAAGCTCAATTCCTTGTTAGCTTAATCATCTTTGCTGTATCGTTAATTGGATTATTTATTATCGCACCCGAAGTTGCGTTAATCATGTCTCTCTTTATATGGGTTATTGATTTAATCCCAATTATTGGGTCCATTATTGTGCTAGGTCCTTGGGCATTAATCATGTTTATGGCCGGTGATATACAGATGGGAATTGAACTATCTGTTCTTGCAATAATATTACTTGCCATTAGAAGAACAGTAGAGCCAAAGGTAATGGGGAAACATATGGGCCTATCCCCTCTTGCAACACTAATTTCCATGTTTTTAGGTCTAAAGATATTTGGGCTGTTAGGTTTTATTATTGGTCCATTACTATTAATTATTTATATATCAGCACGGGAAGCTGAAATAATAAGACTAAACATTAAGTTTTAGATAAAAAGAGGGATAGCATAGCGCTATCCCTCTTTTCATGTACCTAGTATTGCTTTTATTAAACTAGTAGTTTGACCACCACTATATAGCACGTATAACAATAAATATACTGCAATCCCAGTAATTGCGGTGCCAAACCAAATCATTGCCGTTACTGGACCTATTCTACGATGCTTCGTTATATTACGTTTAAAGGCTAGATATAGAGTAACCACCCCAAATACAGCACCAGTAGTTGCTAGCGCAATATGGAAGATTAGGAAGACGGTGTAGTATATTTTTAGCTCTTCTGGTCCGCCAAAGCTAGTGTTTCCTATGAATATAGTTCGAGACATATAGATGATAAAGAATACTAAAGCACTTATTGCTCCAGCAATCATCATATTTTTGTGGGCCTTAGGTCTATCAGTAGCAATAAAGCGCCATCCTAATGCTATGAATACAGCACTTAAAAAAATAAAGAAAGTACTAATTGTAGGTAATACAGCCATCTAATTATCCCCTTTTCTATTTAAATAAGGGAGGAAAGTAGCCCTCCCTTCAATTTACATCATTCGTATTAATGACAGTTTTAGGTAATGGATCTATCTTTAATGTTTCAGGACTGAACCATGCATAGAATACTTTTGCTAGTATAACACCATAAATAATCTCTTGCATGATTTTCATTATGATTCCACCTAGTTGCTGATCTTCTAAAGTACTCATTGATGAGAACATTTCTGGTCCAGATATTTGGAATGAAGAAGTTAAACCAGTCAAAATATCACTAGGCACACATAATGCTAATGCTTGTATCCATGCTCCGCTAGAACTATATGCAGCAAATAACGGAACATCAGCAAAGATGATTAATACACAAGCAGGAGTAATAAGTACACTATTACCAAAAATATAAAAGATTTTTCCAAGCGGATGTGAAATTTGCCATTCTTTAATCGGTGACATGATTGGGAACCATACTAAAAATCCAAATAATAATAGCACTAAATGAAACGAAGTGTGAACAAAAGGTGATGCTTTCGTCAGATTAAAAATAAACGGTAAGTGGTATAGCGAAAATAATGCATTAAATAATAATATCGAGATCAGTGGAAAAGTTAGTACTTTCATCAATGGTTTTATTATTGGTTTCAATAACACTCGTTTCCATACCCAAGTTGGAATTCCTTTTATCATTAAAATAGGAAATACAATTAAATAAATAGCCATTTGAATCATATGAGCTGTCAGTGTAATATGAGTCAAAAGATCAATTGGTGAACCTTTCACAATATACAACAAGATTAAACCAATATAGAAAAAGCTTTGTTGTTTTGCTGTTGGATTATCATGGTTTCCAAATTTATGTCGTAAAGGACCTGTAATTAAGAAATATGTAACACCTACAGCAATTACAAACAGTAAGAAATACGGACTCCATAATGCACGAAATCCAAATAATTGTAAATTAAGCCACATGTTATTCACTCCATAGCTTTCAAGTTTCTACCCTTCATTATAACCTAAAATACTAGTCGAAACACAGACTAACTGTGACAACTTTTCAAAAGACTAGTATGTTAATTACAAAAAATTAGGATCAGGGAAATACTTTCCCCGATCCTTCATTTAATTATTACCACCATATTACTAAGCTTAGTGCAGCAACTGTTAAAATTGCAGCCCATACTCCGCCATAAATCATAATAGCAACCATATCATGACCCTTATCCTTCATATGCATGAAGTAATAGAATTGAAATGCTACTTGAATTAAAGCAAGAATAAGCAGTAATGGTATGGCAAGCATTTTACTCATCAAACCACTACCTACAATGATGAATGCGATAATGGTAAAAATAATCATTGTAGCAAATGTAATAAGCTGCTTTTTCATTTCCTCTTTATTCTGTTGTTTATGAAATTCATTGGATTTGGTGTGATTTGTCATAATTTACGCCACCTTCCCCATTAGGTATACCACTGTGAAAATGAATACCCATACAACGTCAATAAAGTGCCAGTATAAACTGAATGTGTTGAACTTAGGTGCATTATAAAGGTTTAGACCACGTTTAGCATTTCTAATCATTATAGCGGCTAACCAAGAAAGACCGAATAGAACGTGCCCACCATGGAATCCAACTAATGTATAGAAAGCAGAACCGAACGCAGAAGATCTAAATGTAAAACCATACTCATGAATGTAGTGATAGAACTCATAAATTTCACAAGCTAGGAATGCAACACCAAGTAGTCCAGTAATACCTAACCACAATTGCATTTTCTTAAAATCATTATTCTTCATATGATACATAGCATATACACTAGTTAAGGAACTAGTTAATAGTAGCATTGTCATAAGGAAAACTAATTCAAGACCGAATAACTCCTCTGATGTTGGTCCACCAGCAGTTGAATTTTTAAGTGCAAGATAAGTTCCGAAAAGGCTGGCAAATAATACTGTTTCCCCACCTAGGAAAAACCATAATCCTAAAAACTTATTCTTCCCTTCAAGCGTTGCTTTTTCAGGATGATGTGGCATTGTTTCTGGATTTAAGGAATGATCGTGAGCCATATTATTCAGCCTCCTTTTCTAGTTCTTCTTTATGGATATGATATCCATGATCGTCTTTTAATGAACGTATTAGCATACAAAGTAATGCTAATGCCATACCACCAAATAGGAAGATATATGCAAAGTTAGTTTGGGTTTGGTAAATAAATCCAAAACCTGCAATAAAGAATCCTACAGACATCAAGAATGGTAGGATAGATCCGTTAGGCATATGAATATCGCCAACAGGTTCAGCAGGAGTCAACTTGCCATTGCCTTCCATTTTTTCAATCCAAAGTGCATCTAAACCACGTACTAGTGGTAACTGCTTAAAGTTATAGTGTGGTACTGGTGAAGCTACAGCCCATTCTAAAGTACGTCCATCCCATGGATCTTGTGGTGCCGGTTCCCCTTTAAACCAAACATAGATGGCATTATAAAGGAAAACAATAACACCGAATGCCATAAAGAATGCACCGATTGTACTAATTAAGTTACCTAATTCTAATCCTTGATCCTCTAAGAATACCCAATAACGACGAGGCATACCCATTAGACCTAAGAAATGTTGGATAAAGAATGTTAAGTGGAATCCAATAAAGAATGTCCAGAATGCAAGCTTACCTAATTTTTCATTTAGAATTCTTCTAAACATAATTGGCCACCAATAATGTAATGCTGCAAGGATACCAAATACTACCCCACCAACAATTACATAATGGAAGTGGGCAACTACAAAGTAGCTATCATGGTACTGATAGTCCGCTACTGAAGTAGCAACCATAACCCCTGTCATACCACCAATTGTAAATGATGGAATAAATCCTAATGACCAAAGCATTGCGCTGTTAATCGTAATATTACCGCCCCATAAGGTAAGTAACCAGTTGAATATCTTAATACCCGTTGGTACAGCAATTGCCATCGTTGCTATTGCAAAAATCGAGTTCGCAACTGGCCCCATACCTACTGTAAACATGTGGTGAGCCCACACCATGAATCCTAAGAATGCGATTAAAATTGTTGCAAATACCATTGCAGTGTAACCAAATAAACGCTTTCTAGAGAATGTAGCAAAAATCTCACTAAAAATACCAAATGCAGGCAAGATTAAAATATAAACTTCTGGGTGCCCAAAGATCCAGAATAAATGTTGCCAGATGATACTGTTACCACCTAATGCTACATCAAAGAATGCTGAATCAAACATACGGTCAAACATTAGTAAGAATAAACCAACTGTTAAAGCTGGAAATGCGAATAAAATCAATACACTGACAACGAATGTAGTCCATGTAAATAATGGCATACGCATATAAGTCATACCAGGTGCACGCATGTTTACAATTGTTACTAGGAAGTTAATCCCCCCCATTAACGTACCTGCCCCCGATATCTGTAATCCTAAAACATAGTAATCAACACCGTGTCCTGGGGACAATGTTGATAGTGGCGTATAGGAAGTCCAACCAGCATCTGGAGCTCCAGTTAACCAGCTGACGTTTAACATAATTCCACCAAATAAAAATAACCAAAAACCTAAAGCATTGAGAAACGGGAATGCTACGTCACGTGCTCCTATTTGGAGAGGCATGACAGCGTTCATTAACCCGATTAATAACGGCATGGCGGCAAAGAAAATCATCGTCGTACCATGCATAGTTATCATTTCGTTGTATAAACCAGCAGAAATAAAATTATTCTCTGGTTTAATTAATTGAATACGAATAATCATAGCTTCTAATCCACCGAGTAGGAAAAAGAAACCTCCACCATAAAGATATAACTTACCTATCTTTTTATGGTCAACAGTTGTTAAATAATCCCATATTACGGCAGCGAAGCTTGTTTTCTGAGCAGTTGCTGTACTCACAAAATAAACCTCCCTAATTGATCTTGCAAATCAAATAAACAAATAAATTAATTATTCACCAGCATCTTCTGTTGTTATTTCAGAAGGGCTCAGTTGTAGTAAGTATTCTGCAATTAATGCAGCGTCTTCATCACTTACTTCAGGATACTTGCCAGTCATTTTATTTCCTGGTTTCATTTCCTCAGGATTTACAATCCACTTAATAATATTTTCTTTTGTCATTTCTTCTGTACCAGCGAGTCTAGAACGGTCAGCAAAGTTAGTTAAGTTAGGACCAATTGCAGCAGGTGAGGAACCAATAGCGTGACACCCGATACAGTTATTTTCTTCAAATAACGCTCTACCATCAACAGCCATCTTAGATTCAGGCGCTACTTCCGGATCAAAGTTTTGCATATCTGCTACCCATTGATCGAACTCTTCTTGACTAACTACAACTACTTTAAAGTCCATTAAAGAATGTGATGGTCCACATAACTCAGCACATTTCCCCCAATAAACACCCTCTTCATATGCTTCAATAAATAGAGTGTTTTCATTTTCTGGGTTAACATCTAATTTACCAGAAAGTGTTGGAACCCATAAAGAATGGATTACGTCTGAAGATAACATATTAAAGTAAACTTTTTTACCTACTGGGATATATACGTCTTGACTTGTTTGAATCTCTAATCCTTCATAATCAAAATGCCACCAGTACTGATTACCAGTAACATTGACATTTAGAGAATCACTAGCATCCGTTTCATCAGCTAGATCAAAGGTATAAATTACTGTTGGTACAGCAATAACGATCAGTAGTAAAATCGGAATAACTGTCCAAACCGTTTCCAGTGTATGGTTCCCTTCAACTTGCTTTGGAATATAATCCTCGCGTCCTTTTTTCTTACGGAACTTGATAAGCACTATTGTAAATATAACCATAACAATTAATAGTACAACAGTCATGATAACAGTGGGTAGAATAATTAGATCTAATGCTTTTTCAGCACCATAACCTTTGGGATCCAATGCTGTCAGGTTTTCTCTACCACAGGCTGAAAGAAATAATGCTACTAAACTTAAAAGGGAGAATACTTTTAATTTTCCCATCCAACCTTTCATGTTTTATACCTCTCTTTCTATTTTCCTTCCTTAATATATAGTAACTTTAGTAAGGATCAATTATTATGGGTAGCAAGTTGATTTCTACTCACTTTTTTCCCATTAGAAGACCAAATATCCCTTTAGTACAAAAGGTGACAATATTTAATATTCCTAAAAAGCCTAAAAATATTGTAACTAAAAGGAAAAGACATGATAAAAGGCTTTATTACTACTTGTAAGAAAAACTATTAGTAATTTACATACATTTTTTATTCCCGTCTAACAATAAGCATTTCCTATTGAGTGAGGAAGTTGTCTTCATAAAATCCATTGTGAAATCCCCCCCTTTAATCCTCATGCTATAGGACACTTAAAATAGGCATACCTTATGAATCGTTTTAAAATATTCAGTAAAGTGCGCCATTTTAATACTTATTGTATCACGGTTCCATCTTACAAACCATTTGCCCCTAGGATAAAACTGTCAAAATTCACGAGAACTTCTGACAATTTTGTGAAATTTGTGATGTAAACAAATAAAAGGCTAAACCGCCTTCTTATAAAAATATCAGCCATATATGTATTTGTTCAACCAGAAGTCTAACCGCGAAATCACAGTATATCCCCTATATTATTTCTAGCAGACAATGAAAAACTTTGCAAGGTTTTTTTACTATTTCAGCTAGTTCCTTAGTTAATTAAGAATATAGTTTAACAATTCTGTGTCAATTAGTAATATATTACCTAAAATGATTGCTTTATTGTTAAAAAAAAGATTATCATTAAGGTTGGTATATTAACTATGTAGAAAGATATAACAACATAGATATAAAGTGAGGATAATGGTTTATGATTAAAACATTAAAATGGCTCTCTATTCTAGCGGTCATAGGTATGACCTTTGTGCTTATCGGTGGTGCTCTAGTAACGAAAACAGAGTCAGGTGATGGCTGTGGAGATAGTTGGCCTCTCTGTAAGGGTGAACTTATTCCGTCCGAAATAGACATGGAATTAATAATTGAATTAAGTCATCGGTTAGTTTCAGGATCTGTTGGTATCATTGTACTTATATTGGCATACTTATCTTGGAAGCATATCGGCACAATTAGAGAAGTAAAGTTTCTAGCTATATTCTCAGTACTCTTCCTAGTTCTGCAGGGGTTAATTGGTGCCGCAGCAGTTATTTGGGGGCAATCTGATTTTATATTAGCAGCGCACTTTGGAATTTCTTTAATTTCGTTTGCTACGATATTTCTATTGATGCTTTTAATATTTGAAATTGATAAGAAATTTGATGCAGATTCCTTATATATTAAAAAGAAACATAGAATTGAGATTTACGCTCTAACTACTTATACACTTATTGTTGTATATACAGGAGCACTTGTAAGACATGTGAATGCTAATTTGGTTTGTGGTGATTGGCCGTTTTGTTCAAACGTTTCTCCATTAGATTTTTCATCTTATAGTTTTGAACAATGGGTTCAAATGGGTCACCGACTAGCTGCAGGGTTATTATTCCTATGGACCTTAACACTGTTCATCCGAATCATGAAAAACTATAGAACTAGCTATATCATGAGATGGGGTTGGATTGTGACCTTCTCCTTAATCACATTACAAGTATTGTTTGGTGCTTTAATTATTTTCACTTTATTAAATCTTGGTATTGCGCTAATGCATGCGTTAGTAATCACTTGCTACTTCGGTATGTTAAGTTACTTCTGTCTACTATCAACTAGAAGTGCAGTGATGGAGCGTAACAACGCAATACCCGAAGAAATAACTTCAAATATAAAATAAAAGAAGAAGGAGCTAACTAGCTCCTTCTTCTTTTATTTTGGCTGTTTTTTTAGATAGTTAATGGATTGCTGCAATAAACAGCTTGAAAGTTTATCTATTCAAATTCAAGCAATAAATCATTTACTTCGATTGTGTCACCATCATGTACATGAATAGCTTTAATCACACCGCTAAAAGGTGCCTGTACAGTTGTCTCCATTTTCATTGCTTCTGTAATGACTAATTGATCACCTTTTTCAACAGATTGACCGCTATTACATACTACCTTTAAAACTGTCCCTGGCATAGTTGCACCAATCTGTTTACTATTTGCCTTATCTGCCTTTTGTCTTGTTGTACTTGATGTTTGAACACTTCGATCACGAATAAAAACTTCACGAGCCTGACCGTTTAATTCAAAATATACCACTCTAGTTCCATCTTCTCTTGGATCAGAAATAGAAATTAATTTAACAATAAGCGTCTTCCCTTGTTCAATCTCGACTTCTACGACTTCTCCAATTTTCATTCCATAGAAAAATGTTGGTGTGTCTAGTTCAGATACATCACCATATGTTTCATAAAAATGATGATAATCCATAAATACCTTCGGATATAATGCATAGGCAATCATATCGAAGCTAGTAACTTGTCGTTCCAACGTTTTAAATAGAGTTTCCTTTAAATGGTCAAAATTAACAGGTTCTAATAATTGGCCAGGTCTCTCTGTAATTGGTTTTCTGCCTTTCAAAATGATTCGTTGCAACTCTTTCGGAAACCCTTGGTACGGTTGGCCGATATAACCACTTGCAAATTCAATTACAGAATCCGGAAAATCAATTGTCTCTCCTTTTTCATAAATATCATCCTCAGAGAGATTATTTTGAACCATAAATAATGCCATATCACCAACGACTTTAGAAGAAGGAGTCACTTTTACAACATCACCAAATAAATCATTTACCCGGCGGAACATTGCCTTAACTTCTTCCCAACGGTCGCCTAATCCTACAGCTTTTGCTTGTTGTTGTAAATTAGAGTATTGGCCACCAGGCATTTCATGATGATATATTTCAGTATGTGGTGCCTTCATCCCACTTTCGAATTCTTGGTAATAATCCCGGACTCCAGCCCAATAATTACCTAACTTCTCAAAGCTATCTATATTTACCTTAGGTTGACGATCCTTACCTTCTAACGCATGATATAGGGTTTGAGCACTAGGTTGCGAAGTAAGCCCAGCCATCGGGCCATTAGCCACATCTACAACATCTACACCTGCGTCAATTGCACGAGCATACGTGTAAACACCATTCCCACTTGTGTCATGCGTATGAAGATGGATTGGTATATCAACGGTTTCCTTTAGTTCTGAGATTAATCGATACGCCGCTTCCGGTTTCAATAGACCTGCCATATCTTTAATGCCTAGAATATGTGCGCCTAGTTGCTCTAGTTCTTTTGCTAGACTTGTATAATATGCTAAATCATATTTCGTACGATTTGGATCTAGGATATCTCCAGTGTAGCAGATAGATACCTCTGCAATTTTATTGTTGTCACGAACTGCTTGAATCGCTGGCTTCATTCCATCTACCCAATTGAGACTATCAAATATCCGGAATACATCGATACCACCTCTTGCACTTTTCTCAACAAATTCTTCGATTAAATTGTCTGGATAGTTTTTATATCCTACGGCATTACTCGCTCGAAGGAGCATTTGTAATAGTACATTAGGCATTTTTTCTCGTAATTTTAGCAGTCTCTCCCATGGATCTTCTTTTAAGAATCGATAAGCCACATCAAAGGTTGCTCCTCCCCACATTTCCACGGAAAACAAGTTTGGTAGTAGCTTTGATGTCGGTTCTGCAATTTTCAATAAATCTTTTGTACGAATCCGAGTTGCTAACAACGATTGATGAGCATCCCTAAATGTTGTATCAGTTAGTAATACTTCATTTTGTTCTTTAAGCCAAGTTGCTAATGCTTCAGGCCCTTTTTCTTCTAAAATTTGCTTCGTACCATGTTCAAAAGGAACTGATTCAACGTTAGGGATAAGTAACTTATCAAAATTAGGTTTTTGTTTGTTTGATATTCCTTCGAATCCGTTAACCGTAGTTTCTCCAATGAAAGATAGCATTTTAGTACCACGGTCTTTACGTTTTGGAAACACAAATAGCTCTGGTGATTCATCAATAAAGGTCGTATTGTATTCCCCGGTTAAGAATTGCTTATGAAGCATGACATTTTCTAAGAATGGGATATTCGTCTTAATTCCTCTGATACGGAACTCTTTTAGGTTACGAACCATCTTTTGGACAGTTTGTTCAAATGTTAGTGCCCAAGTAGATACTTTTACTAACAAGGAATCATAATGCGGGGTGATTTCCGCACCTTGGAAACCATTTCCTGCATCTAAGCGAACGCCAAATCCTCCACCACTACGGTACGCCATAATTCTACCAGTATCTGGCATAAAGTTATTTAATGGATCTTCGGTAGTAACACGAGACTGTATCGCATAACCTTGCGTAGTTATCTTACCCTGAGCTGGAATACCAATAGATGGCTCATGTATATTTTGACCTTCAGCAACTTTTATTTGAGTTTGAACAATATCAACACCAGTAATTAACTCAGTAATAGTATGCTCCACCTGAATACGTGGGTTCACTTCAATGAAATAAAACTCATTATCTTTAACCAAAAATTCTACAGTTCCAGCATTTAAATAATCAACATTCTTCATAAGCTGAACTGCTGCATCACAAATTCTCTCACGTAGCTCATCTGTAAGAGATAAACTTGGTGCGACTTCAACTAATTTTTGGTGTCTTCTTTGAATAGAACAATCTCGCTCATACAAATGCACAATATTGTTATGTTGGTCACCAATAATTTGAACTTCAATATGTTTTGGTTGTTCGATTAACTTTTCAACATACACTTCATCATTACCAAAAGCAGCTTTTGCTTCAGACTTTGCTCGCTCATAGCTTTCTCGTACATTAATTGCACTCCGAACGATACGCATACCACGACCGCCACCACCTAGTGACGCCTTTATAATAATTGGATAACCATGTTGCTCTCCAAATGCTTCCACCTCTTCTAGAGAGGTTACTGGACCATCTGTTCCTGGTATTACAGGTAAACCAGCATGTAATGCCTGCGTTCTTGCCCTCACTTTATCTCCAAACATATGTAAATGTTCACTCTTTGGACCTATAAAAATAATACCTTCCTCTTCACAGCGCTTAGCAAACTCAATATTTTCCGATAAGAACCCATAGCCAGGGTGAATAGCATCTACCCCTACACGCTTAGCAATCTCGATAATACCATTAATATCTAAATAGGCATCTATTGGTTTCTTACCTTCACCAATCAGATAAGACTCATCTGCTTTATAGCGATGATACGATCCTAAATCCTCTTTAGAATATATAGCTACTGTACGGATGTTTAATTCCGTACAAGCCCTAAACACACGAATTGCAATTTCCCCACGATTAGCAACTAAAACCTTTTTAATTTTATTTAACTTGACCATCTTGTTCCTCCTTTATTAAACGGATTATTAGGAATATCATTTTTCTTCACAGGAACTGGTTCCCTTTCTTTTCGCTTAACTGTCATTGCGATATTATTTAAGATTCCCATGGATATTAGCAATACTAATAACGATGATCCTCCATAGCTAACAAATGGTAGTGTTACTCCAGTAATTGGTAAAATCCCGCTTGCTGAGCCTAAATTTATAAAAGCTTGAATCCCAACCATGGAAGAAATACCAATTGCTAGTAATGCTCCAAAACTATCTTCACATTTACGAGAAATGTATATTCCTCGTAAAACTATCGTTACTAGTAAACCTATCGTAATTGCTACTCCTAAGAACCCCATCTCCTCTGCTATGATAGCCATAATGAAGTCTGTATGAGGTCCGTATAGATAACCTAATTTCTGTACACTTTGGCCAAGGCCTTCACCAGTTAGTCCCCCTACTCCTATAGCAACGTAAGATTGAATTAACTGATATCCGTCATCAGCCGGTGATTCAAATGGTGCGTAGGCGCCAGCGAAACGCCCTAAGCGTTCTTCCGTTATCATATTAGGTATTGCAATAGCTACCACTAATAATCCTATTGCAACTAATACAAATAAATGCTTAAAGCGTATACCCG
The DNA here is from genome assembly GCF_001038485.1 of Ornithinibacillus californiensis. Lineage (GTDB taxonomy): Bacteria > Bacillota > Bacilli > Bacillales > Amphibacillaceae > Ornithinibacillus > Ornithinibacillus californiensis. Next base: position 12,903 of record NZ_LDUE01000006.1, read on the forward strand.
AACTAAAAATGACAGAACAAGCAATTAAGAAAATTATAGAGGCCGTACCAATATCAGGTTGCGCTACAATTAACGCAAGGATTAAGCCCGTCAAGATTAAAGGTGGTAATACACCCCTATTAAAATTATTTATGTATGACTGTTTTTTTGAATAAACAGATGCGAGGTACATGATAATACCAAGCTTAGCAAACTCTGAAGGCTGAAGATTTAGTGGACCAATAGAAATCCATGATTTAGCACCATTACGAACATCTCCAAATATAAATACGGCAATAAGCAATAGAATAATACTTATGACTATAAATGGAATAAATTTTTGATAGGTTTTGTAAGGAAAGAACGTACAAATTAAAAAACCAATAAGACCTATTCCAAACCATTGTGTTTGTCGTAGTAAATAGTAGTTACTTTCGAGTCCTTCAACAACTGCTAATACCATGCTAGCACTATAAATCATTACAACCCCAAATCCTGTTAAAATTAGTGGAGTTATAAAGAGTGTAAAATCACAATTTTTAATTTTCCGCAACATATTGTGTCCCTCTCCAACTAGAAAACTTACATAACTATTGATTTATATAATTTATTAAGTAGGTATATCTTAAACAAAAAAACCTTGCCATTTCACATGCAGGCAAAGTTTTTACCACAAAATCCTTCCACACGAAACAGGTGTAGTATTACCCAGATTTTTGTGCTGCTTCATGAAGAATGTTAAGACGCCTCTCTAAATTCTCAAGTAGAGCCTTACCTTCATCTTCATTTATTAATTTTAAACGAACTGCAAAATCAATCTCCCTAGAGAGACCGTACATTTGCGTATCTAAAACCTCTTCATATAACGGACATTGCGGCATCGTTAAATTATCGATTTGCACTTCAATTAGCCGCAGGATTTTATCAGCATCAGCCTTAAGAAGGGCATAGGCTTTTTCACGATGATCTATCGTTACCTTATGTATCAATAATATCCCCTCCACCAAAACAAACTCGTCAACCCTTAAATAGAATTTTAAGCTTGTTTTCTTCTTATGAAACTTTACTTTTCTTCTAATATTATATTATCGTTTACTACTATAAAATGCAAATGTTAGTTTCTTTAAGTTTCTACCCACACTAAGGTGAATGCTTTGTCATTTCATTTATAGAGTTTGTCTGATATCCTTAATAAGTAATACATATTTTTTCAGGGAAAGGTGGAAAAGCATGATTGTCCCAATCATTGGTAAAGTTACATACCAAATTACAATGGATCCTACCGTATGGATATTTGATGACCGCAAAATTATATTAGAGGAAGCATTCTCTGATAACAACGAGAAGGAAAATATAGACGAGACAAAACTCGCTGCAGAACGATGGGAAAGAGCTATAGGTAATTTCTCTAAACCCCCAGTGAATAAAAGTTTAACAAAGCATGAACGTGAGAATATCCTTAAATATTCATATGTTATGCCTATAACCGATTTTTTGAACCATGCAGAAGTAAAGCCTGAAGCCACTCATGTTACATTAGTAACTGAAGAGAAAGACATAACTATACCTTTGTCTGATTTATACAATAGCTATCTAATGTTCGCTCGGGACGGAAAACCATTAAGAGAAGATGGTCCTGTTCACTTATTATACAAAGATGGTTCTAACAAAGAGAATCCAATTAAAGGGATAAAGAAATTAATAATTAATTAACATAAAAGATACTACTACAGTAGATAGATACTCTCTCAACTGTAGTAGTATCTTTTTATATTGTATAATTTAGCACCTAATACTCAAAATAACGATATAGTTATTGCCCTGTATTTACATTTTCTAGGAGGAGTGTTAGATGTATTTTCGTATTGGTATATTAGGAATATGCTTATTTCTTATAGGATGCGGACAAAATAATGAGGATCATGCTTTACCTAGTGAGAAGGAAAACCCAAATGATCGAATTATTAATGTAAAGAATTCGGCACCAAATGAAAAGAAAGATTTCTCTAATGAAGAGGTTGCAAATCATTTAGCACATATTGCGAGTGATGTTCCACAAGTCGATGATGCAGTAGCAATTGTTGTTGGACCTTATGCTGTAGTTGGAATTGATGTAGATAAAGAACTAGATAGGTCTCGTGTAGGTACCATAAAATACTCTGTTCTTGAAGCACTTCAGCATGACCCGTACGGTCGGACAGCTGTTGTAGTCGCTGATGGTGATATTACTGAAAGAATCCGAGGGATGAATGATAAAATAAGACAAGGTTACCCAATACAAGGTATAGTAGATGAAGTAGCAGCTATTGTCGGAAGGTATATGCCAGATATTCCTTTACCAGAAGATCAGCCGGAAGAGCCCGACCAAAACAGAAAAATTATTAATGATGAAGAAGAACAACAAAAAATGGATGATATAGTAGACGATCAGTCAAAGAACAAAAGAGAAAAACGTGAAGAATAAAAGTAACGAGGTATCCAAGTGGGGATACCTCGTTACTTTATTCATTTTCTTTAATATTATTATAATATTGTACTCCAAATTGTGAACCTTCCGAAACCATCTTTGCATTTTCTAGTTGATCTAATTCTAAATCATCTACTTGGTCTGGTTTACCTGCGTTATACAGTGTTAAATCCTCATCAATCTCATTTTTTTCATTTATTGAAGTATGATCAGTTGCCTTTCTATTACCTATTAAATATCCTGCTACTCCAACCCCAAGTGCTGAGACAATGTAACGTTTCTTCACTCTATCATCCTTTCTGTTCTTGTTATTAATGTTCCTCAACTGAATAGAAATTAAACATATTCTAATCAGTTATGGTATAGTTAATATAACAGTACAATTATGAGGTGGTTAGATGCAGGTAAAATGTGTAATATGCGATATCGTAGAAAACATAGAAGATAATTCCCCACAAGCAAAAAAACTAAGAAATAAAAAAACATATATGTACTTATGCCAAAAATGTAATGAGCGAATTAAAGAAAAAACATTAGATCGACTGTCAACAGGAAAGTTTCGTTTATATAAGGAAAAGGAAAAAGTGGACGAGTTAATATAAATTTAAAAGGGTGTGAATCTTATGAGATTCACACCCTTTGTTTAATATGATTATTATTTTAAATTACAGATTGTTTATATTCGTAAATATGTTAAGCTTTTTTGGCTTGTCTTTGTATAAACAGTCTAACTCTATAAATAGCTAACACTACACATATTACCACTAAGCTTTCCGTCATCGGCAGTGGTTGTGCAGCTAAAGTTGCTGGTAATATAATAAATAAAATGTTCAATATAAAAATCCCAACAGCAAGTAAAGCATATACAACTACTGATTTTAAAATAGGAAGCCTCTTTGCAAAACCTAATTTATATGCGAATGCAGCTAATACTAAATTAACAATATATAAAATATTAAATACTTGCTCTACACCAAATCGTTCCATTACTAAATCATAAACCATATGAATCCCCCATTATGTATACTCCACTTATCATACTAAATTTATGGTAAACTTGCTAGTCTTAGCATGGATTTAAGACTTGAACCTTTAGTGAATTTCCTCTATTAAAGGGTATTAACTAATTACTATGATTAGTATTAGAAAAAGTTTATACTTAATATGTTATAACTGAAGGAGTGACTTTAATGAAAAAAGTAAATATCCCAGCATTACTTCTAGCTATACTAGTCGTTTCCATGTTTATTGGAGTAGGCCTTGCAATAGCTTATCGTAACATATGGCTTGTTCTTCTATTTATTGTATTAGGCTTTGGTATTATGGGTACAGCAATTGCAAATAAAAAGAAAAAAAGTGACTCACCTGCATGAGTCACTTTCTTCCTTTTTTAATAAAATCTTCAATAATTCGTTTATGTACTGCTCGATGACCAGTAAAAACAGAATTTCTTCCTACCATATTAATTTCTGCTCCATCAATTGTAGAGGTTATACCACCTACCTCATTAACAAGAATTATCCCTGCTGCGAAATCCCACGGAGATAGTCCCATGGTTAAATACCCCTCTAGAATACCTTCTGCCACAAAAGCAAACTCTAATGCTGCTGAACCATAAGTTCTAGAACCACGAGCGGTTCTAACTAAATCTTGCATTACTTTTTCATCCACTAATGGATTCTCGCATAACCATAGGTGATTTAATCCTATTACGGACTCTTCTAAAATTTGTTCCTTTCTAAGAAAAGGTAGCTTCTTGTCATTCTTAAAGGCCCCCTCTCCACGAATAGCGGAATATAATTCATCTTCCATCACATTGTATATTAAACCAATTTCCCCCACACCATCATGGTAGATTCCAATTGATATCGTAAAGTTTCGTTTTTGTTGAACAAAATTCATCGTTCCATCTATTGGATCTATAATCCAAACGGTGCCATCTAGAGATTTTACCTCATCACCAAATCCTTCTTCAGAAAGTAGTAAATGATCGGGAAAAGTAGTTTTTATTTTTTCCACAAAATACTTTTCTGTATTTTTATCCATCGTAGTCACTAAGTCATTTGGATTAGATTTAGTACCTACCTCGATTGGATCATCGATTGTCTGACGTATAATATTACCCGCTTCTAAAATCCACTTTTTAGCAAAATTAAATATGTTGTCTCGAATTGCAATTTCCATAAGTAGTGCCTCCATCATAATATCTTTATAGCAATAGTATCAGAATAACCTAATTACGTCATACATCAAAAGACTTTCATTAGCACAAATAACTCAAGGAAGAGTACGTCATTCCTTGAGCTATTGATATTATTTTTTTTGAAGTTCTAGTAATTTCATTCTTAATTGTTTCAATCTCTCTTTTGATTTTATGATTTGTACACTATCTTGTTCTTGCAAAGCATCGTATAAAGTTAATAATTCATAATCGATTTCCATTCTAACCACAGGTATCTTTTCTTTTTCTTCCTGCCTTCTAACCTCTTCTAATATATATTTCAACAGCCCCTCACCCTTTCAATTGTATTGATAAAAAACTACTTGTGTTGTCCAAGTTTTCGTGAACTTTCTGTTTGTTTTCTTTATATATATGAGTTTTTTTAAAAATCGTTCATAAACGAGAGTGAGAAATATGTGTTGTCTTGATTACTTGACTTGTTTATAGTTAGTTGTTCATAATAATAAATATCATTAATTTTTCTTACAGAAAGGTGTATTTATTATGAGTATAAAAGGGTTTGTCAAATCTGACTTTGACACATTCCAAATAGAAGGTTTAGACGCTCGAATGGAAGCGATCCAAAAGCGTATACAACCTAAATTTAATGAAATTGGTCAAGAGCTTGTAGACTTTCTTTCTGCACAACTCGGGAATGAGGTCTATCTACATATTGCGAAACATGCGAGAAGAACTGTAAACCCACCTAAGGATACATGGCTTGCCATATCCCACAATAACAGAGGCTATAAAAAGCATCCGCATTTTCAAGTAGGTCTATTTGATGACCATCTATTTATTTGGCTAGCATGCATTTACGAATTAGATAGCAAAACAGATATAGCTAAAAACTTTCTTGCAAACTACAACAAATTAAAGCAGTTACCCGCCGACTTTGTTGTGTCTTTAGATCATATGAAGAAGGATTCGTTTGCTCTGAAAGATTTAGAGAAAAGTCATTTAGAACGTTTTAGAGATGTGAAAAAAGGAGAATTTCTCATTGGAAGACATGTCACTCCAGAGGATCCGGTAGTATCAAACGGTGAACAGCTTCTTAAACTAATCAAAGATACTTATCAACATTTAATACCTTTTTACCGTATAGCGCTACAATCATAAAAAAGCATCATCTCTCTTCAAGTGAGAGATGATGCTTTTATTACATTTTAACAATTCCATTCTCAGTTTCTCTTGCCTTCTTTATTGTTTGGTAACAAGAATAGCCTGAGTCCTTTTCAAATTCTGCAAAATACTTCTTTTCTTCACTCTTCGATGGCACTACCTGCTTGAATTTCCTATATCCTGCAAGTAATATTTGCCGGTCCATACCTTTTTCATAAGCCTTCTCAACTAAGGAGAAAAACTGTACTACATCAATTACCTCTTCTTTAGTCCAACTTGTATCGAAAGGATAAGAATAGTTCATCTGTTATTCACCTCTTATTCCATTTTTCCTGTATGAGCTCTGCCTCTGCAACAATACGATCAATTAGTTCTTTAACAGAAGGCACATCATGGATGCTTGCTGCACCTTGGCCAGCCCAGCCAAAACCTCGTTCTGTTTCTCCATTATAAATATAATTCCTATTTGCCTGTCCACTTATGTACTCTTTTAATTCTTCATAACCTAGATTGTCTGCTTCTAATTCTAAAATTTTATCTGTCCACGAATTTTTAAGTGCACGTGCAGGCATGCCAAGTGATCGTTTAATAACAACGGTAGAATTTTCATCTGCTTCCAGTAACGATTGCTTATAAACCGCGTGCGCATGGATACATTCTTTCGTTGCAATGAATCGCGTTCCCATCTCAATTCCTTCTGCACCTAAGGCTAAACCAGCCATTAAACCTCTTCCATCTACAATTCCCCCAGATGCAATGACTGGGATAGACACGCCATCAACAACTTGAGGTGTTAACGCAAACGTACTTGTATCTGCTCTCCCCAGATGCCCACCTCCTTCATATCCAACGACAATAACTGCATCTGCCCCTAATTGCTCTGCCTTCTGCGCTTGTCGTTTAGCCGCAACTAAAACAAGAGTTTTTATAGGATGGTTCTTTACCATATCAAGAACACCCTTAGGGTTACCACCGGTCACAGATACAACTGGAACCTTCTCATCGATAGCAACTTGTACCATTTGTTCAAAGGGACGATTATGCTGACCTATTGCAAAATTAACACCGAACGGTTTATTTGTAAGTTCCCGAACTCGAATAATCTCATTTCTTAGTGCCTCAGGTCCCTCGAGACTCATTGCTGTTATTTGCCCTAATGCACCAGCATTAGAAACAGCCGCCGCCAAATCAGCGTATGCTAAGTATGCTAGCCCACCTTGAATGATAGGATATTTTATATGAAGTAGTTCGGTAATTCTAGTATTCCATTCCATTCAAATCCCCCTATTCTGAATCTATTCTAATCCTATCATTTTCAGCAATAGATTCCAAAAAATAAAGTTGCACATGGTGTGCAACTTGTTTTTATCGAATATAATCATCATTTTTTTCTATTGATTGTTTGCATTAGATTTACACGTTGGGCATGTTCCATAAAGTACTACTACCTTCTCATTCTCATAATGCTCAATTGTTTCTTGGCATTGCCCACAAACAATAGTGCCCATAATTTCAGATTCCTCCCCAAAAAAGTAGTGTATAACCTTATGTTTTATAGTATGCAACATATACAACATATTTGCTAATTAGTATAACACATTTAATTATAAGAAAACCAGTAGAATATTTCTACTGGTAAACTTTTCCGCCTGCTATTTACTTGTTTCTATTAGTCTTGGGTCAAGTATCTCATAACCTTGCTCTCTAAGTCCTATAACAATTTCCTTCAAAGCCTCTTTAGTCCATTCTCGATCGTGCATCAAAAGATTAGCTCCAGGCTTGAGTAGAGAGTATGGCACATCGACCTCTGGACCTTCTCCTGTTACCATTGCTGTTACTAATTTCTCTTTATCCATATAAGGGGTAAAGTAATCATAGCCATAAGACCAGTTCATTAATACCATATTTTCCTCTTCTACTATTTTCTTTGATGTATCTGTATTGACACCATGTGGTGCTCGGAAGAACTTAGGTCGTTCGCCAATTATTTCCTCAATTACATCATTTAACTGAACAATTTCTTCTCGTTGTTTTTCTGGATTATTCTCTATACTTTTTAAGTTTACGTGGGAGTAAGTATGGTTACCAATTTCAAATCCCATTTCATGAATTTGCTTCAACACCTCTTTTTCCTCAGGTGTATCAATGAAATGGCCATTAACAAAGAAGATTGCATCTGCGTCTAACTCAGTTAATATTTTTGCCATTTCAAGAGCATATTGGTCTGGAGCATCATCAATAGTTAGTAACACAACATTCTCATTAGTTCCTTCTTCTATCGGCACAAGTGACCAATTCTCAGATACTCGATATTGTGCAGTTACTTCTTCATCAACACCAAGTTCTTCTTCCGAATCATCTTCAATCGGCTCTTCTGTTTCTGTAGGTGATTCTTCAGAATTGCTTTCTTGTTTTTCCTCCCCGGTTTTATCATTTGGTTGTTCTTCTACTAAATCTGGGCTTGCCTCTTCCTGCACCTTATTTTGTTCTGAGCTATTACAAGCAGCTAAAAATAAAACAAGGAATGATGTTAGGATTATTACTACAGCTCTCATGTCTTTCCCTCCTGATGTCATTTAACCTAATACATCTTTAGTTTAAGCTACCAATAAAAAGAAGACAACCTTAATATTTTGTCCCGATAGTTCCTTTCATTATTGGAAATAGTAAGGACATAGTTACTTTACGAAATCCCACAGAATAGAAAGGAATTTTAGTTATGAAAAAGGTATCAATGGTATTCTATATCTCAATCATTGTTAGTATTTTATTTATCATTTGGGGTGTCATACCAGATTCAGTCCTACCAAATGGAAACCTCGAGGACGTAACTTCAATAATTCAGACTTATATAGTTGATACTTTTGGTTGGTTTTATTTAATTAGTGCTTCTCTCTTTCTCATTTTTTCCTTGTTCTTAATCTTTTCAAAGTATGGAGGTATTAAGCTCGGTAAGCCAAACGATAAACCGGAATATTCATACATTACTTGGTTTGCTATGCTGTTCAGTGCTGGAATGGGAATTGGTTTAGTATTCTGGGGAGCTGCAGAGCCCCTTTCTCACTTTCATAACCCTCCTTACGGAGATGCAACTACTAATAGTGCTGCAAAAACAGCAATGCAATACAGTTTCTTTCATTGGGGTTTTCACCCTTGGGCAGTGTATGCAACGATTGCTCTTGCACTTGCCTACTTTAAATTTAGAAAGCATTCCACTGGTTTAGTAAGTGGCATTTTAGTCCCATTGTTTGGCGAAAGGGGAAAAGAGATATGGGGGACACTAGTTGATTTTATTGTTGTATTTGCAACTGTATTCGGTGTTGCAACATCACTAGGGTTTGGAGCAATTCAAATAAGTGGTGGATTATCATTCGTTTTTGGAATGGAGCAAACCTTTATATTACAATTGATTATCATAGCGATTGTTACCGTTTTATACATGCTTTCCGCCTCTACTGGATTAAACAAAGGTATTAAGTTTCTAAGTAATTCCAATATCATTTTAGCGATAGCTTTGATGAGCTTTTTACTATTTATCGGACCAACAAACTTTATCCTGAATTTATTCACTACGAGCTTTGGTAACTATATTCAAAATTTACCAAGTATGAGTCTCCGAATGACGCCCTTTAATGAGGATAACACGAGCTGGATTAAAGGCTGGACGATATTTTATTGGGCTTGGTGGATTGCATGGGCACCTTTTGTTGGAACTTTTATAGCAAGGGTTTCACGCGGTAGAACCATTCGAGAATTTGTCCTCGGGGTATTACTCGTCCCTACCATTTTCGGTGCACTTTGGTTTACTGTTTTTGGTGGTTCTGCAATCCATCTTGAATTTTTTCAAGGAAAAGATATTTATGGTAATGTAAGTGAACTTGGTGAAGAAGTTGCCTTATTTGCCGTATTAGAGCATTTCCCGTTAGGAGCCACTATGTCTATCCTTGCGATTCTATTAATTAGTACATTTTTCATTACATCAGCTGATTCAGCTACATTTGTACTAGGGATGCAAACTACTGGTGGACGCCTCGATCCACCAAATTCGGTAAAACTGATATGGGGTATCATTCAATCAGGTGCAGCTGCTGTACTACTATGGCAAGGCGGTTTACAAGCACTTCAAACAGCTTCCATTATAGCCGCTTTTCCGTTTACCATCATCTTGCTGTTAGTTGTTCTATCACTGCTAAAATCATTTAAACAAGAAATAAAGGAACTTGAATTAAGAAGAAAAAGCTAATTTTTAAATACAAAAAGAAAGAGTGATGTATGAAGAAGTCATACATCACTCTACTCTACATTAAAGCATATGAATTGGAGTTCCTAAAGCTACCTCAGCAGCTTCCATCGTAATCTCACCTAGCGTTGGATGAGCATGGATTGTTAGTGCGATATCTTCAGCTGTCATACCAGCTTCGACGGCTAAACCAATTTCAGAGATCATGTCACTTGCATTTGGCCCTGCAATTTGACCACCTAAAATTAAACCATCTTCTTGACGTGTAATTAGTTTCAAGAAACCGTCTGTTGAATTCAATGATAATGCGCGACCATTTGCTCCAAATGGGAACTTAGCCACTTTCACATTATAACCCGCATCCTTAGCATCTTTTTCCGTCATACCAACGGTCGCAAGTTCAGGCTCAACAAATGCAACTGCAGGAATACCAATATAATCAATTTCAGATTTCTCACCACTAATCGCTTCTGCAGCAATTTTACCTTCATAAGAAGCTTTGTGTGCAAGTGGTGGTCCAGCAACAATATCACCGATTGCGTAGATGTTATCTATGTTCGTACGGCATTGTTTATCAATCTTAATTAATCCACGTTCGTCTAACTCAATACCAACTTGTTCTAAACCAATCTCACTTGTGTTTGGTCGACGACCTACTGTTACTAGTACATAGTCTGCTTCCACAGTTTCTTCTTTACCGCCAGCTTCATACGTAACTTTCACACCGTCTTTTGTTTCTTCTACACCTTTTGCCATCGCTTCAGTAATGATAGTTGCACCTTTTTTCTTAAGGCCTTTTTTAACTAATTGTGTCATTTGTTTTTCAAATCCGCTTAGTATATCCTTGGCACCTTCTAGGAATACAACTTCCGTACCAAAATTAGCATACGCTGATCCTAACTCACTACCAACATAACCAGCACCAATAACTACTAATTTTTTAGGTACTTCTTTTAGATTCAATGCACCAGTAGAATCTAATACACGATCAGAGAATTTAAATGTTGGAATTTCGATTGGTGATGAGCCAGTCGCAATGATACAATTCTTAAATGTATAAGTTTGAGATGACTTTTCATCCATTACTTTAGCTGTATTTTTATCAACAAAGTATACTTCACCGTTTAAGATATCCACTTTATTACCTTTTAATAGACCTTCTACACCAGAAGTTAGTTTATTTACAACGGATGCTTTCCATTCCTGAACTTTTGTAAAGTCCACAGAAACATTATCTGTTTTAATTCCAAGTGCTTCATTACCATGAGCCTTTTCTACAGAATGTCCTGCTTCAATTAATGCTTTGGATGGAATACAGCCTACATTTAAACAAACGCCACCTAGTGCACCCTTATCAACGATTGTAACTTTTTGACCTAACTGTGCAGCACGAATTGCAGCAACATATCCCCCAGGTCCTGCACCGACAACTAATGTGTCTAATTCAATTGGAAAATCTCCTACTACCATAATCCTTACGCCTCCATCATGATTAATTGTGGATCATTTAATAATCGCTTGATTTGATTTAGGGCCAATTGAGCTGTTGCGCCATCAACAATACGATGGTCAAAGCTCAATGAAACAGCAAGTACTGGAGCAATAACTATCTCCCCATTACGAACTACTGGTTTCTCAGCAATACGACCAATTCCTAAGATTGCTGCTTCTGGATAGTTAATAACAGGCGTAAACCACTGACCACCAGCCGAACCAATATTAGAAATTGTACTTGAAGCCCCTTTCATCTCATCTGGTGCTAGTTTACCACTTCTAGCTTTTTCTGCCAATTCATTAATTTCAGCCGAAATGGCAAAGATGGATTTGCGATCTGCATTTTTTACTACAGGAACAAGTAATCCTTTATCTGTATCTGCTGCTATTCCGATATTGTAATAATGTTTCTGTACAATCTCTTCTGTAGCATCATCAATGGAAGCATTAAGAATAGGGTATTGTCTTAGAGCAGAAACTAATGCTTTTACTACATAAGGTAAATACGTTAACTTAATACCTTGATCAATTGCAGTTTGTTTGAATTTCTTACGATGTGCAACAAGTTCTGTTACATCTACTTCATCCATTAATGTTACGTGAGGAGCTTTTGTTTTCGAGTTAACCATTGCTTTAGCAATTGTTTTACGAATCGGACTCATTTTCTCACGAGTCTCTGGGAAGCTACCTTCTAATACAGGTGTTTTTGCAATCTTTTCGTCTGATTGTGGTGTTTCTTGAGTAGCAGTTTCTGTAACAGGTGCTCCACCACTTAAGAAAGTGTCAATATCTTCTTTTGTAATGCGTCCATTATTTCCAGAACCAGTTACCTGTTTAATATTGACATTATTGTCACGAGCATATTTACGAACAGACGGCATCGCAATTACACGTTTGCTTTCATCTACATTACTGTCTGCTTGTGCATTGTTAGGAGCTGGATCTGTTTTAGGTGATTCTTCTTTTACTTCTTCAGCAATTACTTCACTAGAATTATCACTGCTAGCATCTTCATATCCTTCAGCATCAAAAGAGATAAGCGTATCGCCTACGATCGCAACTTCCCCTTCTTGCACGAAAATTTTAGTAACCGTCCCTTCCACCGGAGAAGGAATTTCAACGACAGCTTTATCGTTTTGTACTTCACATAGAATATCGTCTTCTTTTACTTCGTCGCCTTCTTTTACCATCCATGAAACAATCTCACCCTCGTGGATTCCTTCTCCAATATCTGGTAATTTAAATTCAAAAGCCATTTAAATAGCCTCCTTCTACTTTTAGAAATTCACTACAGTGTTTACTTTTTCAATGATGTCATTATAGTTTGGTAACCATACTTCTTCCGCTTCTGAGAATGGATACACCGTATCAGGTGCAGTAACACGTAATACTGGAGCTTCTAAATGTAAAATTGCTCTTTCTTGAATTTCTGCAACAACATTCGCAGCTATACCAGCTTGGCGTTGTGCTTCTTGTACTACTACAACACGATTGGTTTTCTTAACTGATTCCAAAATGGTTTCCATGTCAATCGGTGATACAGTACGCAAATCAATTACTTCAACATCGATTCCATTTTTCTCCAGTTCTTCTGCTGCTTTTAAGGATGCATGCACCATTGCACCGTAAGTTACAATAGTCACATCTTTCCCTTCACGTTTTACATCAGCTTTTCCAATCTCAATCGTATATTCTCCCTCTGGGACTTCACCACGGAATGAACGGTATAATTTCATATGTTCTAAATAAATAACTGGATCATTATCACGAATTGCTGAGATTAAAAGACCTTTAGCATCATAAGGAGTAGATGGAATAACTACCTTTAATCCAGGTTGTTGTGCCATTAATCCTTCCAAGGAATCCGCATGAAGTTCTGGTGTGTGTACCCCACCCCCAAATGGTGAACGTACTGTGATAGGAGCTGTTTGTGTCCCACCAGAACGATAACGCATACGTGCCATTTGACCACTAATAGAATCAATAACTTCATAGACAAAGCCGAAGAACTGAATCTCAGGTACTGGGCGATATCCTTGTAATGCTAAACCGATCGCAAGTCCCCCAATTCCTGATTCAGCTAATGGTGTATCAAACACACGATCTTCCCCGAATTCTTTTTGTAGACCTTCCGTAGCACGGAATACACCACCATTTTGGCCGACATCTTCACCAAACACTAATACGTTTTCATCTTTTTTGAGTTCCACGCGTAGTGCATCAGTGATTGCTTGAATCATTGTCATTTGTGCCATTGTTTACTTCGACTCCTTTGCTTTATACTCTTCCATTTGTTCTACTAAATTATTTGGAAGTGTTTCGAACATATTAGAAATAAAGTCTGTTACCTTCTGTTTTGGATATTGATCCGCCTTTTTAATTGCTTCTTTAATATCTTCTTTTGCTTTATCAATAACTTCATTTTCAGCTTCTTCAGACCATAAATTCTTACCTTCTAGGAATTTACGGAAACGTACTAATGGATCCTTTTTCTCCCATTCCGAATCAAGGTCAGCTGAACGATAGCGAGTTGGATCGTCACCAGCCATTGTATGAGGACCATAACGATAAGTAATCGTTTCGATTAACATTGGCCCTTCACCAGCAATCGCGCGTTCGCGAGCATGTTTTGTAGCAGCATATACTGCTAAAACATCCATACCGTCTACTTGAAGACCTTCAATACCAGCCGCAACTGCTTTTTGTGCTAAAGTTTTTGCAGCAGTTTGTTTTTCTCTAGGAACTGAAATAGCAAAACCATTATTTTGAACTATAAAAATATTATGTGCCCCATACGCTCCAGCAAAGTTCATTCCTTCGTAGAAGTCACCTTGAGATGTTCCACCATCTCCAGTGTAAGTAATAGCAACTGCTTTCTTACCTCTCATTTTAAGGCCTAAACCAACTCCGGCAGCTTGGACATATTGAGCACCAATGATGATTTGTGGAGGTAATGCATGAACACCCTCTGGCATCTGGTTCCCATGGAAATGGCCCTTAGAGAAAAGAAAAGCTTGATAAAGTGGTAATCCATGCCAAATCAACTGAGGCACATCACGGTATCCAGGTAAAATAAAATCGTCCTTCTCTAAGGCAAAGTGGCTACCCAATTGTGATGCTTCTTGACCTGCGGTAGGAGCATAGAACCCCAAACGACCTTGACGGTTAAGTGCGATAGAACGTTGATCTAAGATACGGGTATAAACCATTCTTCTCATTAGCTCTTTTAATTCATCATCCGATAAATTCGGCATGTCATCCTTATTGACAACTTCTCCATCCTCATTAAGAATCTGGAACATTTCGAACTGACTTTCAACACTCTCTAATACGTGTTTCAAAATAGTTCACCTCTTCCTTTCTTTATATCCTTTAATATTTATCTTTATTATCCTTCCCAAAAATATGGGAAATCTGTACCCATTTGCTTATATTTATGTTTAATTGCAAATCGGTTGTAATCTTACGTTGAGGAACAGTCACAGGCTGTTACATAAAATCCGCAAAAATAACTGGTACAATATGATTACATTTAAAGTGTAGCGCATACAATTCCATTCGGTCAACTACTTTGTTTTATTTTATTACTCGTTTTTTAATATTTTTATAACTAACTGTAAGCTGTTATAGTTTAACGTTAGACCTGTTACATTTTCACCAAAATAAAAACTCATCGAATAATCGATGAGTTTTTATATATAAGCCATATCTATTCAACATATTTAACATTAATCTCTGCTACCTCATAGAACTCCTTTTTTAAGTTGTTGTACTTGGTAGTGAACTCATTGAAGGTTTCATTAGCTTTAATAACTTCTTGATATTTTAAATTAACTTTTTCAATTTGGGCTTGCAATTCTTCTTGCTCTAAGTCATCTCGCTGAAGCATTTCATATAGTTCTCTTTCCAATTTCAGGGATTCATTATACGCCTGATGGAGTGTTTCATAAGCATCAAAACGATTTGTCATTGTCTCATACATGGTCTTTGCTTGATCCTTGGTTTCTTCATCCTTTATTTCTTCTATCAATACTTTAGCTTTTTCAAATTCTTCACGCGATGCAGCTAAGCTTTCCTTTTCAGACTTAATTAACTCAGTTCTTTCTTCAATGGAAGAAAGTGCTTGTCCGGCTAATTCTTCTATTTTGTCTAACTCGTCTATTCCTAACTCAATAATTTGTTTATATAGTTCTTGTTCTTCCTGTTCTAACTGTATAATTTCATCTTGATATTCCTGAAACCCTACCTCTAGGTGAACAGCTTCTTCTAAATGATTATAAATTTGTGTTTCTGGGCTATTCCCACAAGATGCTAAGAAAATTACTACTCCTAACATAACAAACACTACAAATTGTTTGGACCTCACGTCTCTTAATCCCCCTCTTACATGATGTATAAAGCGTCTCTGTAGAACTGATAATTAGTATATCATAAATTTGTAATAGCGACCTTATAAAATACAAGCCTATCTATAGTAAAATTATGCCTTATTAACTAATAATATGATAAACTATTTAAATGATTGTAATATGATAAACTATGACATATATAGAGATGGAGTGATTAACATGCTAACTATGGAGGATGTTGTGCGCGAAGGTCATCCTTCCTTGCGACAAGTTGCTGAAGAGGTAGTCCTACCCCCAACTGATGATGAAATATCCATGTTAAGCAGTATGCTAGAATTCTTGAAAAATAGCCAAGACGAAAAGATTTGTGCTAAATATAATTTAAGACCAGGAGTTGGGATTGCTGCCCCACAGTTAGGTATTGCCAAAAGAATGGTTGCAGTTCATTTCGAAGATTCTAATGGAAAGTTATATAGTTACGGATTATTCAACCCAAAGATAATCAGTCATTCTGTGGAAAAAGCTTATTTAACTGTTGGAGAAGGATGTCTATCCGTGGATCGAACTGTTGAAGGATTTGTTCCAAGATATGCTCGTATTACGGTAAGAGCTACTGATATAGAAGGTAATGAAATTAAGCTCCGTTTAAAGGAATACGCTGCTATCGTATTCCAACATGAAATTGATCACTTAAATGGTATTATGTTCTACGATCATATCAATAAAGAAGATCCATTTGCAATTCCAGAAAACTCTAAACCAATTGAATAAAAAATATGGCCTGGCTCGTTTAGTCAGGTCTTTTTTGTGCCATGAATAGAATCCGTATAAATGAGAAAAATATACATAAGTAACTAGGTCATCTTGTCTGTCTAACGTTCGATAGCTTTTTTTAAAAATGTTTTTTTTAGTAAATCAATGATTTTTATTTCAATATTTTTAAATCCATACTATACTATAGGTAAGAGGGATTGGACGGTAGAAATTTTTATATGCTTTTCTTTAATCTTTTAGAAAGGAGTGTATGTCCTTATGTTACGTCGCCTAAAAGAAAAGCTAAAGAAGCGTTGGAAGGATTTTTTAGGCCGAGGACGTGTACCTACAACTTTTAAAGAATAAAGAATAAGTACAGGCAGGGTATAATGAAGTGCCGATCTACCGATAATGATTTTATTCTTATAGCATTATTAACCTGTCTTTTTTGTTAAGCTATACTATGTTTACGGGAATGTTAAATACGGAATGATGTACAATGATCTACACAGTTCTCTGGTACCCCCAGGGATTCTTACATAAAAAGCATTAGAACTATTTTATAGAAGATAGCCTTTCTTTTTATGAATGGAATGGTAAAAAAAGTTATAGAGAGAGACAGGAGAGATAGTATGATTTTTAAAGTTATTTATCAAGAATCCTCGTATGAAGTACCAGTACGAGAACGCTCAAAAAGCCTTTATTTCGAGGCCGATTCCGAGAAGGATATTAGAAAGAAATTAAGTGATCGCGGACTTAATATTGAATACATCCAGCCACTAGATGAAGCACATTTGGAATATGAAAAACAATCCGAAGATTTTAAAGTGGAGAGCGTCTAAAGATGAAGTTTGTAAAAAATGATCAAGCAGCTGTATTTTCACTAGGTGGATTAGGTGAAATTGGAAAAAATACGTATGGCGTACAATTCCAAGATGAAATAATCCTAATTGATGCTGGAATTAAATTTCCTGAAGATGAACTATTAGGGATTGATTATGTAATTCCTGATTATACGTACCTAGTGCAAAACCAAGATAAAATTAAAGGCTTAATAGTGACTCATGGTCATGAAGACCATATTGGTGGAATTCCTTATTTACTGCGCGAAATTAATATACCAATCTATGCAGGTAAGCTTGCGATTGGCTTAATTAGAAATAAGTTAGAAGAACATGGATTATTAAGAAATGCAAAATTAAATACCATTCAAGAAGATGACATCATTAAATTCCGTAAAACATCCGTAAGCTTTTTCCGTACTACACATAGTATTCCTGACGCATATGGTATTGTCGTCAAAACTCCTCCAGGAAATATTGTTCATACTGGGGACTTTAAATTCGACTTTACACCTGTTGGGGAACCAGCTAACTTAGCAAAAATGGCAGAAATAGGAAGAGAAGGAGTGCTTTGCCTTCTTTCTGATAGTACTAACAGTGAAGTACCAGGTTTTACTTTGTCTGAAAAAGTTGTTGGAGCTAACATAAGTGATATCTTTAGTCGAGTATCTGGAAGAATAATATTTGCAACCTTTGCATCTAATATCTATCGTTTACAACAGATGGTTGAAGCTGCCGTTCGTTATAATCGTAAAGTAGCAGTTTTTGGTCGCAGTATGGAGTCTGCAATAGCACTTGGTCAAGAATTAGGTTATATCCAGGCGCCAAAAGATACGTTTATCGATGCACATGAAATTAATCGTTTACCTGCTAATGAAGTAACCATTCTTTGTACTGGTTCCCAGGGCGAACCAATGGCAGCATTATCAAGAATAGCAAATGGTACTCATAGACAGATTCAAATTATCCCAGGTGACACTGTTGTATTCTCCTCTTCACCAATCCCAGGAAATACATTAAGTGTAAGTAAGACTATCAATATGTTATATCGTGCTGGAGCAGACGTCATCCACGGTAAATTAAATGATATTCACACTTCTGGTCATGGTAGCCAAGAAGAGCAAAAATTAATGCTACGTCTAATGAATCCGAAGTATTTCATGCCGATCCATGGTGAATATCGCATGTTAGTTGAACACACGAAGCTTGCAGAAATGTGTGGAGTAAGCTTCGAGAATTCTTTTGTTATGGATATTGGTGATGTATTAGCACTAAGCAAAGATAGTGCTCAAGTTGCTGGTAAGATACCTTCAGGTTCAGTATATGTCGATGGTAGTGGTATTGGAGATATAGGAAATATCGTACTTCGAGATCGCCGCATCCTTTCTGAAGAAGGTTTAGTAATAGTAGTCGTTAGTATTAATATGAAAGAGTTTAAAATAGCTGCAGGTCCTGATATCATTTCACGTGGATTTGTTTATATGCGTGAATCCGAAGATATGATTAATCAGGCACAGAAGTTAGTTTCTACACATCTAAATAAAGTAATGGAGAGAAAGACAACACAATGGTCTGAAATTAAAAATGAAATCACAGATACAATTGCTCCATTCTTATATGAAAAGACAAAACGTCGTCCAATGATTTTACCAATCATAATGGAAGTGTAAAAAAGGAAGTCACCTAGGTTAAAACCTAGGCTGACTTCCTTTTTTGGATTATTCATCAATAACTAACTGTCTTTCAAACCTTGCAATATCTTTGTCTGCACCAACAACTACTAATATATCATCTCTTGTCAAAATATCATCAGGAGTTGGAGAAACATTGATATGTGGTCCTTGCTTGATTGCAACGACAGTACAGCCGAATTTCGCACGAATATCTAGCTCAATAATTGACTTCCCTGCCATCTTATTTCCAGCTTTTACTTCAACAATGCTATGATCGTCTGAAAGTTCAAGGTAATCTACTATATTATTCGATATGATACTATGAGCAATCCTTCTTCCCATATCCCGCTCTGGGTGAACAACTTGATGTGCACCAATCTTATTTAAGATTTTTGCATGATAGTCATTCTGCGCTTTCACTGTTATTCGTTCCACACCTAATTCTACTAAGACTACAGTAGTCAATATACTGGCCTGTATATTATCACCTATAGCAACGATGACATGATCAATATTTTTAATACCTAATTCCTTTAAAGTTGTCTCGTCCGTTGAATCAGCAATTACCGCGTGGGAGGCTATATTTTTATACTGATTTACTCGCTCTTCGTCACGATCGATAGCGAGAACCTCCATCCCTTCACGGCTTAATTCCTGACATATACTTCCCCCGAATCTACCTAAGCCAATTACTGCAAATTCTTTTCTCATTTCGTTCCTCCAGATAATTCATCTTATACTTATTACTTTATCAATTGAATGAAAAAGAAGCAATTTCTAGTATCGAAATTGCTTCTTTTTTAAAGGTTACATCGCATCTAGCATTTGGAATTGGGAGCGAACTAAATGATAATACTCTCCCTTTTTCTCCATTAACTCTGCATGATTTCCATTTTCAAGTATTTTACCATGCTCTAATACAAAGATATTATCAGCTTCACGGATAGTAGAAAGTCTGTGAGCAATAATGATTGCAGTTCGACCATTTAACAGCCTTTTTAGAGCAGCTTGAATTTTCAATTCCGTTTCAGTATCAATACTTGCTGTAGCTTCATCTAAAATAATAATACTTGGATTTGCTAGCAATGCACGTGCAAATGATAATAATTGTCTTTCACCTGCTGAGAGGATGTTACCTCTCTCTTCCACTTCTGTTTGGTAGTCATTTGCTAAACGTTTGATAAAATCATGCGCCCCTACTACCTTGGCAGCTTCGATAACCTCTTCATCAGTTGCATCAGGTCGACCAAAACGGATATTATCCATAATCGTTCCAGAAAAGATAAAGGTATCTTGTAAAACAACACTGATGTGGTTACGTAAGCTCTTTAATGATACTTCTCGTAAGTTATGACCATCAATTCTAACCTGCCCTTTCGTAGGGTCATAGAATCTACTAATTAAGTTAGCAATTGTTGATTTACCACTTCCAGTATGACCTACTAAAGCAATCGTTTGACCTGGCTTCATCTCAAGCGAAACTTCATGTAAAGCAATACGGTCACTATTGTATGAGAATTGAACCTTATCAAATTCAATATGCCCTTTCATTGTATCAAATTCATAAGCATTCTCTACTTCATCCACGTTCGGCTTCTCATCTAAGTATTCAAATATACGTTCAGAAGAGGCCATTGCTACAAGTAGTTGGTTATACATTTGGCCTAATCGTGAAATTGGATCCCAGAACATACCTAAGAAGAAAGCAAACGCGATAAATGTACCAGGTTCAATCCCTCCAGCCTCTGGCCCTATGATAATTAAATGAGCTCCATATGCAATTAAAATAACGGTGCCAATAGCATTACTCATTTCAACAAACGGACGGAACATAGCACTCTTTTTAGTTGCATCAATCCAAGCAGAAAAAGTATCGGTATTTAATCCATTGAAGTATTCTGTATTTTCCTTTTCTTGTGTAAAGGATTGCGTAATTCGGATTCCTTGAATACTTTCATTCAAATGGGAATTCATTCTAGATTGTTGAATACGAACTTCCTGCCATGTACGCCGAATCTTTCTTCTGAGTACCGTCGTAATATAGAACATCAAAGGTAGGATAACCAATACTGCAAGCGCTAATTTAGGGCTTAGTGCAAACAGAATGGTTACAATCCCGAGTAATGTCAAGATATCCATTAGTAAATTGATAATACCGTTAGAAAATAGCTCTTGCAGTGAATTCGTATCATTCATGATACGTACTAAGATCGAACCTGCTGAACGTTTATCAAAGAAGTTATTAGATAAGCTTTGCACATGGGTGAATAAGTGTTGCCTTAAATCATAAATAACGTTTTGGCCAAGTAAGTTTACCCATTTTATTCGTAAATAGTTTGCAATGTAACTGATTAAGTAAAGAACCCCTATGATAATAACTAGATAGATTAATAGGTCCGTATCCTTATTAGCAATTGCAATATCAAATGCAGCTTTACCAATTAGTATTGGGATCGTTAAACGAACAGCAGTAGATACTACCATTGCGATTATTGCACCAAGCAAATAAGTTTTTGTATAAGGCCTTAAATATACAAGCAAACGCCATATTTGCTTCCAGTTAAAGGGCTTTTCAATCGCTTGATCAATCGTATAATAAAATCGTTTTAAATGTCGTTTTTCGGGGGTACTCCCCTTCTTATTAGCCATCTTTATCCCCCCTTAATTCACAGCATTCATGATAGTATCATGATCCTGATATTGAATATCATAAATTCGTCTATAAGCACCGTTGAGCTGTAGCAACTCATCATGTGTTCCTCTCTCTACAACTCCACCATCATCTAAAACAATAATTTCATCAGCATGTTTTAGAGAAGATATTCGGTGTGCAATAATAAACGATGTACGTCCCTTCATGACCTCTTTTAACGCCTGTTGAATACGGAACTCCGTTTCCATATCAACTGCAGAAGTTGCATCATCTAAAACTAGAATACTAGGGTCAACACAAATGGCACGAGCGATAGCGATACGTTGCTTTTGACCACCTGAAAGCCCCATGCCTCTCTCCCCAAGTAACGTGTCATACCCTTTTGGCATTTCCATAATAAAGTCATGGGCTTGTGCCCTTTTCGCTGCATCGATAATCTGTTCATCTGTTGCATCTGGATTACCATATGCAATATTCTCACGAATAGTAGTGGAGAATAAGAACGATTCTTGTAGAACAAACCCGATATGATTTCTTAACGTTTTTAAATCGTAATCTTGAACAGGTTTTCCATCAACCAGTACCTCGCCACTCTCCGGCTCATAGAAACGCGTAATTAATTGTGTAATACTAGTTTTACCTGAACCAGTACCACCAATTAACCCAATCGTCTTACCTGGAGGAGCGTCAAAACTTATATTTTTCAAGGCCGAATCATCGTCTTTTGTATACGTTAATGTCACATCCTTAAATGTAACATGGCCTTTAATTGATTTTTTAACCGCTTCTTCTTTAACAACGATATCTTCATTTTCTTCTAAAATCTCTCTAAGTCGTTCGCCTGAAGCCTTTGCTTGAGAGAACATATTGATCACATAACCGACGTTCATGAGCGGTCCCATGATGTACCAAACTAAACTAAAGAAAGCGAGTAGTTCTCCAGGATTTAAACTATCATTAATTACTAGATAACCACCAAAAGCAAGTAAGGCTACAGCACATACATTCCCAATGAACTCCATTAACGGAAAGTATTTTGCCCATAGTTCTGATGTGCTAACGTAATTCTTACGATAATCATCATTACTAGTAGAAAACCTACCAATCTCAAAATCTTCTCGAGATAATGATTTTACTGTATGCATTCCACTAATATTCTCTTGAACCCTTGTATTCAGTTTCCCGAATGATTTACGGATACCTCTAAATGCTGGGTGTGCTACTTTCTCAAATTTAATTACAACAATAATTAGGAAAGGCATTGCAGCCATCGTTACAAGCGTTAGTGGTACAGAATAATAAAACATAACACTTAAACTTATTGCTATGAGCAAAATAATTCTTATCAATTCAGCAAAGCCAAATGATAAGAAAAAGCGGAACCCCTCTACGTCAGCTGTCAACCGTGACATAATATCCCCTGTTTTTGCATTATCATAATATTTAAATGATAATACTTGAAGCTTTTTATATAATGCATCACGTAAAGCATAGACCGTACTTACTCCAAAACGATCCCCTAAAAACTGGTGGTAAAACGTAGCAATTCCTTTAATTAGCATTAAAACAACAAAGACTGTAGCAATATAAGGAATTAACTCATATTGTTCCTTCGCTACTACTTCATCAATTGTTAATTGTAAAATGATAGGATACACAACTGTAATAACCGTTACAAAAAATAAGAAGAATAATGATCCAATGAAGTACTTTCTATAAGGCCAGTAAAATTGCTTTAGTTTTTTAAATGTATCCATACATTCGCCTCCCCCTGAAGTTAAAATTCTTTCTTTCACATAATAACTAATATAACGGTTTCCGAAATAAATTGCCACAACTTTTTCATAATTTATTAAAATTTTTTATAATGTTTGAAAAGACATTTAAAAAAGGCTCCTTAGAAAGAAGCCTTTTTCGATTAACTTAATTTTTCATTTACGATTTGAGCAATTTCTTCAGCATTTTGTCCACTTGCATTAATTACTGGTCCGGCAATACTTGTATCTGCCATTCCCATGACATCTTTATCTAAACCCGAAATAACACAGCAATCACAATGTGCAGTATCTGCCTCGGATTTGAGTTCAACGACCTCATGACCCATAGCCATTAATGCTTCTTTTACATCCGTAAGGGATTCTTCTACTCCGATTCTAGCCATTATCTTCACTCCTCTAAGTATGCAAATTTACATGCTTAGTTTGACCAAAAGGAAAGAAGTTATTCGATTTTAATTCTATTGGCAGATATGGATTGAAGCATTTTTGTTACTATAGTAACTCCAACTTGTAAAGCCTCTTCTTTTGGATTTAATTGTGCATTATGCAACCCATAAGTAGAATCAACACCTAACCAAAACATAAAGCCGGGTATATCCTTTAGCATGAATCCAAAATCTTCCCCTGTCATGGCTTTCTTTGCTTCAACAAAGCTATATTCTGTTTGTTGTATAACTTCTTGGAATTGCTGAACATATCTCTTATCATTATAGACCTGAAAATAGTTTGAACCATAATCTATACGCACATCACAATCATGGCTTATTTCAAATCCTCTAGCAACCGATTCGAGTTTCTGTTTTACCTGAAGCATCACTTCTGGTCGCAAAGTACGAATGGTACCTTCCAACCTTGCAGTTTCTGCTATAGCATTCTGAACATGACCACTCGTCATTTTTCCAATAGTTACGACCGCGCTATCAAGTGGATCTATTGTTCTAGAAACAATGTCTTGGACCTGTGATATAAAAGTACCTGCAGCCACGGCCATATCCTTTGATAAATGAGGATAAGCAGCATGACCACCTTTACCTGTAAAGTCAATAAATAACTCACTAGTATTGGCAAAGAGTAACCCTGGTTTAGTAGCAACTGTACCGACAGGGTATTCAGGTGCAATATGTAATGCAAAGATACAGTCTGGTCTCCACTTTAAAAAGGCTTCTGATTGCATCATTGGTAATGCACCACCAGGCCCTTCCTCAGCAGGTTGAAATATAAATAAGACATCATCCTGAATCGGATGTTTGATAAGGTTCTCTAACGTGCCTAAGGCAATCGTCATATGAAAGTCATGGCCACAAGCATGCATTCTTCCCTCGTGTTGTGAAGAAAAATCAAACCCAGTAAGTTCATCTATTGGTAGTCCGTCTATATCGGCACGATACCCTATCATTTGCTTCGGATCTTCACCCGAGACCCGTACTAAGATTCCCGTTTGCCATGTTTTTACTTCGACCCTTTCCGTAGCCATTTCTTGAATCAATCGAAGTAAATATTGCTGAGTTTTATATTCCTGAAAACCTATTTCAGGTATTTGATGTAAGTCACGACGTATATCCTTCAGTTTAGCAAGTTCCATCCTGTTTCTCCTTGCTCTAATTATCTAGTTTTCGAAGTTCTTGCATAATTTCTGTTTTCGCCTTCGTACCTTCATCAATTTCCTTAAGTACTTTAGCAGGTGTTCCAGCAACTAATGTGTATGGAGCGACATCTTTCGTAACAACTGCTCCAGCAGCCACTATTGCACCTTTTCCAATCGTTACACCTTCTAATACAACAACATTCGCTCCAATTACTACATCATCTTCTACAACAACAGGTTTTGCTGATGGTGGTTCAATAACTCCAGCTAATACAGTCCCTGCGCCGATATGGCAATTCTTACCTACTGTAGCTCTGCCTCCTAACACCGCATTCATATCTATCATCGTGCCTTCTCCAATAACAGCACCTATATTAATCATAGCGCCCATCATAATCACTACGCCATCACCAATCATAACTTGGTCGCGGATGACTGCACCTGGTTCAATTCTAGCATTGATATTTTTTAAATCTAATAAAGGAATTGCTGAATTACGACGATCGTTTTCAACCACATAATCTGTAACAGCATCTTTATTCTTATCAAGAAACACTGATATGTCAGCCCATTCCCCAAATAGCACACCGCTATGTTGTTCTACAAACGCTTGTATAGAATCATATGACAATGTATTTAATTTATCACCTTTTATATAAACCTTTACAGGCGTACTCTTCTTACTATTTGAGATAAAGTTAATAATTTCTTTGGCATCCATCATTTTCATGGTAAGCCACCTCCTAATTTTTATAATTTTCACTTTAACATTCTGTACTGATTTGAGCAATTAGAATTACTTGCATTGCTCGTATCATTGCATGGAAGTACTTCAAGATGGACTTCTTTCTTAGTTACAAAAAAGAGCTCCCTTTGCTTTGGTTGCAAAGGAGCTCTTACTATTGGTTTTGTTTGTTTCTATCCGAATAAATATCTTTTCTAATTTCCTTTAATATTGCTCTTCTAGTTAGGATACCGTCAAAATACCCCTCTTCATCTACTACACATATAAATGGATAATTTATTAAAGCTTTAAGACCATCAACTAATGTGTCCTCTTTTAATACTCTAGGAATATCTGTATTTACTACATCTTTTACTTGCAACTGTGACAACTTATCAATTTCAAATCGTTCCAATCCTAATATTTCATTGAGGATTTTAGTTTTACCTATTGTACCTTTTAGCTTGTATCCTGTATCTAGAACAGGCACGGCAGAATAACCAGATTTGACTAAAACTAAAAGAGCGTGTTCCAATGGGTTATTAACTTGAACATGGGCAACTTTCTCTGCGGGAATCATCTTATCGGCAACTGTTAATGTCGTTAATTCCCTATCTTGTAACAAACTCATCATACCCACTCCTTTTTACCATACTACTTTATACACATGATTATGAAAGGGGTTTCATAGTTTCACTTATTTACCAGCCAATAATAGTGTAACACACTTTAGCTTGTTTTAGCATGCACAAAACTTTATGCATAAAAAGTATTAGTACAGATAAACTTTGACAATTTTTATAGCCTTATTGGGATTCATCAACTTTCATTTGTTATATACTATGTCTATATGACTTGTTTTGTTGAGTCCAATTTATACTACAGCAAAAAGCTTGTTATTTAGTTTTTTATAAAACCTTTGTCTACCTTCCACTGCAACAACTTCTCCATACCGATAATCCATTCTGATAAGTTAGTTAGAAATAAACTAACCAAAACTCATGTTACAGACTTTCAAAACATACTGTACTATATAGCTAGCTATGCTATAATTTATAAAAATTATGATTCACGAAGGTGAAAGCATGAACAGAAGGTCTTTTTTAAAAAAATTTTTAGGTAGTACACTCGCACTCTTCGGAATGACTGGTAGTGCGTATTACTATGCTAGAAATATAGAACCTAATTTACTTACTGTTAATAAAGAAATCATTGAATCTAATAGAATTCCTGCGTCATTTAATGGGTTTAAAATAATTCAGTTTTCAGATACACATATAGGTTTTCATTACACACTAGAACAATTTCAAGATTTAGCCGAGAAAATTAATAGTTTACAACCAGATTTACTAGTCTTTACTGGTGACCTAGTAGATCGACCAAACCAATACAATTGGACACCGAAACTTACCGAAATATTAGCTAATCTACAAGCACCACAGGGAAAGTACTGGATATATGGAAACCATGATCATGGAGGCTATGGAACTGAAGTTATACAGGACGTAATGGGACAAGCGAATTTCAAGCTGCTAAAAAATAGTCATCAGGCAATAGAACAGGACGTAGATCGAATCATACTTACAGGTATTGATGATGTCATGCTCGGGAGTCCCAATCTTACAAAAGCTTTAGAAAATACAAACCCAGATTTATTCACCATTCTTCTTGCCCATGAACCGGACTTTGCCGATATTTCTCAGAAACATCCAATCGATGTGCAATTATCTGGACATAGTCACGGTGGACAGGTCCGGCTCCCTTTTGTAGGTCATCTATACACACCTATTTATGCGGAAAAGTATGTAGATGGGAAATATTCATTCGAATCCAGCAAGATGAATCTTTATGTCAGTAGAGGAATTGGTACAACAAGACTACCATATCGTTTCCTTTGCAAACCTGAAATTACTTTGTTCACGTTGAAGTCTAAATAACCAGGCTCCCCAATATATTTACTTAGGCATATATAAAAATAAGCATCACCCTATTATCCAGTCCCAAGTCCATACTACAGGTACGGGTTAGACTTTAAGATATTATTAGACCAACAAGGCTGGGATATAACTGAATCAAAGGTTGTAAATGCGAACAATCATCATATTAGCCCCGGAAATATACGGAGACTCCTGTGGGAGGATAGGCATCGGTGAGACCCCGCAAGAGCGATAGCTCTGAGGAGGCTCACCAGCCGCCCACGGAAAGCGTAGTATATTTCCGGGGCGGGTTATGTGCACTATAATGTTCGGATTTACTTTTGATAGAATTACTTTTGATCCAGCCTCTCTACCTAGTTGTAACAGTTTATCCATAGTTTTAACTTCTCCAACATGGTAAACTATAGAAAGAATTTACATAATGGAGGCTATATAATGATTAAAAAGATACCACTGATAGTAGTAATTGGTCTCATCCTTCTCCTAGCAGCATGCGGTGGTCCGAAATATGAAGGTGATTTTTCATATGAGATTCAGGATTTCACCTATACAAACCAAGATGGTGAACAAGTTAGTAAAAGTGACTTGGAAGGGAAAATATGGATTGCTGATTTCATTTATACTACATGTGAAACTGAATGCCCACAAATGACTTATAATAAACAAAAAATTGAAAGGGCATTACATGAGGAAGGCATTGAAGATGTTGAATTTGTATCCTTTAGTATCGATCCAGAGCATGATACACCAGAAGTTTTAAAAGAATATGGCGAGGTTCGCGGTATCGAATTTGATAAGGACAATTGGACTTTTTTAACAGGATATGATGCTCAAACAATTAAAGAATTTGCTGTTAAATCGTTTAAGACAATAGTAGAGCCAATGGAAGACGATACATTCATACATGGCGTACTACTTTATATTATTAGTCCTGAAGGCAATGCTATAAAGAGTTATAATGGAATGTATTTAACAGAAGAACAGATTGCTGATGCTGTAAACTTTATTGACGATATGCGATAAGAAGCCAGAAATGGCTTCTTATCTTTATTATTTGATAGTGGACAAGCTTTAAGATACTATTAAATAAACGAGATTATAAATGAAAGGAGGTAAACTGATGACAAAGAATGAAACTGTCTCTCTAAGAGAACTAGCAAAAGCTATTTATACAGTTAATCGCCATGCAAAAACCGCACCAGAACCACAACATTTATACTATATAAAAAAAGAGACTATTAAACGTTTGCTAAAGGAAAACCATGCTAAAAAAGTTGGGTTACACTTCTCCGAACACCCAAAGCTTAGTAACCAGCATTCAACCCTCTTAGTTCAGGTGGAAGATTATTATTTTCATATTCCTCCGACGAAGGAAGACTTCAAGGAACTGAAACATTTAGGAGCACTCGATCAAAATTATCGAAATCCCCAAACAAAAATGTCACTATCGCAAGCCAAGAAGATAATCTATCAATATATTGACTGGAAACCAGTTAATAAAAAACCAACTAAAAAACCGCATTCCTCATCCTATTTCACACCATCATCACTCGGGAAAATGGAATGGCCTCCACGGAAAACCTTTCGTTAAAAAAGGATGTCTCTTACAGTGAACTTATTCACAAAGAGACATCCTTTTTAGATTTTTCTTTTAAACCCCGTAACAACTAAACGAATAAAAAAACCTCAAATTTTCTTACTTTTCCCTATTAACTGTCTAACTACATGAACAACACATAATAACAACCCAAACACAGCTAAAGCTTGTAAGGAAATTTTTAATAACTGGTAAGTGAACAATTGTATCTCCCCTACAAACAATACAATGGAAAAAAAGATAACGAGAAATAACAACCCGCTCAGAAGGTAACTTACAAGTTTTTCAGATTGTAAGGAAATTAAAACCATCGATACCGGCCGAATAATATAATAACAAGCCATTATCCCAAGAAAAATTACTAATGTGTAAAATGCTTCTTTAGTAATTCCTAATGATTCCAATTGAGAAATTTTAATCCAATCAATCATATAAAAAGGAATATTCATGTTCACACCACCTCATACTTAACCTATTTATCATTGTAAACGGAATAAAAGAAAACTATACTAGTTTCGTATGTATTTAATTAATTTTCACTAAATTTGCTATAATTAATATAGCTAACTAGAGAGGTGGTTGTTCTATTGAATAAAGCAATTTTCTATATCATGCTAGGTGCAGCATTGTGGGGTACCATCGGCTGGTTCGTAAAGAATTTATATACATATGGTTTTACTCCAATGGAGGTCGTAACACTTCGAGCAGCAACAACTGCAATTATATTAGTTACATATTTGTTAATCATATCACCACAGAAATTAAAATTATCAAGATTTTCTGATGTTAAATACTTTATTGGCACTGGAATATTTAGTATTATACTCTTTAATTACTGCATGTTTACAACAATTGACCTATCAACCATTCCTATTGCAACGGCATTATTGTATACCGCTCCAGCCTTTGTATCTATCATTTCATTTTTCTTATTCAAGGAAGCATTTACTAGAAAAAAACTGATAGCACTAGCCGGAACCCTTATTGGGACGTGTTTTGTAGTAGGGTTAATACCTCTTAATTTGAACGCAATTCCCTTTCAGAGTATCCTGTTCGGGCTGGGTTCTGGTATTGGCTATGCCTTATATAGTATTTTCAGTAAATATGCTCTACAAAAATATACAAGTTTGAGTATTACTACCTTCACTTTTATAGTAGCATCCTTGTCTCTGCTACCTTTCTTTCCGTATGGTGAAAAACTAAAGCTACTAATGGAACCAGAAGTATTACTACTTGCGTTTGGCCTAGGACTTTTTCCAACCGCAATCGCTTATATCGTTTATACCTATGGTTTGAATAACACGCAAGCTTCAAAGGCATCGATTCTATCCACTATAGAACCAGTTGTTGCAACACTTATTGGGATATTTGTCTTTCATGAAGCCTTTTCCTTTGTACAAATGATAGGGATGTCACTTATAATAGGTGCAGTTATACTAATGCAAACCAAATCAAAGAATCGTGGTTCTTACGTACAAATTTAATATTATTAATCAACTTGGAGGAAAAACAGTGAATGAATTATTGAATCATCACGTACAATCCATCGAAATATCTGGGATTAGAAAGTTTTTCAATCTGGTAGCTAGTGAAAAGGATGTAGTCTCCCTTACTATAGGTCAACCTGATTTCTATACGCCAGAGCATATAAAAAAAGCTTCTATTACTGCTATCCAATCTAATAAAACGACATACACAAATAATGCAGGTATTATCGAGTTAAGAAAAGCTATAGCAAATTATTATGAATCAAACTATCATGTAAGCTTTAATCCGGAGAGTGAAATTATTGTTACAACAGGCGCATCACAGGCTATTGATATCGCTTTCCGTACCATATTAAATCCCGGTGATGAGGTTATCTTACCTGCACCTATCTATCCTGGATATGAGCCACTGATCACTTTAGCAGGTGCGAAGTCTGTACTAGTTGACACAACAAAGACTAATTTTAAATTGACAAAAGATGTCTTAAAAAACGCAATTACGGAAAAAACTAAATGTGTTGTACTCCCCTATCCTTCTAACCCAACAGGAGCTTCATTTAGTACTGCTGAACTAAAAGAACTTGTTGATGTATTAAAGGATAAAAAGATATTCATTTTAGCTGATGAAATCTACAGTGAACTTCTATATGATTTTAAACATACTTCCATTTCAAGCTTTGCCGAGGTAAAGGAACAGACCATCGTAGTGAATGGATTATCTAAGTCACATTCAATGACTGGATTCCGAATTGGCTATGCTCTTGCACCACAATGGATTGCAAACCACATGTTAAAAGTGCACCAGTACAATGTGTCCTGTGCTTCGTCTATTAGCCAATATGCAGCCTTAGAAGCTTTAACAAATGGATTAGCTGATCCTATAAAAATGAAAGAGGTCTATCAACAACGAAGAGATTATGTGGTAAATCGTCTAGTCAAAATGGGGCTAACTGTTAATAATCCCAATGGGGCTTTCTACCTTTTCCCTCACTTCTCTAAACAAGGGATGACATCGTTTGAATTAGGCTTGGATTTAGTTAAAAAGAGTAAAGTAGCACTAGTACCAGGAACTAGTTTTTCGTCTCTTGGAGAGGGATATATGAGGTTATCCTATGCATACCATCAAGACACACTTCAGATGGGATTAGACCGAATTGAACATTACGTACAAACCTATTATTAATGGAAATAGACGGGATACACAAAAGTTCATGATATCCCTCCTATTAGCCATATGATAGTTACTTAAGTTTTATTTCTTCTATGTCTGAGTGAGTATGATCTTTTTTTGATTTTTCATAAATATTTAGTAAGCGGTCTAGTTCTTGACTAAGTGCTATCGATTCTAAGCTAGTAATTCCTTGCGTTAATGCGGTAGAACTCATTTTACTTCTTAATGTTTCTATTTCTTTTAGGAGCTTGTCAGTATCGTGCATAAATGAACTACAATACCTCCTTTACTATTTCTATTACTTTAGCATAGATAAACATCTTCTAACAAAGAATTTATCTTTACCTAAATTTTTAACACTTATATAACATTTTTCTTGTTATACTATAAATAAATAACTATATGTACTTTGTATGATGAAAGGAATGTCTTCTTTGGCCGAAGTTAACGAAAAAAATGAATGGGTAGAATGGGGAAAAGCTATTGTTATAGCCATCATTCTAGCATTTTTACTACGAACTTTTATTTTTGCTACTTCCATAGTGGAAGGAGATAGTATGGATCCAGCTCTTCAGGATGGTGAACGAGTTATATTCAACAAATTAGTTTACATAATTGATGAACCTGAAAGAGGAGACATTGTCATCATTCATCGTCCAGAGAAAAATTACGTAAAGCGAGTAATTGGCTTACCTGGTGAAACAATTGAAATTAGAAATCATAATCTTTATATCAATAATGTATTGTATGACCAACGTTTTTTAACAGAAGATGCTAAAAATCATACCGGAAATTACGGACCGATTAAAGTGCCTAATGGAAGATATTTCGTCATGGGGGATAACCGATCGATTAGTAAAGATTCAAGAAATGGATTAGGATTTATCATGGAAGATGAGATTATTGGAAAATCTGAGTTTGTTTTTTACCCTTTTGGTGAAATGGCTAAAACTAGATAAACATACAAATGGGGTTGTCTTTTAGAAATCACTCTAGAAGACAACCCTTTTTAATTTAAGAAAAGAAGGTATAAAATCCAGAGATGTCTAGCTCCGGGCGCCCTGCGCTTTTCTTAATTATTTTTCATTATCCCAAACAAAACTACCGATAAAAAATAAAAGGATTACAAAGCAAAGTACGCCAAAAGCTGCTTCAAATTCAAACATGATGTGCCACCTCCTAGCATTAATATATGTATCATTTCACTATTTTAAAAAAATACTTATAACCTTATATATCATACCACATTAAGTCCCTAAATAAAGAGAAATATGTTAAGATATAAGTAAATTTATTGACGAGATTTATCGAATTTAGGAAGAGGGTGAAAACTTGTTACATTGTCCATATTGCGGCTCATTAGTTAAAGAAGAAGAAGCGTATTGTGTTAGCTGCGGTGAAGAACTTCCTAAAGACATCCATCTGCGTACTAAAACAGAAAAAAAGTTTAATAGATTATGGTTCATCCCTTTCTTAACACTTGTAATCATTTTACTTGCAGTAAATTTATTCCATAGTTTCCTACAAAGTCAATCCGTACAAGCTAAAAAATACTACGAACTAGGTGAAAAAAGTCTAGCAGTTGGAGATTACGATACCGCAAAAAAATATTTTACAAATGCTATGGATGAAAAGCCTAATTTCAAACAAGGACAAATAGCACTTGAGTTCATACAAAAGTCATTTTCTATAAAAGAACTCTTAGAAAAGGCAAATGAGGAATTAAAAAATAAAGACTTCCAAACTGCCCTATCACTAATTAACGATGCGGAAGCTTCCTTAAAAAATTTCGATGGTGCTGCTACGACTAACTTGGTGGATGATATTGTAATTCATCGAAATAAAGTTAAAATCGAGCAGTTAAAAAGCTTACTCTCTCTTAAACCAACTGTTGACGAACTAAAAGTACTGCTTTGGGAAGCAGATGCTATTAAAAGTAATGAGGCAACTCAAATCACTGAAAATATACGTAGCCAAATTGTTGATTTCACCTATTCAAAGGCAAGTGAAAAGCTTTCAGAAAAACAGTTCAGTGATGCTCTGTTTATTGTAGATGATGGATTAAAATACGCACCTAATGCAGAGAAATTATTAAGTCTTAAAACAACCATTGAAAAAGAAAAGGTGTCCTTTGAGATTACACAACAGCAACGCATTCAACAGGCAATCGATACGGCTGAAGAAGAGCGGGAGATGAATGAAACTGACGCTATAGAAGTAGTCTCTGTACAACTTGAAAATGATGATCAAGGTAATTTAGTTGTGAAAGGTGAAGTCAAAAGTGTCGCAACAATCCCTATTAGTTCTGTTCTTGTAGAATACACTCTACTAACGAACGATACAGAATTTCTTTCGAATAGCGTTTATGTATATCCAGATACACTTTATCCGAATGAGAATGGAAAATTCGAATTTACTCATTATGATATTAGTCAAGAGGTTGAATCAATTGATATTAACGTCAAGAAGATTACCTGGTATACAAATTATTAAGTAATCTCTGGAGTTGAAATTATGTTACAAAAGAAAAAAAAGTTTCCAATTATCGTTTCTATAATCATTAGTGTCGTTGGTATTGCTAGCCTTCTATTTATGTACTTCAGTTGGCAGTCCGAAAATGTGTTAATCAATAATCCTATTATTAAAAAAGTACAATCTGAATCCGAAACAGTTAATCTGAAGACAATTGTCCATGAAGCAGAAAAAAACGTAGTACAAATAGAAGCTAAGAATGAGTATCAAACATTAACTGGTTCAGGATTTCTTTACAATGAAAAAGGTGATATTATAACGAATGCTCATGTCATTCAAAATGCAGAGACAATCTATGTTAGAACTGCGAATGCAAGAGTTTATCCTGCTGCAGTCATAGGTATCGGTGACAAGACGGATATTGCAGTAATTAGAGTCCCACAGCTCGCGGGAATGAGCGGTCTTGCTATGGATACAGATGCCCTTGCAGAAATTGGAGATGAAGTGATTGCTTTAGGAAGCCCTCATGGATTTCAAAACACCGTTACACTTGGAATAATCTCCGGTTCAGAACGAAATTTCACTGTGGATGGTTATGACTATAATAACGCCTATCAAATATCAGCACCAATTACGCATGGAAATAGTGGTGGACCTTTAATTAACCGAAATACTGGAAAAGTTATAGGAATTAATTCTGTAGGAACAGAGGATGGTACTATCGGATTTAGTATTCCGATAATCGATGTTATACAAGATATTGAGACATGGTCTAATGAAGCACAGAATAGTCAGTTAACCTTCACTAGCACAGAAGACTTAATGAATTCTATTGACCCTGAGGAAATTATGCAGGACGCTGAATATGTAATGGAATACTTTTTAGACAGTATTATTATCCGGGATTATGTAGCAGCTTACTCTTTGTTAGGTGATTCCCTTCAATCAACCAATTCATACTCTAGCTTTAGAGAAGACTATATACAAGTATTAGATGTAGAATATACCCATCAATCCACATTAATTGGTGATAATAATCATGCTTCCGTACTAGTAGATATTGTACTGACAAAGAATCAACCAAACGAAGAAGAACAAATTAAAGAAAACATTCAATATAAATTCAATATTGGATATGAAAATGATCAATTAAAAATTATTGGTATTGATTATGTTAACAATACGAATGAATAATAAGATTAATAAGGACAGAAGCCCAACAAATCAGAGCTTCTGTCCTTATTATTTATAGTCTATGCTAAAAACTTTGTTAATTCTTTAGGTGGTAATGGCTTACTGAAAAGGTATCCTTGCATCTCGTCACATCGTTCACTTGTGAGGAAATCTAATTGTTCAATCGTTTCTACTCCTTCAGCTATGACCTTCATATTTAAAGAATGCGACATATGAATAATCGATTTAACAATAGCTTGATTTTGCTTTTGTTGTTCATTTAGGAACATCCTATCAATCTTTAACTTGGTAATCGGAAACACACTAAGATATTTAAATGATGAGTAACCTGTCCCAAAATCATCGATAGAAACAAGTACCCCTAGTTCTCTAAGTGCATACAAAGTCTCTAGAATTTCTTCCTCATTAGACATAGCCATTCTCTCTGTTATTTCTAATTCTAAATAATGAGGATCTAACCCTGTTTCATCTAATATATCGTTAACCTTTTCCACTAAATTACGTTGATGAAATTGCTTCGCTGATAAATTAACACTTACCGTAATTGGCGTGAATCCCTTATCCTGCCACTCTTTATTTTGCCGACAAGCTTCTGATAACACCCAATCTCCAATATCAATGATAAGACCAGTCTTCTCAGCCAAAGGAATAAATTCTATCGGACTTATATACCCTCTTTCAGGATGATTCCAACGAATTAATGCCTCTAAACCAACTACCTCATTCTTCATTAGATCCTTTTGTGGTTGATAATGAAGTTCAAACTGTCCATCCTTAAGCGCCTTCCTCATTTCTGTTTCCATCGTTAACATGGTTCTGAAATTTTCAGAAATAGACGATTCAAATAAATTATAATAGTTTCGATGCTTCTCTTTAATCACATACATTGCAGAATCTGCATGTTTGATTAAGTCAGAAACACTGTTACCATTGTCAGGGTATATACTAATACCTATACTAACTGTTGTATAAATTTCATAATCATCGATCGTG
Source organism: Ornithinibacillus californiensis (assembly GCF_001038485.1). GTDB lineage: Bacteria > Bacillota > Bacilli > Bacillales > Amphibacillaceae > Ornithinibacillus > Ornithinibacillus californiensis. The sequence continues at coordinate 49,634 of NZ_LDUE01000006.1, forward strand.
ATTGGTTTCTCGAATTCAGAAATTAACTTTTCTGCTAGTTCAGTTGCATCTGCCTTTGTAGTATTCCGCTGTAGAATTAAAAACTCATCTCCGCTCATTCTAGCAATAAATGTATCCATTTGCAGGAATGACTTTAACCGGCCTGCACAAGCTTGTAATAGCTTATCCCCAAAAGAATAACCTAGCGTATCATTTATCTCTTTAAAATAATCGATATCTAGAAAGAAAACTGCAAGCTGCTCCCCCGCTTCCTCCGCCTGTACAATGGCCTCTTTTAAAACTTTATTAAAGAAATTGCGATTAGGTAAATCGGTCAATTCGTCGTAATAAGCCATATATTCGATTTTGTTTTCATTCTCTATTCTTTCGGTGATATCTTTCACACTTGCTGCACGAACTATCTTCCCATTCTTATAATAAGGGTATTCAACCATCTCAATATAGAAGCTTGTACCATCCTTACGTACTCCCTTCAGCTCTAATACCCCGTCTATTACCTCTCGATCATCATTTTTTAATTTTTTATAACTTTTGGATTCGATTAGCTGGTCCATCGTAATATCTAACATTTCTTCCTTTGTATAACTAAACATCGTAGCAAAGGTCTCATCACAGTCTAATATGATTGAATTGGTATAGAGGACAATTCCTTCAGTTGAATTATTAGATATTTGATTAAAATAGCGTTTCAACTCATCTGCCCTATTTTGTAAAGACAATTCATTTACAATTAAGCAATATAAGTCTCCTGATATCTGAAGCGACTTTACTTCTAATATCTTACCATTTCCCTTTTTCATTTCCATTAACAAGTGAGTTTGAGTTGATTCCTTTAATAAATGAAAATCAATATAATCTGCAATTGAATTACCGCTAGTTTTATTGATATTCAAAATGGAATACGCTTCGTCGTTCCCTTCAATAATTGTCCCATTATCTTTGACAAATAAAATGGGTTCTGTAAAAAAGGACAAGAGCTGAACATTTAAAGGAAAACTAATTTGTTCGTTATGCATAAAGAATTCTCCTCACTCGCAATCTATTTTTAACCGATACTAATTCGTTCCTTTGGATAATGATATTGCCCAGTTTTTTTCGTTTTCTTAAACATGAACAAAAAGGTAATAATCCCAACTCTTCCAATGAACATCAGGAGCATTAATATTATCTTTGTTATAGTAGATAGCTCTGATGTTATGCCTAAGGATAATCCTACGGTACCAAAAGCGGAGGTCACCTCAAACATAATCTCTGTGATGGAAAAAGGCTCATAAGTAGTAATGAATAATACAGAAACAAATACCATAAATATTGCCATTAAGGTGACGGTAACGGCTTTCAGTAGGTCCTCTTCATGTACCTCTCTTCTAAAAATTCGTATACTACTTCCCCCTCTTGCATATGTAATGATAAATATAACCGCAAGTGCAAAAGTAGTCGTACGTATTCCCCCACCAGCACTACTTGGTGATGCTCCAATAAACATTAGAAATGACATCCATAAATGATTTGATTCCGAAAGCTCACTAACATCCATCGTTGAAAGCCCACCACTTCTGGTAGTTACGGATTGGAATAAAGAATAAAAAAGTGACTCATGCCAACTTTTCCCTACAAAGTATTGGTTCATATCCAATAGATATATTACGATTGTTCCTACTACTATTAGAATTGCAAACGTTAATGTTGTAACCTTAGTAAACAAACTAAAATGCAAGAACATACGATTATGTTGACGTGAAAATAAAAAGTTCTTAACCTCTATTAAAACCGGGAATCCAATAGCACCAAAAATGATTAGCAGTATGTTAATAAACTGGATAAAGTAATCATGTCTATAAGGTATAAGGGACTCACCTGTAATATCGAACCCACCATTAGTTACAGCACTAATAGTACCAAAGAAGCCATGCAAATAAGCTTCTGATGGGGTTGAGTAGTATTTCAAGAAATATGTACCTAAAACTAAAAAGGCAATAACTTCTACAGTGATTAGAACTAGCATAATTTGTTTAATCAAACGAACCATGCCTTCAAAATTCGTCTGGTTCTGATCGGTCATAATTAATTGACGTTCCTTTAATCCGATTTTTTTCCCTAACAGAAGCCATATAAATGTCCCAATAGCCATTACTCCCACAGCACCCAATTGTAATATGAATGCTAATACAAATATCCCAAATGTACTGAGGGTATCAGCTATGGTTATCGTACTTAAACCTGTAACGCTTAGAGCGCTTACAGCAGTAAATACTTTATCGATAAATTCAACCTCTACCCCATCCTGATATACTTGGGGTAAGCTCATAAGAGCAGTAGAAAAAACGGCAGCTACAAAGTAAAAAAACAATATCACCCGTACTGGTGACAATTTATTTATCCAACGTAAAAAAGACTTTGGTAAGATCATGAGTTATATACTCCTTAGACCACCTAAACTAGGTAGGTGTTCTTTCTTCATAATTATAGCACGATTCAAAATAATTTCCTCTATTTTCGACAATTTATCATATCCACTATACAATAGAGTGGATGATACTTGAAGAATTATAACGAAAAAATACGAAAATGGAAAGACTTGTTAAAAAGTTTGGAGGACTAATTATGGAATTAACCCCTACTTTAGGTCAAAAGATTATTAACGAAACAAGAAATTTAATTCACGAAAAAATAATTATAGTTAATGATAAAGCAATAATAATAGCTAGCACCGATTCCTCAAGACTTGGAGATTTTCATGAAGGTGCCTTACAAACCATTCAAACTAAGTCCACTACTATTCTAACTGAGTCCCACCTAACTACAATGAAAGGTGTCCTGCCAGGAGTTAACTTACCAATAACCATTGAGAATAAAGTAATTGGAGTTATTGGTATTACTGGAAACCCAACCGAGATTATTCCTTTCGCCTCACTCATGAAGAAAATGACAGAAATATTAATCCGTGAAAACATCCTAGTTCAGGAAACAGAATGGCAATCTAGAGCAAAAGAGGCCTATTTTTTCGAATGGGTTCAAATGAACGATATACCCACCCATTTTATAGATAGAGGAAAGCTTTTAGATTTTCATTTATCTTTCCCATTACGTTGCTCTATTATCGAAATTGAAGCGTTTGAACGTTCATATAAGGATAGATTAAATGAAATCCTTGATCTACTAAGCTTGAAGATAACATGTACTCCAATTCGTTGGGGTCATAATCGAATTATTTTTCTTACAGAAGAAGATACAATAGATTTAAACACTTTAACCATGCAACTTCATTCGCTTCAATCCTATCTAGCCTCTAAATTCTGTTTAACGACAACAATTGGGATTGGAACAACTACGAACACATATGTAATTAGTGATTCCTATCAAAAAGCAACAAAAGCTCTAAAACTTGGGAAACCAGGTACAATTACTGCTTATGATGAGTTACTATTAGAGTTTTGTCTAGACGAAGTAAGCACAGATATAAGGAAGGAATTTACGGATAAAATCTTTTCTTCGTTATATAAAGAAGAAAATGTATTCCTTACATTAAGATCTTATTTAAATAACAATATGAATTTAAAACAAACAGCATCTGAACTCCATATCCATATTAATACGTTACATTATCGATTAAATCGAATTGAACAATTAACCGGGTTAAATCCAAAAAGCACTTATGCAATCACACTATTCTACACCGCATTATACTTTTTAGATGAAAATCTAAATAATAAGAAATAAATTAAGATATTTTTGTAGATTAACCCATTCCACTCATTGGTCCAGTGTTTTAGAATAGAGAAAAAACCTTAGGAGAATGCCTATGATACAAGAGCATATAAAAAAAGAATTACTTGAGATCGTTGGTAAGGAAAACTTTCAAGATTCAAAAACTAGTTTATTAACGTACTCCTATGATGCTACACCTGGATTTCAATCTTTGCCTGATGCAGTTGTATCTCCCAGAAATTCAGAAGAAGTTGCAAAAATTGTAAAGCTCTGCAACGAACATAATATACCTATTGTACCAAGAGGTTCAGGCACTAATCTATGTGCTGGTACTACTCCATTACATGGTGGAATCGTATTACTAATGAAGCATTTTAATAGAATACTAGAAATTGATGAAGAGAATTTAACAGTGCGGACGCAGCCTGGAGTAATTACTCAGACACTTATAGAAACTATTGAGCAAAGAGGTTTATTCTATCCTCCAGACCCTAGTTCCATGAAGATATCGCAAATTGGTGGAAATATTAATGAAAATTCCGGAGGGCTCCGTGGTTTAAAATACGGTGTAACTCGTGACTATGTGATGGGATTAGAGATTGTTTTACCCAATGGTGAAATCATTCGTACTGGTGGCAAACTCGCAAAAGATGTTGCCGGTTATGATTTGACAAGATTATTTGTTGGATCAGAAGGCACCTTAGGAATCGTAACAGAAGCGACATTAAAGCTTGTTCCAAAGCCTGAAACGAAAAAGACTATGCTAGTACTTTATCAAGATTTAGATGCAGCAGCCAGATCTGTTTCTGCAATTATAGCAAATCGTATTATTCCAGCAACTCTTGAATTTCTAGATCAACCTACTCTAAAAGCAGTGGAAGATTTTGCACAAATAGGCTTACCGACAAATGTAAAAGCTGTACTATTAATTGAACAAGATGGCATTGAATCTGTTGTTAACAAAGACATGGAATTAATAGCGACCATTTGTCGCGAAAATGATGCGGTTGAAGTTACTCTTGCTAAATCGAGCGAAGAAGCCGATGCATTAACAACTGCTAGGCGCTCTGCTTTATCTGCGCTATCACGATTACGACCAACAACCATTCTAGAGGACGCAACAGTACCTCGTTCTGAAATTGCCAAAATGGTTAGCGCAATACAAGAAATCTCTGAACGGCATCAAGTAACCATTTGTACGTTTGGGCATGCGGGAGATGGGAACTTACATCCTACTTGTCTAACAGATATTCGTGATAAAGATGAAATGAAACGCGTAGAGAATGCATTTGAAGAGATTTTCCATAAAGCGATTGAATTAGGTGGAACAATTACAGGTGAGCACGGGGTCGGTGCGATGAAATTGCCATATCTCCATCTTAAAGTCGGAGAAGCTGGCATAGACGTAATGCGAAATATAAAACAAGCTTTTGACCCGAATAACATTATGAATCCTGGAAAAGTATTTGAGGAACTAGAACGAAAAAGAGTGGTGGTTCAAAAATGATGAAAACAGCAGAAAAAGAAAGAATCACTCAAGAATTCCAGGAAAAGATGGATTATGACGAGTTGCTCAATTGCATGCGCTGCGGTTTCTGTCTCCCAAGTTGTCCTACCTATATTGAGTCTGGTATGGATGAAGCTCACTCCCCTCGAGGAAGAATTGCGATGATGAAAGCAGTTGTCGATGGTGTACTAGAGCCTGACGACGATGTGAAGCGCTCTCTAGATTTATGCTTGGGTTGCAGAGCATGCGAGCCAGTATGTCCATCTGGAGTTAAGTACGGTCATTTATTAGAACAAGCAAGAGATATTATATACCAAAGTAAAAAGAAGTCTGTTCCGGAAAAAGCCGCTCGAAAAGTAGTGTTTCAAGATCTATTCCCTCACCAAAACCGGATGGTTGCAGCGACCAGTTTGCTAGGATTTTACCAGCGATCAGGACTACAGAAAATAGCTCGAAAAAGTGGCATTATGAACTTTTTTCCAGAAACGTTACGTACTATGGAAAAAATTCTTCCATCAGTACCTAAGAAGAAGGAATTAAGAAACAGACCACACTACTTACCAGCACTTATTAACCAAAAGAAAAAGGTTGCCTTCTTCTCAGGATGTTTAATGGATACTGTCTTTATGAAAACTAATGATGCATCAATGAAGCTTTTACAATATGCTGGATGCGAAATTGTTATTCCAGAAACACAAAATTGTTGTGGCGCCTTGCATGGTCATAGCGGTGAACGTGAAAAGGCAAAAGAAATGGCAAAAAACAATATCGAAGCTTTTGAATTAGCTGAAGTAGATTATATTATTACGAATGCAGGCGGTTGTGGAGCGTTTCTAGTTGATTATGGTTATTTATTAAAGGATGAACCAGAATGGGCAGAACGTGCTGCAAAGTTCTCAGTAAAAATAAAAGATATAACAAGTATTCTAGTAGAATTAGACTTCCATAAAGAGGAGCTACATTTAGAGAATCAAGTAGTTACTTATCAAGATTCCTGTCACTTAAAAAATGGTCAAAAAACATTTATGGAACCTAGAAAATTATTACAATCCATTCAAGGTGTTACCTATGTAGAAATGTATGATGCAAGTAGATGCTGTGGCTCTGCGGGGATATACAACATTGTTGAATCAGAGATGTCTATGCAAATTCTAGATTATAAGATGCAACAAACAATAAAAACAGATGCAAAAACAATCGTGACAGCTAATCCTGGTTGTCTCCTACAAATGAAACTTGGAATAGAACGTGAAGGTTTATCGAATTCAGTAAGAGCTGTTCATATTGTTGACTTTCTGTTAGAAGCATATGAAAATAAAGCAATAAATTAGATCTGAGGCTAGGCTAATACAATGTCTAGCCTTTCTATAATAACTTCTTGAACTTCTCTAATAATTCCTCCCCCTGATAACCCTGTTCAATTAGTTCCCCAAGCATCTCTTCTATCTTACTTTTTCTCTTATCCACGATAGTTCCCATAAATATTATGTTGATATGTTTCCCTATTTTGTTAATACTATCGATTGACGTGATGAAAGTTGCTGGTGCATTAGTAATTTTTGATATTTTGACTTCTATCATAACCTGATCACGTCTAGCCTTAAGATCCTCAAACCATTCAAGGTGTTTTTTATCAACTAACGCTTCAATTAGCCAAGAGTTCTTATCGTCTTCTCTATTAATAATAAGACCATCTATTAATTCAATATCTGTTTTAATAATTTCTTCGTTTTGGCTTTCCATAATTTGTAACGCTTTTAATAAAAATGTTTTCATCTTCTTCCCTCCCATTCCTTCCATTATTAAGATAAGTGTACCAAAAGTTTTAGCTAATGATAACTATTAATTCCTAAGGACATACTAATACAAAAAATGGAGGTAATGATATGCTCTCATTATGGGTTACAATTGTTATTATCATTTCATTAATTGTAATACTTATGAAACGAGCACACGGGTTAAAAACTAGTCCTTCCACAAATAATAATAAATTGGAAAAACCACCAAACAATACTCAATAATTATAATTTAAAATTATTCATATATAAAGTTTCTAGTGATAATGTATAATATAAAGTATTCTGTAACAGATATTATACATTCACAGGAGTGTCAAATTATATGAAAAGTAAACTTGGCTATATGTTATTCTTCATGTTATTTCTCGTTGCATGTTCCAATGATGAACCAGCTATTGTTAAAGTAGATACTCCTCCAGAGGAAACTGCAGAAGTACCGGAATTAATTGAAGAAGTTTCAGAAGATGAAGTGGTTGATGAGTTTATAGAATTCACCTTAGAAAATGAAGTTGTACGTGTTAATCTAAAACAAGTTCCAATCTTAAATGCATATTTACAAGGAGTTAAAAATCCACAGAACGTAATTCAACAGATGGATATTCAGAAGTTGTTCCAACAAGAAGATAATGATATTTACTTACTTGAATTTTCATGTGATAATACATGCTCCTACTTACTTCTCGATCAAAGTAGTGAGAATACTGGTATCTTACTTGCTGACTTGTCTACCTTTGAACAGTTTATCCTTTCTCCAAATGAAACAAGAGTTCTTGTAAAGTTCAATCGGGAGTCAGCACAAGATTATCCGCTTTCCACTATCATTGTCATTGATTTAAAAGAATGGGCAGTACTCTCATTAGAAAATGATGCGATTGTGAGTAATATGTTTGATTTTAATTGGCCAATCATTGCTGCAAATTGGATAGATGAAGAAACAATTTCTATCTCAGTACCTGAATCTCTACCTACAAATCATGAACAAGCAGATATTCCCAATAATGAGATGAACGAAATAGTATATGATGTCATCCCAGACTAGGTATTGGTATTATTTTACGGGGTTATTTCCTTGTATATATGCAAATTACTAAAGGTGTTCCAACAGGAGCACCTTTTTTATTGTGAATGGAAACACCTCACAAGTATATTTCACATATGTATCACGAATGCTTATAAAGAACGCTACTCTTGAGGAGGATATCACATGACAGTAGGAAGCCAAATGAAACAGGCAGTTGCAGGCTTAAAAAGTGTGCAGGCTAGCTTCGAACAGTTTGCATTACAAACTGAAAACAAACAAGCAAAACAATTATATGAGCAAGCTGCACAACAAACTCAAAGCATATTAGATAGCGTTGAGCCTCGTGTACAACAAATCGAACAAGAAGAACCACAATATAAAGGCTTTTAACTAAAGGGGAGTTTGTCTCCCCTTTACCCATCATTTTTGAAATAGGTGAAGAACATGCATATAAAACCATCTGCGATCATAATCGGGATTATTTTAATGGTATCTATCATTGGATGTTCGGATGATAGCACGTCACAGAGAAATAAGGATAATTCCGTAAATATTACTCAAATCTCTGCAAAAAATAATTATAATCAGCATTTTTCAAATGAAGCAAAACAAACTCTTTCCCAAAAAGAAGATATAACAAAAGTTGTAGCTGTAAATACGGATAAATTGCTTGTGATTGCCATTGAAGTACCGCATCATGAACGGTTTAATTTAAAAAAGGTGAATAAAGACTTATCCAAAGAAATGGATGAAAAGTTTAAAGACCTCACGGTTGAACTAACAACAGATAAAAAAATAGTGCTGGAATTAGAAAAACTAGAAGGACAACTTAGGAAGAATGAGATATCAAAGAAAGAATTGAAGAAACAACTTAAACACATAAGTAAATTGTTAAAAGAACAGACATAGCAAAAGAAAGAAGGGTAATTATGGCAGATAAAAAGAAAAAGAACCTACCTCCACAAGCACAAAAATACCAAGACTTCCAAGATAAAAGAGAAGTGAAACGACCTATCATGAAAAATTGCCTCAAAGCATTCTTTGTTGGAGGATTCATATGTTTTATCGGCCAGCTCATATCCACGTTTTACATTTACTTCTTTAATTTCACAGAACAGACTGCTGGGAATCCAACAACAGCAACGTTAATTTTTATTACCATGCTTTTAACTGGCTTTGGTGTTTATGATAGAATTGGACAATTTGCAGGAGCTGGATCGGCTGTGCCGGTAACAGGATTTGGAAATGCAGTTATTTCTGCAGCAATTGAGCATCGTACTGAAGGCTTTGTACTTGGTGTTGGAGGTAATATGTTTAAATTAGCAGGTTCTGTTATTTTATTCGGGGTATTCTCTGCATTTGTTGTGGCATTAATTAAAACAATCATCATAACGTGGGGTGGATTATAAATGCTTGCCGGACATCGTACATGGATATTTGAAAATAAACCGGTCATTATCTCTACTGGCACTGTAGGAGGGCCATTTGAAGCAAACGGTAAAATACCTCACGCTTTTAATATCCTACATGATGATATGTGGTTAGAACAAGCTTCTTTTGAAAAAGCACAGCAAATGATGATGGAAGAAGCAAGCCAATATGCTATTAAAAACAGCCCTATTGAAAAGGAACAAGTTTCCTTTTTTATTAGTGGGGATTTAATTAATCAAATTACACCAACTAGCTTCGCAGCGAAAACAATCGGTTCACCATATTTTGGACTATTTAGTGCTTGTGCAACTTCCATGGAAAGTTTGGCATTATCAGCATTCATGATTAATGGCAATGGTGCTGAGTATATCCTTAGTGGTACCTCTAGCCATAATGCTGCAGCAGAAAAGCAATTCCGGTATCCAACAGAATACGGTGGTCAAAAGCCCCCTACTGCTCAATGGACGGTTACTGGTGCTGGTTGTGCACTAGTAGCAAAATCAGGTGATGGACCACGAATCACTTCGGCAACCATCGGTAAAATTGTAGACATGGGGATGAGTGATCCGTTCAATATGGGTGGTGCTATGGCTCCCGCCGCAGTTGATACCATAATTGCACACTTAACGGAAAGAAACGTTGATGCCTCCTATTATGATCTAATTATCACAGGAGATTTAGCACACATTGGTAGAGAGGTTGCTTACGACTTGCTTCAGAAAAACGATGTAAAGCTTCCTTTAGAAAAATTCGTTGATTGTGGTCTTACTATTTATCGTGAGGATCAACCTGTGTTAGCCGGGGGAAGTGGTCCAGCATGTTCAGCCGTCGTAACATATGGACATTTCCTTGATTTAATGAAAAAGGGAGAATTGGAAAAAATACTAGTTGTAGCAACAGGGGCCCTACACTCCCCATTAAGTGTAAATCAAAAAGATCCAATTCCGTGTATTGCACATGCAGTATCTATAGAACTGGAGTGATTGTTCATGATATTTTTTTGGGCATTTGTTATTGGTGGATTAATTTGTGTTATTGGACAAATTATGTTTGACGTTTTCAAATTATCCCCCGGACATACATTAAGTATTTTAGTCGTTTCTGGTGCTATTTTAGATGGATTAGGATTATATGAACCATTGATTGATTTTGCAGGTGCCGGTGCAACAGTACCAATCACTAGCTTTGGTAATTCTTTAGTCCATGGAGCTATGCAAGAAGCAGAGAAACATGGCATTATTGGTGTGGTAACAGGTATGTTTGAGGTAACTAGCTCTGGTATATCTGCTGCAATTATATTTGGTTTCATAGGTGCGTTGATTTTCAAACCAAAAGGCTAGTAAGGAGGTTCACCATGACAGTTGGTTCACAAGTAAAAACCTGCTATGCGAGTATTAAAAACATTGAAGCAACTTTAGCAATTTTGGCCAATCAAACAAATGAAGCTAAATCGAGAAATGTGTATCGTGAAACTGAAGCCATGATAACAGAAATTAAGAATGATTTAGAAAAACAAGTCTTGATGTTAGCAAGAGAGGAACCACAATACAACCAATAGAAAGGATATATTGCTATGCCAGATTGGATTCAGATCATACTTCGAGCTCTCTCCCTCCTTGTTATTTTATTCTTTTTTACAAAATGGCTTGGAATGAAGCAACTTTCACACCTAAATATCTTTGAATATATTACTGGCATTGTCTTAGGTGGAATAGTCGCTATCCATGTTAGCACATTGGAAAGTCCTATCCATTTTGCATTAATCTCGATGTTTATTTGGTTTATTATTCCTTATCTGGTCGAATTAATTTCCTTAAAGAGTAAACCTTTCCGAGATTTCACTCAAGGTAAAAGCCGTGTAGTAATTCAGAATGGAAAGATTATGGAAGATAACCTGAAAAAGGAACATTATTCTACAGATGACTTACTAGAGAGTCTTCGTGATAGAAATATATTTAAAGTAGCAGATGTTGAATTTGCTGTTCTTGAACCAACTGGTAAATTAAATGTATTACCAAAGAGAGAAAATCGTCCCATAACTGCTAAAGACTTATCATTAAATCTCGCTCCTGATCGTGAACCACAGACCGTTATTATGGATGGCAAGCCACTACTCGAATCATTGGCAAATATCTCGCTTAACCCCACTTGGCTTGAGACCGAATTAGAAAAAATGAATGTTAGTATTGAAAATGTATTTTTAGGTCAAGTAGATAGCGATGGGCAATTAACTGTTGATTTATATGATGATACTTTAGCTGTACCTAGTCCTTCCCAGAAGCCACTTTTACTTGCAACAATGAAAAAATGTCAGGCTGATTTAGAATTATTTGCTTTGGCGACTAATAACGAAGAAACGAAACACTTATATCAAAGAAATAGTGAAAAATTGCAAAATGCTATTGATCATATTTCCCCTTATTTACGTTAAACCCTAAATTATTAGGGTTTTTATTTTTGGTACATCTACATAATTTTACCTATTAAGTGGAAACGTATTAGAAAAAAGATTGTTGGAGTTGTTACTCTCATGTTGAATAGATTACTTAGGAAAACTCACAGGAAAAAGGTAAAAAACGAGCAATCATCGAATGAAAAAAATACGTTAAAAGAGTCAGACATAGATGCAAACTTAGAAAATACAATTAATTTATTTAAATCTCTTTATTCCTACTCTGATAATCAAGACGTTATCTTACGGACCATACATATTCCAGGTATAAATAAAAACGCAGCTATATTTTTTATCAACACCATCACAAATCCAATGTCGATAGAAGACTATATTGTTAGTCCATTGTTGCAAAACAACGATGCCACTAAACAAGTGGAAGATATAATTACCGTCCAATCGATGAAAACAAATACTAGAATAAGTGACATAGTTACCCATATCAATAATGGAAACACAGCACTCTTTGTAGATGGTGAAAAACATGCTTACTTAATTGGGTCATCAAATTTCGAAGGAAGAGCAGTTGAGAAAACACAAAATGAAAACGTCGTAAAAGGACCAAAAGAAGCATTTAACGAAAAGGCCGCTACTAATATATCTTTAATTCGCAAAAAAATTAAAAGTGAAAGTCTAGTTGTAGAGTCACTAATTATTTCTAAACGATCTAGAAATGACTTATATATCGTTTATGAAAAAGACCTTGTAGATGACAAGTTACTACAAAATGTTAAAAACCGAGTGAACTCTCTAGACGTTGATGCTGTACAAAATCTCAGTCTGCTTGAACAACATATCGAAGAGCGAAAATATTCAATTTTTCCTACCGTCTTATACACAGAACGGCCAGATCGAGCTGCTTCTTTTATAGAGGATGGATATATTGTTTTATTGATGGATAATTCACCTGATTCACTAGTGTTACCTGCTACATTTTGGTCCTTCTTTCATACATCGGAGGAACACTATTTAAGGTTCCCATATGGAAATTTTACGAGGCTTCTTCGTATAATGGCTTTATTTATTACACTGTTTACATCTTCTGTTTATGTAGCAGTGGTTACCTACCATTCCGAAATGGTACCACCGGACCTATTACTAGCAATTGCTGCAACTAGAGAAAAGGTCCCATTTCCTGCTGCAGTGGAAGTATTTTTAATGGAATTTGCCTTCGAATTGATTAGAGAAGCAGGATTGCGTGTTCCTAGTCCTATTGGACCCACTATTGGTATTGTTGGAGCACTTATTTTAGGTCAGGCCGCAGTACAGGCAAATATTGTCAGTCCCATTGTAGTTATTATTGTAGCCTTGGGAGGATTGAGCTCTTTTGCAATTGGTGATATTAGTATGAATTTTACGGTTAGGATAGGTAGGTTATTATTACTATTTGCCGCAAGTTTCATGGGACTTTTTGGTCTAACAGCATTGTTTACCATGGGGATTTTTTATATGGTTTCCATCAAGTCTTTTGGTGTACCATACTTATCACCTTTAACACCATTTTACGCCTCGTCTGGTGATAAAATCTTTAGGAAGGTGTTGCAGAAAGAAATACTAAGACCAGGTTATGTAAAACCTAAAGATATCAAAAAGCGATAAGGGGGGTATATATGGAGCAATCCAAACAGTTAATTGGAATAAAAGAATATGTGGCAATTGCCCTATTAATGATTGGTACAAAGCTTACCGATGATACCCCTTCCATAATATTTGAAAACGTTAAGAATGCTGGTTGGATGACCCCTATTATTAATGGGCTTATTGCAATTATTCCAATTTACTTTCTGATGAAGGTAGTAACTAACTATAAGAGTAAAAATTTAGCAGAGGTTACCGATCATTTATTTGGTAAATTCTTTAGTTTCCTTATTTTGTTATTACTTTTAGCAGTGGGACTATCTGCAGTTATAATCGACACTGCTATTTATACAGATATAATCGGAACCATGTATTTTAGTAAGACACCTACTATCATTATCTATGGAATATTAATGTTTGTATGTGCTTACGGTGCGTCCAGAGGATTTGAACAAATCGGATCGGTTGCATGGATTGTATTTCCATATTTACAAGGATCGCTATTACTAGCATTAATCTTAACAATTGGCCAAGGAAATACAGCCTTCCTATTCCCTCTCTTTGGACCTGGAACTTGGGAAGTGGTGAAAGAAAGCTCATTAAAACTATCCATATACGCTGACTTCCTATATCTATTTCTTTTTTACCCATATATTAAAAATAGTAAAGTATTCAAAAAAGGAACTTGGTTATCTTTTATTTTAATAGTCATAAATATGAGTATTTCAATGGCTTGTTATGTATTTTTATTTGATTATCAGTCTATAATGCAACTAAATTATCCCTATCATGAAGTAATACGAACTATTACTTTTGGTTTTATGATAAATATGGAAGCATTATTTCTACCATTTTGGCTAATTGCTTCTTTTGTAAGATTTAGTATTTATTTGTATGTGATTGCTATTCTTTTTGGACATTTATTTAAGATTAAGCACTTTGAATACTTGATTCCATCACTAGCAACCTCAATCGTTTTCTTAGGTATGATCCCAGAAAGCCCCACTTTTGCCATCTTCAACCTAAGAGAAAATCTAATACTAATCGTATCACCTCTTTTTTTCTTTTTACCTTGTCTTATGTGGCTAGTAGCAAAACTTAAAGGAGAGTATAAAAATGCCAATAAGAAAAAAGTTGGGTAGAATTATCTTCTCACTTTTAGCATTATTGTGGCTCAGTGGATGTTGGGATCAAAAGGAAGTGGAAGAACAAGCATATGTAATTGGTATCGGGATTGATAAAGCTGAAGATCAGGAGAATCGGGTAAAAATAACTTATTTAATCTCGAATCCAGAAGCTGGTGCAACCGCCCAAGGGGGTGGGTCTGGGGAACAACCGAGAGAAATTATTTCTTTTGTTGCAGACGAATTTATCTCTTCAACAAACCTAGCAAATTCAGTTATTGCTAAACAAATTACTTACGATTTACTGAGAATGATTGCAGTTTCAGAAGAGTTTGCAAGAGATGAACAATTTATTAGGTGGATATATGATGCAACAAAAGCAATGGAGATTAAGAGAGACATTAAATTTCTAGTAACAAAAGAAGATACTGCAACTTTTTTCCAAACTAATAACCCTATACTAGAGACAAGACCACATGAATACTTTGAAAAAATATTGAATACTGGATTTAATAATGGTACCATCCCTAAATCCGAGTTAAACCAATTTTTCCGAATAACCGAGGCGGATGCGGATTTGTTCCTAGGAATCTACAGTTCTTCCGAAAAAGAAAGAAGACAACAATCAGGTGAGGATCCACACCAAATTACTGCCGGAGAATTTCAATTTGAAGGTGAGACAAACACAACCCAATTTATAGGTTCAGCCGTATTCAAGGAAGGACAAATGATTGATTCGTTAACGATTGAAGAAACTAGATTAGCAATTTTATTAAACCCAACCTTGAAACCAGGGTTCTTTTTAGGAACATTACCAGATCCCTTTGATGAAACATATCGAATAGTGATTCGCGTGGAAAATAATGGCCCGTTAAAAGTGGACATGAAACTTAAAAGCGGTACGCCAAATATCGATGTAATCGTGCCGTTAACTATTGAGGTACTATCCAACCATAGTATGACAGACTATCCAAAAGATGCTGAGAAGCGAAACAAGCTCAAAAAGTCAATACAAGAGAGTCTTACCAAAAAAATTGAAGATCTTATAAGAAAAACTCAAGAAGAATATAAAACAGAACCGTTTGGTTGGTCATTAATAGCTAGGAAAAAATTTAGTACCCTTTCTGAATGGGAGAATTTTGACTGGATGAAAACCTATCCAGACATGAATACAAATGTTTCTGTACAAATAAAACTTGGTAAATTTGGTAGGCAAAGTGACTTACCGAGGATTGAGGAGATTCGAGATTGAGATTATTTATTTGGGCTGTTATGCTAATAATGTTCTTTTACACAATTGGCTTTTCAATTACACTTTGGAAAGGAAATAGCAAGAAAGGGTCGATTGCTGTTCTATTCCTTGCTCTAGCCATAGTGATAACACCCTTTATTGCTGTTCTAAAATAAGATAGGCTTACACTATTCACGTAAGCCTATTCTCATCATGCGATATTAATATAACTTTCCTTGACGATACAGAATTATTGAAAGCTTCATTACAGCATGAATGTAACAATTCTGCCTTAATGGAAAAGGATCCCCAAAAAACTGTGGTAACACTGAGTTAAATGTCTCTTTCATTTTATCATATAACTTTTCGAACACTTCTTCCTCACTATAGAATTGAGTTTCTCTTCCCTGAAGCCACTCGAGATAGGAAACAATGACACCGCCAGCATTTGCTAGTATATCTGGGATAATTATTATTCCTTTTTCACTTAAGTAATCGTCTGCTTCTGTTGTCACCGGTGCATTGGCGCCCTCGACAATTATCTCAGCCTTAATACTCATCATATTTTCCTGATGAATTTGGTTTTCTAGTGCTGCCAAAAATAACACATCAACATCGAGCATAAGAATTTCTTCACGATTTAATATAGTTGCTTTAATTTCAGCTTGATTCAATTGCTCGTCACTTATAGGAAGATCCCCTTTATTTAGTGAAACAAACTTAACTAATGAAGGAATGTCTAGTCCATCGGAATTATATAATGTTACATTTCGATCACTAACTGCTACAACCTTATTATTAAGGTGATTACACTGATAGGCGGATAATGCCGCTACTGATCCTACGTTACCAAAACCTTGAATTGCTAGCTTTAATGGCTTCTCCTTTAAAGACAGAGCTGTCTTAGCAAAGATATTATCCCGTTCTGCTAACCAATTTTCTTTATCACAGACAAAATCATGCAATAAATACCGAAACGTGAAGTAGACTCCTTTACCAGTCGCTTCTCTTCTACCTAAAGAACCTCCATTGACCACGCTCTTACCGGTAAAACTACCAAGGTAAGATTCACCAGGTCTAATGCTTTTGTACTCTGCCATCATCCAGTCCATTTCTCGCTCACCTGTTCCAACATCAGGTGCAGGGATATCCTTATCTGGACCAAGAATGTCACTAAAATATTGAACATATTTCTTACAAATCACATAAAGATCCTTTTCATTATAATCTCTAGGGTTAATTACTACGCCACCTTTTCCCCCACCAAAAGGGACCTCGTGAAGTGCATTTTTAAGTGTCATGAGTGAAGCAAGATTAACTACTTCATCCTCATTAACCGTTTCGTGAAAGCGTATTCCACCTTTATAGGGACCTAGTACATTATTATGTTGGACACGAAAAGAAGGAATTCGAACAACTTGACCGTCTTCTAATGCAATCCTTAGATAGGATTTATTAACATGATCTGGTGTGGAGAGGATGGAAAGCAAGGAAGAAAATGCCTTATTCCTCCCCTCTCCAGTTAATTCTGGTAAAAAATCTTTATCATCTACTAATGCTTTTAAGGAATCACTTACAATATCAACCGTTTGATTTGCCACAATATTACCTCCAACATATTATTACTTCCAGTATGATTGTAACAAATGCAAACCTGGATACCAATGATAATTATCTAAATTTACAGAATAAAAATTGCAAATAATGTCATGACAAACAATCCAATGATGACTGGTAGGAAGTTTTTACGAACTAGATCCATCACAGAAACACCACAAAAACCTGCAATCGCAATAAGTGAGGACCAGGCTACAATCGTCCCTCCACCAGTCCATATCGCTCCCATTTGGCCAATGGCAGCAAGTGTAGCAGTATCCATACCTTGGGTCTCCAATGATGCTGCGAGAGCACCCGTTAACGGTAATCCTGAGAAACCTGATCCATCTAGTCCGGTAATAATGCCTATAATTAATACGCTAAACGCCGCAAGTATGGCACTTTGTGGTAAAAACTCTTGCGAAGCTTCGACCAAACCAAATAATAACGAAGGTCCCTCCTCTACTCCCAAAATACTTCCTGCAAAATCTCCGCTTCCTAAAAAGAAGAAACCTGCTATTGGTATAACCGGTCCCATTGCTTTGAATGCGAAGACAAAACCGTCCGTAATATGATTTGAAATATAATCGAGGGCATGATGTTTACCAAATGCCACTGTCGATAATAGTAACAATATAACAGCTACACCACCAACAAATGCCGCTCCATCTCCACCTACTAAACCACCACTATTAGTAAATAACTTATTATACATCATATAAATTACAACAATTAATAAGGAAAGTGGTACAAATATAGCAAACACTTTACTCCATCTCGATAAATTATTCGTCTTAGCTTCATTGGTAGTGTTTTCAGCGGCATTTAAAGTGTTTAGGTCTGTCTCATTACGTGGATCCTCCTTTGATCGAATTCCCTTTCGATACATAAAGTAAGCAAGGATTATCGCAATACCACCAGCTACTACTGATAACATCAAAGCTTTATCTGCCACTAACCCCGCATCAATTCCCGCTGATGTGGCGGACAAACTTGGTGCGACCTGAACAATATAGTCGGATGATAAAGCCATTCCTTGACCTGCAAGCGCAATCGCAACAGCAGCAGTTATAGCTGGTAATCCTGCTCTTACTGCTGCAGGAACGAGTAGAGCACAAATCAAAGGTACCGCTGGCGTCGGCCAGAAGAATAATGAGATTACATAGGTTACACCTACTAATACAAAAAACGATATATGTCCATTCACCATGATTTTTTGGATCGGTTGAATCATTCTTACGTCTGCTCCTAAATCCTTTAAAGAATTTAGTAATGCTAACATGAAAGTAATAATTAAGAAAATACTAAATAGCTCTTGTGCGGCTATTAAGTTCGCATTAAAGATAGCTGTAAATCCATCTACAATACTTCCCTTATACACCCAAGCAATAATAAATGTTCCTAATAGAGTCGGAAGAACGACACCTTTTCGGAATATCATTGTTACAATGATAGCTAGTGTAAAAATACCATAAAGCCAATGGGCTAAAGTAAGCTCCATTTACATCTTCCTCTCTTTCCGTTGTGCTATAGCCTATGCGGAGCTCAACATAGCGGTGAAAGGGTAATTCAAAAATATGTAAGTATTTTTACACATATCGCTCACTAAATTAAGTTATATAAAATATAAAGGGCAACCTCTTTTCAAGAGATTACCCATGTGAGCAGAATTTATTTTTATCTTTATTATGCAGCAGAAAGCAGTGTTCTTGGTTGTTTGTGAAATAAGAAGTATACCGCAATTGTGCAAATTATTATAGAAGGAGCTATATAACTAATATTATACAAGAATGAATACATCCAAACATTCATGCCTTCAATTGCTGATTCAAAAAATACAATCCCAGCAACAAAATGTGCAACAAATCTTAGAATAGATCCAAGAATGACACCTAGTAAAATATAAGAGAAATAAGCCCTAGTATTACCGTCCTTTAAGGCATTTTTGATTTTACTTGCAAATATCCCAGCAAATCCTAGTAATGTAAATGCAACTAAGTAATCAATTGCGCCTTGTAACCAATGCATAATCCAAGCTTGGCCAACTGCTATTTGTAGTACTCCCCATAAGAAACCGGACAATAGCCCTCCTTTAATTCCCCAACGAAATGCAACGATAAATACTGGAATCATTGCGAGTGAAATAGAACCGCCCTGAGCCCAAACCTTAAAAGATAAAAATGGAGCTAGATCTAACACTAATGCTAAAGCTGTAAATATTGCTACTTCAATTAAAAATAATGTACGTTTTGAATTCACATCAAATTCCTCCCCAGATTGTATTCTAAAATCGAAAAAGATTTTTAAACACAAAAAAAGCAATGCCAAGGGGAAGCTTCCTGATGGGGAATTCCACTCACATTGCTTACAAATCCATCAAAAAAGCCACCATCCCTACGCTAGTACTAACTAACAGGTTCAAAGGGTCAGAACATTTTACTGTTCACTCTCAGCCAATTTGGCTCCCCCTGTGGACTATAAATTCACTTTTTTTGCTACTGTTATTGTAGCCTATGTTTAGATTTTTGGCAATCCTTCCAATTTATAGGGATACAAATTCCTCTACATCTCTCACACAAAGTGCAATTGCATCCTCCCAGAAATCTGGCTTTGTAAGATCTACATTTAGGTGCTTCATTGCTAAATCTTCAACATTCATTCGACCCGTATCACGTAATAGTGCGATGTAGTCATCTTCAAAACTTCGATTACTTTTTTCAGCGTAAGCATAGATTCCTAGGCTAAACAAGTACCCAAATGTGTAAGGGAAGTTATAGAAAGGTGTTCCTGTAATATGGAAATGCAATTTTGAAGACCAGAAATTAGGATCATATTCATCTAAAGAGTCACAGTAAGCTTCCTTTTGTGCCTCGATCATTAATTCATTTAACCGTTTAACGGAAACCATTCCTTGCTTACGTTCTTCATAGAACCTAGTTTCAAAGAGGAATCTTGCATGAATGTTCATAAAGAAAGCAATACTTCGTTGCAATTTATCTTCTAATAATTCTAGTTTTTCTTCCTTACTTTCCGCACTTTTCACGGTTGCATCAGCCACTATCATTTCAGCAAAAGTAGACGCAGTCTCTGCAACATTCATCGCATAGCCTTGATTCATGCCATGTACATCATTCATAACATGCTGGTGATACGCATGCCCTAATTCATGAGCAAGCGTTGAAATATTTGAAGTTGTACCAGAATATGTCATAAACACACGTGTTTGCTCACTATCAGGGAAACTTGTACAGAAGCCACCAGGACGCTTCCCAGCACGATCCTCTGCTTCGATCCAGCGTTTCTCAAAGGTCATTTTTGCAAACTCTGCCATTTTAGGACTAAATTTCCCAAAGTGATCTACAATAAAGTTTGCACCTTCCGTGTATGGTACGTTATTAACAGTTTTTGATAATGGAGCACTAATATCATATATACTTAATTTTTCATTACCAAGTAGCTCCGCTTTTTTATTTAAATATTTTACAAAATGCTTTTTATTATTGGAAATCGCATTCCACATCACATCTAATGTTTCTCTTTTCATACGATTAATTTTGAGTGGTTCTTTCAATACATCTCCCCAGCCACGATGTTTATACTTCTGTAATCTGAACCCTGCCAAATGATTAAGAGTTTGTCCGAATAAATCTGCATTATCTTCCCATGCCTTACTGATTTGTTTAAATACATATTTTCTAAATTCAGCATCCGGACTGCTTAATTTATTGGCAGCCTGTCCTACTGAGTAAGATTTCGTTTCACCATTTTCTTCAATTTCTACAATCATTTTCCCAACTATTGTTTCATACATTTGGCCCCATGCATTGTATCCATCAACAGCCAAGTCATTGATTAACACTTCTTGCTCTGCAGGTAACATTTCTTTCGCGGCAGTCCTTGTTTCGTTTAAAACAAAGGCAACTTCTTGCAGTTGTTCATGTTGAAGTAAATCTTGCCATTCTTCCTCGGAAATAGCAGCAAGTTTTTGATTTAACGATGTTCGGATACCTCCCATTTGGGCACCAAAAGAACTTCTTTTCGCAACTAGTAAACTAGCATTCGTATCATTTACATTTTGAGCGCTTAAGCAACTAATAAAAGCAAATGATTCACGAAGCTTTTTCATCGTCTTTTCAAGCTTATTTACAATATTAGCTAACTTTGATATTCCCTCTTTGTCTTCCGGATTAAAAGCATGAACCATCGCTGATAAATCTTCCATGTCGTTACTAACAGTTTCTAAATAAGATTGGAACTCCTTAGATTCACTTCCCCCTGGAAAAATCACATCCAAATCCCAAGTCATCTCGTATTCCCTAGTATGTTGCATCAAACCTCTCCTTAATTAAAAAATTTGAACTAATTAATATATTACCAAGAAGTACAACATTTTTCACTAAAAATATTTTTGTTATCGAAATATTTTATACTAGAAATAAATTAAGAAGATACCCCTATAGGATATTAACCCCAAGGGATATCTTCTTTAATACCTATCTATTAGTAATAGTAGCTCCAGTATTTGGATGAGCATAAATCTGCACTCTACCAAAATCTGCCGTTTCAATGATATACACATTTGCTTGTGTTGTACCTAGTATCTTATACGTTAAACCACCAAATTTCTTTGGATTTAAGAATCCTTTTTCATTTCCTTTAACTGGTGCTTTATTTAAAGGATAGACTCGCCATGAACTTTCTGCTGCAGGTAGTCGTAAATATCGGTCCCCTGGTTTTTCTAACGTAGATGTTGGCGCACGACTATCGTCATCACTAATGGTTGCCCCAGTACTTGGGTGTGCATAAATTTGAACTCTATCAAAGTCACTTGTTTCAATGATATATACATGGGCCTGAGTATTTCCTAATATTTCATAGGAAAGTCCACCAAATTTAGCTGGATTTAAGAATCCAACTTCATTTCCTTTCACTGGGGATACGCCTAGTGGATATACTCTCCAAGATGTTTCACTAGAAGGTAAGTGTAAATGTTTCCCTGTTGAACTACTAGTATTTCCGCTACTTGGCTGTGGATTGCTTCCAGTTTGGGTACCGCTGGTTTTATTGATCGTAGCACCTGTACTAGGATGACCATATATTTTTACTTTTCCAAAGTCAGACGTTTCAATGGTATAAACATGGGCTTGAGGATTACCTAATATCTCATAAGTTAGACCACCAAATTTGGCAGGATTTAAGAATCCTTTTTCATTCCCTCTTACTGGTGCAACGTTTAATGGATAGACACGCCACGAGTTTTCTGATGCAGGTAAGTGAATGTATTGTCCGGTTGACTCAGTAGAACCACCCGAGCCCCCTGTTCCACCTCCTGATGGAGGATTAATAGGCACATTAACATGCCCTACATCACCTGAAGGACTTCGATACGTGTAACCAGCATACTCACAAAAGGCTTTAACAACTGCTTCTGCATAATCTAGATGATTATTGCGAAGTTGGTTAATATCGTCTCCTGGTGAGTCCGCAAAACCGTATTCAATAATATTCGTTACAACTGAACCTGTTTCTCGTATCATAAAATAGTAATCTAAACTTGAGTTACCAGGCATAGTTCTTGTAAACACACGACGAATATTCTGTCCAACTCTTCTTAGTTCCTGAGCAATTTTCTCTGCCATGTCCTTTCCATCATAAATGGAGTGGATTACTTCTGCGCCATCTCCACCACCTGCATTAAGATGATTAGAATGACAGTATCTTGCTCCACTACTTCTGACAATTCTAGTGCGTTCATCAGGGGACAATGTTTTATCAGTTGTTCTCGTTATTGCGACAGGAACACCTAATTCCTTATAACGATTATATTGATACAATGATATCTTCAGTGCTAAATCCTTTTCCTTCCAATAACGATTGGTACCACCACCTGGGTCAATACCCCCATGGCCAGGATCAATGATTAAGATTGGACTTGCCATTTAATTTCCTCTCCTTTACTTTGATTAATCCCTTTTCTCGTAGTACCTCCCTCTGTTCTATTCCTCTCTTTGTTATATAATTATTTTTAAACCACGTAATTAGTGCACTAATTGTTGTAAAAGTTACAGAAATAACTTGTTCCAATGTCTCACTAGCAATTGGAAGTGGTGATTTCCCAAAAATAACAAGCATTTGATTTACTAGTGCCAGAAGTAATATTGACGTCCGAATTATAGTACCTTTGTCCATTTTTCTCTCACCTCCATTCTTTAAGTTAATACTATTATTTTCTTTGCACCCTTAAAGGGGAACGGCTAATGAATAGATACAGCGTATTTCCATTATTAATAATCGAAACAAACAAAAAAAAAGGATACATAATAATATTTAATTAATAATATTTTAATTAAAGCATCTTGACTTTAAGCAATTATGTATATATAATTGGTTACGTAAAGTAAGCTAAGGTGAAAAAATAATTATTGGAGGGGAATATTTATGACAAAAGCAGTATGGAACATTGATAAAAGCCATAGTTCATTGGAGTTCACGGTAAAGCATATGATGATTTCTAAAGTAAAGGGAGTTTTTAACGAGTTTGATGCAACAGTAGAGGCAGATGTTAATGATTTAACAGATGCTGCAGTTGAATTTTCTGTAGACTTGAAGAGCATCGATACTAGAAATGAGGATCGTGATAATCATTTACGTTCTAATGATTTCTTTGATATCGAAAACCATCCTAAAATGACGTTCGTTGCTACTGATATTAAGAAGAAGTCTGATAATGAATATGATGTTGTAGGAGACTTATCACTTCGTGGTGTTACAAAACCAGTAACATTTGATCTTACAATGGAAGGTGTTCATAAAGATCCGTGGGGTAATGAAGTTGCTGGATTTAGTGGTTCAACGAAACTTAACCGTAAAGATTTTGGTTTAGTATGGAATGCTGCCCTTGAAACTGGTGGCGTACTTGTTGGTGAAGAAGTAAAAATCAATATCGAACTAGAAGCACATAAGCAAGCATAAATTACGTAAGGGACTATTTCTCCGGTAGAGGAAATAGTCCCTTATTGATTGTATTCAACAGAGTCTGAAGAATAGATTCGGATACTCATTTTACCATCATTTGCTTTTGCTCGAATTAATATAGGATGACTGTACTCATTCTTGAAAACAAAGTCTGGTCCCCACCAACTGACAGTTGCATCTCGGCCAGGAGGTACATAAGGAACTGAGCGACTATGAGAATACCTTTCTACAATCTTTATCCCCTTAAGTGAAACAGCATTAAACAATGTTGAGGAAACTTGACAAATCCCTCCACCAACATCTTCTGATAGCTCTCCTTTTACAATAACCGGTGCCCTTTTGTATCCTTTGTCTACCGTTCTTTTCCCAACAACTTTATTAAATGAAAATTCCTCGCCTGGAAAAACAACATAATTATTTATCGCCTCAGTAGCTAATCGAATATTGTGGGAACGCTCTTTATTACCTGCTCGATAATATGTCAAATAACTCCCTATTTCGTTTGTACGTATATCTGATAATAATTCACTATCTACTTTAGGATATAGTTTCTTTTTAGGTACCTTCATCTCGAAAGAAACATTGCTATAGTAGAACTCGTAGAAAAAGCGTATGAAATTCTCACGGTCTAAGGCATATCCATTTTTCTCGGGAATAATTGACCAGGATTCATCTAAAGATGCATTTGTTGGTGGTTCATATACTTGTTCTGCTAGTTTGTCCATGAAAAGAGACAACTTTTCTTGATTAATAAATAGATTATCTAAGTAATGATAAGCAAAATCATTACGAATAATTGTCTCATTTATTTCTCCATCAGATATCACTAATCGGTCAGCTGAAATAAAGTTTGTGTTAATAATTACAAATAAAAGTATCAATAACAATGTTCGTTTCAAATAATCAACTCCTATTTTTATTATTTGAAGATGCTAACTTTTCATGTATAGGAATAAATAAACCACCCTACTTAAGTAAGCAAGGTGGAAATGTTTAGTGAAAATCTCTATTCTCTTCTAATTTACGGCTTGCAATCATGTAGCCAATAATGGTAGCTATTCCAATACTCAACCATTTCCATGTTTTCTTCATGACATACATACACCTCTCCTATCAGAATTAAAATGGTCGAACTTTTCCTTTTTTCAGTAGCAATTTCGGTCCCCCTAATAAAAATAGATAACGATCATCTACAACCTTTTTCATAGCTGCTGCTGGCTTCCCATATAATTTCATTCCATTCAAAATAGACCCCATACCATCTGTAACACCTAGACTGGCTACCGTCCCTTTATCACTAAAAGTAAACTCCTCCAACGGTTCTTGGTTCATCAGTGCTTTTATATTATTAGCACAAGTTGTTGCATGCTGCATTGCTGCTTGTGCGGTTGGTGGATAAGGACGCCCTTGTTTCTTATCCATTACCCATGCACAATCACCAATAATAAAAATATTGTCGTGTCCAGGAGCACGTAAATCTCCGTTCACGGTAACTTTTCCTTTTGTAAGCTCAAAGCCAGATTTACTTAAAATCGAGCTCCCTTTGACACCACCAGTCCATACAATCGTACCGGCTTTAATTAGTTCGTTGTTGTCCCCTACAATAAATCCTTCCTCTGTACATTCGTTGATTCTAGTGTCTTCCATTATATCTGCGCCCCGTTCTTGCAGGGACTTTTTAGCATAGGTAACCAAATCCTTATCAAATCCGGGAAGAATACTAGGCGCCGCTTCTACATTTATGATTTTAACCTTGCCCCTATCAATGTCATATTTTTTACATAGCTTTGGAATTTTTTCTACTAATTCCCCAATGAACTCAATTCCAGTAAATCCTCCTCCCCCAACTAAAATTGCCAGACTATCGTCATCAGCATTGGAGTCTACATTATATCTTGCAAATTGATACTCTATATGTTCGCGTAGTAATTGGCAGGATTGAAAATCCTCTATAAAAAAGGCATGTTCCTCCATCCCTTTAATTCCAAATGTATTGGTTTCATATCCTAGCGAAACAACTAAGTAATCATAAGTAAGTTCACTATTTTCCAATAATACCTTCTGGTTATCCTTATCAATTGCTTCAACAGTATCATAGATTAGGCGAACTCGATTAGGACTAATAATATCACTAATCATAATTCGAACCTGGTTAGGATTAATTGTTCCTGCCGCTAACTCATGTAACCAGGTCGTTTGATAGTGATAATTATGCTTATTTATTAAGACAATTTCTGCTTCTTCTGGAGATAAATTTTTGATTAACTTTTTAGTTGCCATCATTCCTCCATAACCAGCACCTAATACTACAATTCTAGGCTTAGTGTTCATATCTATATCACCCTTTTCGCAATTATGCTTATCCTTTATTGGTTAAAGTTGCATTATTAGTATTATGTATAAACACCATTTGTATCCGATAAGTTTCTTACTTTCATTTAAGTATGGTTATTTTCATTAGGACTAGCATAAATATGATTTAGGAGGGATTGACATGCCATTGAATTCATTTGAAAATCTTTCGACAGATACTACCAACCTGTTAAAAGAAGTAATAAAAAAACAAGGAAAAAAAGAGCGATATGAACAGTTACGGAATACTTCTCTCATAAGTGCATTAATTCTTTTATTAGTTTTAATGACTATGCTGTATCTTTCTGACTTTTCATCAGTTACTGATCCATTTACTACCTTTGCAAACATTCTATTAAATCCAAACTACTTAATAATGATTGCTTTGATATCAATTTCATTTGTCTATTATAACTTTTATCAAAAAAAACTAAAAAAAGAGAAGGAAAAGCTAAATAAAGTACGTGCGGAAGCCATTGACCATCTCAACGACTCTAAAAACTTAAACCTTCAAGATAAAGTAGATTCCATAAAAAAGTTAATGAAGGATGAGTATGATATCAATTTATATGTAAAAAACAAGTAACCCAATTGCCTATAAAAAAACAGAGGGAGTATTGTCCCCGAAATTTAAAGCAAAAACCTAACTTTTGGGGACTCTTTTCCTCTGTTTTTAATTTGCAATTTGTAAAGTTGGCGCAGATATATCCATGATGGTAGTACCAGGATAATAAAAACCAATGATCTCTTGATAATTTTTCCCTTGTTCTCCCATAAAGTGTGCTCCCCACTGACTCATTCCGACACCATGCCCATAACCTCTTCCTTTCATCGTATACACATTGTTGACTAAGTCCAAAGAGTCGATTAAATAACTTTTAAAAATGGTACCACCTATCATAGGACGAATACGATTAAGGTTAACTTCCTTTAGTTCAGCTTGCTCAAAGAGAATTAACCCATCCAATATTCTTCTCATAAATGTTACTGTTATCGATCCTGTAACACTTCTTTGTGAGGCTAATTTATTACCATTAAGTTCAAATACAGGTATCGATAAAAGCTTTATTTCCCCTGGATAACCATTTCGGTTTAACCACTTTTTAATCGTGTTAGATAATTCAGGGTCAGTTTCTTTCGTCTCTTCCCACCATTTCGGATTAGTAAAATCAATCTGGTCGTAATCGATTTGAGTTTGATTAATGGAGAACTCCCATGGGTGTGTTGGGTCAAACGGATCATCTTTTATTGGGAAGTATTGCATAGGTTGTCCTCCCCACACATTCGCATTATTTTCAGTTATTCCACCATTACTAGCGGAGTAAAAAGTTTCTATTAATCGATTATTGTATGTAATTACCTCGCCCTTTGTTTCTTCCACAGCCTTTGTAGTATTAACATCCCATTCGTAGCCTCCATAAACCTGATAACTGATAGTATCATCAATGATTTGACCTAATTTGGATACGGCATACGTCCTTGCGGCTAAGGTTTGTGCTTTTAATGTTTCTATCCCCCATGATGAAAAGACTTCAAATGGTACAACACCTTTTAAATAATCTTCGAGAGGTAATTGATTAATCGGACGGATGGAGTCTTTCCCTTCAATTACAAATTCCATCGCACCTAAATATGGTCGTTCATTGATAAATATTGTATGTTCTAAATCATACGTTTGTGGAATTAGAACTAATCCCCCACTTATTTTTTGTTTTTTCTGCCCCTTCTGTTTGATATATAATTCTCCCTTTTCTACTGAGATGGTATAGTTCACTCCCTCTAACAGTTTTAATGTTGGATCTAAACTAAAAAATTCTCCTTTTACTTTAATGTTTAGTTCATCAGTTTTCCCAATATAGTTAACAAGTTTAACGGAGACCATTGGTTCAGCACTAGTCAAAGTTGGTGCACATAAAATGCCTATGATTGTTAAAAGAAATGTAATGTATCTCATAGGTGTATTTTTTCAGGAAAGCATTAGGAATATACATGATAAAAATATATTGACGAATCATCACTTTTTGTGTATTATCTAGTTAAGTTCATACGGTTACCTTTAATTCAGTCCTGTGAGACTGGCAAGGTGTTAAGACAGTTTTGGCTGTCTTTTATAGAAGTGGTGTATCCATTTCTGTATTCACATGCTTACGAGCACCTTGCCTAATTTAGGTAAGGTGCTTTTTATTTTTTAATCTCTCACCTGGTAACTGTAGAGCTAACAAATTATAAGGGAGAGAAAATCATGGCTAAATTCGACGAAATTCAAGTTGATCAACGTCTACCATTTTTACAAAGCCTACCATTAAGTTTTCAGCACTTATTCGCTATGTTTGGAGCTACAGTATTAGTACCTATTATTTTCGGAGTCAACCCCGCTACTATTCTATTAATGAATGGTGTAGGTACGTTGTTGTACATTTTTATTACAAAAGGGAAAATTCCTGCATATCTAGGATCTAGCTTTGCATTTATCGCACCTGTTGGATTAGTAATAAGTCAATTCGGATACGGATATGCATTAGGTGGTTTCCTGGCAGTTGGTATTATTCTTACACTTGTAGGTCTATTAGTTAAGGTTGCAGGTACTGGATGGATTGATGTTCTTTTCCCACCTGCTGCGATGGGAGCTATCGTTGCTGTTATTGGATTAGAGTTAGTACCAGTAGCAGCAGGTCAAGCAGGATTAATCGGAGATAATTTGGACGCTACTACCATTATCGTAGCTCTACTTACGCTAGGAATTACGGTTATAGGTTGGGTAACCTTCCGTGGATTCTTTAAAATCATCCCAATACTAATTGGTTTTGTAGCAGGTTACGCTATTGCTTACTTTTTTGGTCTTGTAGATTTTACTACAGTAAAAGAAGCAGCATGGTTTCAAGTCCCAACCTTCTATACCATGCAGTTTGATTGGTCAGCAATTTTAATTATTATTCCAGCAGCATTAGTTCTTATTCCAGAACACATCGGGCATCTGTTTGTAACAT
This sequence comes from Ornithinibacillus californiensis, assembly GCF_001038485.1. Lineage (GTDB taxonomy): Bacteria > Bacillota > Bacilli > Bacillales > Amphibacillaceae > Ornithinibacillus > Ornithinibacillus californiensis. Next base: position 79,395 of record NZ_LDUE01000006.1, read on the forward strand.
CTAATATTGTTAAAAAAGATTTAGCAAAAGACCCAGGGCTAGATCGCTCGCTTATGGGTAATGGTATTTCAACGATACTTTCTAGTTTCATAGGATCAACTCCAAATACTACTTACGGGGAAAACATCGGTGTACTAGCTGTAACAAGAGTTTATTCTACATGGATTATTGGTGGGGCAGCAGTTATATCTATCCTTCTATCCTTTGTAGGAAAGTTAGCGGCACTTATCTCCTCCATCCCTAATGCTGTTCTTGGAGGAATATCTTTACTACTATTCGGTATCATTGCAGCAAGTGGTATTCGCATGCTTGTTGAAGCGAAAGTAGATTATAATAAATCTCAAAACCTAATTCTAACTTGTGTCATCTTAGTAATTGGGATTAGTGGAGCAACCTTAAAAATAGGGGAAGTTGGACTTTCAGGGATGGGACTAGCAACTGTAGTCGGAATCCTGCTTAGTATTTTATTTAAACTATTCGATATTCTAAAACTTTCCAATGAAGAAAATGATAATGACAAAAAGCAAAAGCTAGTCTCATAGACTAGCTTTTGTTTTTTCAAATTCCATGGTCCAGGAATAGTAATCATTGTTTGGATTTTTTTCGTAGCTAAGATAGGCATTGAATTTTTTACCTTGTTTGCTCGTCAATCCTTTTACGAATGCTTTTTTATCTTTGAGTAAAGCTTTTACCATCGTTTTAGTTGGCTTTTTCTTTAATGCTGCAAGATATTTGTCGTTTTTCCAAATTACAAATTTACAGCCTTTCTTCCAATTACTACAACCAAAACCTTTTCTACCTTCGATGATGTTTCCCCCACAATTGGGACAACGACCTAGAACCTCATTTGTAGATTTAGCACTACCAGTAACTTCATTGATGATAACCTCTTGATCTGCTTTAATAGTTTCAACTGATTCCGTTGTAAATTGATAAATCGTTTGAAGAAATAGGTTTTTCTTCACAATTCCTTTTTGAATATCAGAAAGTGTCTTTTCCAGACGACCAGTAAATTCTAGGTCAAACAATGCTTTTACTGGGAAAGTTTCTACTAATCTCTTTCCTAAGTCAGTACTTATTAGATTTTTTCCTTGAGCTGTGATATATCCGACATCTTTTAGCTTTTTTATTGTTTCTGCTCTAGTTGCTGGTGTACCAATGCTGAAACCAGTTAGAATACTTCCTTCTTCCTCTTCATCGTCATCACCCTTGTACCCTTTACCACAAGTTTCCATAACCCGTAATAACGTTTTTTCTGTATGAGGTTTTGGAGGTTTCGTTACATGGGTAGTAACTTCCGTTTCAGCAACTGTTACCACTTCATTTTGCTCAACTATTGGAAGTAATTTATCTTTAGAGGTGATGTTTTCAACCTTTTTCCAACCTTCTACTAATTGAACTTTTCCTTTAGATTCAAAGTTACCCTTGAGGTCAACATCTGTTATTTTTGTTGTTAGCTTTGTTTCCTCATACTCTGCCACTGGCATAAACTGCATAATGAATCGATTCTTTATAGCCGTATACACAATTTGCTCATCAGCACTTAGCCGCTTTGGCTTTACATAAGTAGGTATGATGGCACTGTGACTTTCAACCTTCGCATTATTAAATACACGCTTCGTTTTCATAAATTTAATTTCATCCCGATAAGGTAGATCATCAGTGAGTGTTTTAAGAACATTAGCGGTTTTCCCCACTAAAGTTTCTTCCAGAGCCGTACTTGATGTTCTTGGGTAAGTGATAAATTTCTTTTCATATAGAGATTGGGCCACTTTTAAAACCTTATCAGAAGTCCATCCCTTATACTTCGAAGTAATAAACCCTTGTAAATTGGATAGATTGAACAGGAAAGGTGGAAATTCTTTTTTCTTCTCTACCTTCTTATCAATTACCAATGCTTGTCGATCCTGAATTAATGAGTTAATCTGATCCAACATTTCTTTTTGCTTAAACTTTTCTTCTGAATCCTCTTTATATGTCCCCTCATACGTCTCATTTTTCACCGTGGAAAAAATTACATCAAGCTTAAAGTATTCTTCAGGAAGAAAGTTTTCAATTTCTTTATCACGGTCATATATTATCTTTAGGGTTGGTAGTAGTACACGCCCAATATTCAGAGCCTTCCCTTTCCCTTTTTGATATTTCAAGGTAGCCACTGAGGTTAAATTAATCCCAATCACCCAATCAGCCCATTGCCTACTCACACCAGCATCTTGCAGAGGACGTAATTCCTCATTTGGTTTCATTAAATTAAGGCCACGGATAACTTCATCTTTTGTCCATTCATTTAATAACAAACGATATATTGGCTTTTTAGGCTTGGCTCGATAAATAATACTGTCTCCAATTAATTGCCCTTCTCGGTCAAAGTCACAAGCTGAGATGATACTATCCACATCTGCTCGTTTCATTAAAGTATGTATGACAGATAATTGTTTCTTCGCGCCTTGGTCTGCCCACTGCCTATTTCTTGGATTACTTTTCACTTTGTATTCAAACTTATCTGGTATAAATGGAAAATTATCCAATTTCCACCTTGCCATTTTACTATCATAATCTTTGGCATCAAATAGCTCTAATAAATGACCAAATGCCCAGGTAATGATATATTGATTTCCTTCAAAGTATCCGTCTTTTTTCCCTTTGATTCCTAAGGCATCGGCGATATTCTTTGCTACGGAGGGTTTTTCTGCGAGAATTAGTTTCATACGTTCACCTACTTTCATTTTTGAAGCGTTTTGGAAGGTTTATACGGGTTTTGATTTGGAGAAAAATTGTGGACAAAATCTATTATACTATATAAATCTCTAATTTATAAAATGAAATTGGTTCGTAAATTTTATATGTAATGTAGAATATATGTAAGTTACTTTACAAAAAAGCTTAAGAAGGTGAAGAAAATGCAGGCTAAGATTGAAAAACATGGAAACGAATATCTAGTTACATATGAACGTCACTTAGAGCATTCATTAGAAGAGGTTTGGGCTATGCTAACTGATAATAAAAAATTAGCTCTTTGGTTTGACGAACTTCGTGTTGCTCGTCTAGGTAAGGATGGTTATTTCAACTTCGATATGGGTGATGGTACGTTTCAACGGATGGATATTACCGATTTCAAGGATCATCATATTCTAGAATACACTTGGGATGAGAACCTTGTACGTTTTGAGTTAACACCAGAATCTAATCATTGTAACTTAGTTTTCACTGAAACAATTACCGAATTAACAACACACACGCCAAAAGATTTAGCGGGATGGCATGTTTGTTTAGATGTTATCGGGTTATTACTAGATCAGGAAGAAGTAAATGATCGAATGGATAACTGGAAATACTGGTTTGAAATATACAGTGAGGCAATAGAGTCACTTACCTAAAGAAAAGCAAGCAAAACAATCACGTAACGATTGTTTTGCTTGCTTCAGTTATAATATAGTCAACAAGTCGATCGATAATGGCAGGGCCATCTTCTTCATCTAGTAAGTTATTTAGCATGATAGAGAAAATTAGCTCCTCCCCCTCATTCGTAGTTAAGTATCCCGAGAGAGTACTAACCCCCATGATTGTGCCTGTCTTTGCATGGACATTCAAACCAAACATTCGGTCGTTTAATGTTCCACCAACCATCCGATTCTCATTTCCAGCCACTGGAAGAGAGCGATAAAAACTATTAAACCATGGTTCATCTTGGATACGGAAAAGGAATTTAGAAATGACATTTGGTGGTATCAATGTGACATGCGATATTCCAGAACCATCACGAAGTACTATGTTACTAGTATCCACACCTAATTTTTCTAGTACATTATTCAAGACTACTAGACCTGCTTCCCAACTTCCTTCTCCTTTCATTACCTTACCTATTTCTTTTACTATTATTTCTCCGTGGCCATTATTGCTCAATTTCATAAAGGGTATACTTAAATCCTTAAGTGGCATAGACTTTCTACTAAAAACAAGTGTTGCATGTTCTGGTGTAGTCCCAGTATGTAACTCCCCTGTATAAGTAATACCTACTTGTTTTAGTGACCTTGCGAATAACTCCAATGCATATTCAGTTGGTTCCCAGACTGCCACATATTCTTGAATACTAGCAGAATAAAATGGTATATTCCCCTCTATAACTACATTATTATTTCCATGCTCTCGTATGACAGTAATGTCTGCTTCATCATCTTCATGCTGCATTTCAACCGTCACTGCATTGTTAATTAAATTAATATATTTTGTATTTGGTTTCAATGAAATAATAGGCTTTTCGCCAACACTTTTTCCAGGTGAAATAGTTAACATCACCGTACCAGAGTCATAATCTTCATTAGGAGAGGCAGATAAAGCAGATACCTGTGCACCATAATAATAATGTTCATCATTCCAATTTAAATCTTGAGACAAACGAACATTATCATACCACGTATCATCCGCTATAACATTCCCATGAACTTCTCGAATCCCCTTTTCTTTCAGAACTGTTGCTAGATTATCAAAGTCTGATTGTAATAATGTTGGATCTCCTTTTCCTTTTAAGTATAAATTACCAATTAGTTTTTGATTTTCTGTTTCCCCATCAATCCATAGTTCAGTTGAGAATGTGTAGCTTTCACCCAGTATAGCTAGCCCTGCGGCACAACTAAAAATCTTCATATTGGATGCTGGGTGTAGACGAATATCCCCCATATGATCGTATAGTAAATCACCAGTTTCTCTCGACCTAATACTAACGCCTGCTAAAGCTCCTTGAAGCTTAGGTTCTTTTCCCAATTGGTCGTAAAAGTTCTTCCATCTTTCTACCATATACATTCCCCTTTTCCTTTTTCAGGTTATAAAATTTTAGTTTTAATAGTAATTTCAGGAAAATTTTCCTGATTTTTTTCTATTTCATTAAGTATTTCTATTATAATCTAATTTTGTTGAATATTGACACTATTGTATAGTATTTTAACTTCTTTTTAATTATAATGATAGACATAGGGGTGAAAAAAATGGGAATTGACATAGGACAAGCTATAAAAATAAATCGATTAAGGGCAAATATGACCCAGTCTGACTTAGCAAGTGGGATTATTTCGGTATCCTATTTGTCCAAGATTGAAAATGGTACCGCGGAACCACCAAAAGAAGTCATTGAACAATTAGGAGATAGATTAGAAATAAATTTGATAGAATCTGATGATTATGTTTCAGAATCAACGATTATTCGGTGGTTCCAGCATTTACTACATTCTCAAAAAGATGAATCGATTCGGCTTTACAATCGAATTAAAAATAGTTTGGCTAATGCAATTGATAAACAACTATTCTTCCTTATCGAAATACACAAACTATACTATTATGTTTTGATTAACGATATGCATGAAGCAAGGGAACGCCTGTCCTCCCTCGAAAAAAGCTCAAAGCGATTTAACGAGACTGAAACTTATTATTTATACAAATTTGCTGGTAGCTATCACTATCAACAATTAGACTATAAAAAAGCACTAGAATACTATCAAAAAGCAGAAAAAAATAGTAAATCAAATCTCTACCACCGTTCAGAGGAAGTTCATAATCTTTATTATTTAATCGCATCCGCGGCGAGTAAGAATAGACTAACCCACCTATCATTACTATATTCTAATAAGTCTTTGGAGTATTACCAGATGAACTATAATTTGAAGAAAAGCGCTGATTGCCATTTATTATTAGGCATCTCCTATCGTAGAATTAATGATTTTGAAAAGGCTAAGGAATGCTTTGATCTTGCCATCAAAATAGCAAATACTATTGATGATACTGGATTATTAACACTGTACTATCAAAATTACGGGAAGGTTTTTTCATCAATTGGGAACTCAGAGGAAGCTATTAATAATTATTTAAAGAGTTATGAGTTAAGAAAAGATTATGACATACGTAAAAAGTTAACACCTATTTCAAGCTTAATGCAAGAGTACTATAATGTAGGAGATATGGTGAATTCCAAAATATGGTTAGAATTGGGCATTGAAATGTCCAAAGGAATAGAACCAAGCGAATCTATCCATGTTTACGAATTTATGGTTTATGAATACTTAATTAACGGAATAGATAATTCCTTTGAATCATTAATTACAAATCATATCATACCTTTCTTTAATGAGAAGCAACTATACTTTGAGGAATCTAAGTATGTAAAACTTTTAGCAAAATACTATTATGAAAATAGAAAATATAAACTAGCAGCTACTTATTACAAAATGCTAAGTAGCATTTCTTCAAGTCCTTGAAAGGAGGTGAACTAAATGAAGAAGTTCTTACTACTTGCACTACTTTCCATCGCAATAATATTTGCTAGTGCTTCAGCAAGTAGTTTATTTTCTTACCAGGAATATGATCTTGCAAATAACGAAGAACCATATCCTTGGCCAAAGAAATAAGTTTTTTAGGTAAAAAAAGTGTGAACTTTTCCTTGTCATCTCCAAGTAATCAGGAATGAACAGGGAGTAAGACGACTACTGTAGCACATCCCCGTTTTTTCTTCTTTAAGTCATACTCTATCCCTTAAGAATGGCAAGGAAAATATCCACATTATTTTCAACTCAGATTTGATTTAAATGCCCTATCCTACCCTATCAAATCTATTAAGATGCTCCATTTACAGGATTTTTTACTTCTTTTCATTAAAAAGAGTTGTAGGGATCCCTACAACTCTCCTCTATTCAATAATGCCTTTTTCTCCTTTACTATCTCTTGAAATTCCTTTTCAAGCTCTGGAGTTGAATCGATACTCAACCTACTTAATACATCTGTGAGTTTCGTTTCAAGAACCATTAATTCCTGTTCTAACGTATCCAAAATCCTAGGTTGGTAATTAATATAAGCCTGGTAACCTCCTCTGAACAGCTTCATTTCCTGATCCTCAATTGCAATAATGTTATCTGCAACTTTTTCAATGAATCTCCTATCATGTGAGACAAAGAGAATTGTTCCTCTGTACTCCATTAGCAAAGACTCTAACGCTTCAACAGCAATAATATCTAAGAAGTAAGTTGGTTCATCTAAGATTAATGTATTAATATCACTAAGAAAAATCTTTGCAAAAGCAACCTTTACTCTCTCCCCTCCACTTAATACATTTACCTTTTTGTAAACATCATCTTGGAAGAAATGTAATCTTGCCAAAACTGTCCGAATTAAAGATACTTCTTGGGAGGAAGAAATAGTAATGTTCTCCAAAATTGACTTTTCATTTTCTAGAATATCTAAGTTCTGACTGAAGTAACCTATCTTAACGGATTTTGACACTTCAATGCCACTTTCCCTTGATAGAATCTTCTTTAGAAAAGTAGTCTTTCCAACGCCATTCCTTCCTATAATAGCGACTTTATCTCCAGCACGAATTTGAAAGGTAGTGTTATTCCATAAGAACCTATTATTAATTTCCCCTTCCAAATCTTCAATACGGATAATCGCTCTCTTACCCAGCATTTCCTCATTTATAATGTTCATGTTTAAAGGTGGATTTTCTCTAACTTTCTCTACCGTTTCCAACTTATCAATTCGGGTTTTTATTGCATTAGCTGTTTTTTCCAATTTCTTTTGCTTTTTAGCGAAATATGGTGCACTTCCCATTTGAATAGCGTCTGAATCTGTTTTCTTTTTAGGTGATTTGGTAGCTCTTTGCGCTTTCTTCTTTTTAAGTTCTAGTGCGTTCTCTAATTGTCGCTTCTTCGTGACATATTGCATATAATCATCTTGTTGCTTTTGTATTTCTAGTTCCTTTTGTTGCTGATAAGCTGAATAATTACCTTGGTAATTTGTAACTTTGCCACTCTCAACTTCCCATATTTTGTTGCAAAGGCTGTCTAAAAAAGCTCTATCGTGGGAAACAATAACAACAGCCCCAGTCCATCGTTTTAAATGATTCTCCAATGATTCAATATGTTCTTTATCTAAGTTAGTAGTAGGCTCATCCGCAAATAGTATTTGCTTTTTTCTTGCTAATACCTCATTGATAAATTGCTGTGTAATCTCTCCCCCACTTTGTGTTGTATTAATTTGTTTTATTTGTGGCATTAATTCTACGCTAGCCATGGATTGAACCCTACCATCGTAGTCTTTCTGTATTCCGGTCAATATGTGGACTAAGGATGTTTTACCGCTCCCATTTTTGCCGACTACCCCAATACAGTCACCTTTTGATATTTTTAAATTCTCTACGTTTATAATCTCTTTCCCATCTACCTCATAAATGATATCTTGAGCTTCTAATAAAAGCATGCTTTCACCTCTTTTTTCTCATAAAAAAAAGCCCCTAATCACAATGAATAGGAAGCTGAAACCATGCCAAATAAACAAATGATATAACCATTTATTGAAATGACCTGCACAGATTTAATCCTATTCTTTATGATTGAATAAATTGCATGCATAAAAAAGGGCTTTTCCCCTTATTTTTCTTAACAATTTTTCAATTCATTGTATAAATAGGATTAATTTAACATCTGCTTGAGGTACACCCTTTCCGTACTTTCTTATATTAACTATAAAATATTCATGAAATTCTGTCAAACCATAGAAAAATAGGTCAGCCCAAGGCTGACCTATTCTTTATGATAAAAATTAAAGTTTGAATTTCCTCACCAGCGTGTTTAATTCCTCGGCTAATTTCGCTAAGTCTTCTGAGCTATTGGCCATCTCTTCCATCGAACTGCTAGTTGCTTGAGATGATGCAGATGTCTGTTCAATACCTGCTGCTGACTCTTCCGAAATAGCTGCAATTTCTTCAATGGAAATGCTCATTTCTTGAGTAGTGCCAGCAATTTCGATTAGGTTTTGTTTAACCACTCTAATACTATCTACCATTTCCATTATTGCTTCATTAATGTCTGTAAAGGTTTCTCGAGTATGAATGATTTGGTTTGTTCCTTGTTGTACTTCTTCATACCCTTCTTCTAATGACTCTGTTACCGCAGTCGTTTCAGCTTGAATCTTCTTCACGATAGTAGTAATATCTGTCACTGACACGGATACCTGCTCGGATAATCTTCTTACTTCATCTGCAACAACAGCAAACCCTTTACCATGTTCTCCTGCACGTGCTGCTTCAATAGCAGCATTCAATGCTAAGAGATTGGTTTGATCGGCTATATCATGAATAACTGATACCAGCTGGCTAATCGCTTTTGAATTCTCATCTAATCCTCGAACTTTTACTACTGCGTCTTTGACAATACCATCAATTCTATTCATTTGATCGCCAGAAGCTTGCATCAATTGATTTCCCTGACTTGTTAAGTTTAGTACAGATTCCGACGAATGTTGTATTTGTTCTCCATTTTCATTTGCCTCTTGAACTCTTGCAGCAAAGTGATGCATCGTATGTGTTAAATTACTAGCCCCATCAGCTTGTTTCTCAGAGCCCGCTGCCAATTCTTGCATCGTTGTTGCGACTTGTTCAGAGCCAGCTCGAACTTCACCTGCTGACTGCATCAGTTCTTCACTTTGTGCAGTAACTGTGTCTGAAACAGTAGATACTTGCTTAATGATATCTTTTAAGTATGTGCTCATCTTACTAGTTGATTCTGCTAACTGTCCAATTTCATCTTTTCCAACATAATCGATTTCCGGTACGGTTAAATCTCCTTCGGCTATTCGATTACTTACCTGAACAACTTTTTTGAGATTTCGAGAAATAGCTCGACTAATGAAAACGACTAATAACACACCAATAATAATTGATACTGCTAAAAAAGATAGTTGTGTTATAAAAGTGTCTTTTTGACTTTCGATTGCACTACTAATTGCGGTTTGTCGTTCATTATCCACTGTATCTACAAGCTGATCTAATAACGCAACAGATTCTTCCCTAAGCTCATTAGTCTGATTTAAAAATGACTCTGCTACACTTGTATTACCATTTTGAATAGCTGATACAATGTAGTTGGTAAACATTCGATATAACTCTTGATTATTCTTAGCAACTTGTTGGAATATCTCTTTTTGCTCTTCGGAGTTTAAGTTAACTCGAACTTTACTTGCCAATTCATTATACTGTACCTGGTTTTCTTTATACGTATCTATTAAACTTGAATCTTGCACTTGATAATAAGAGACGATATATATACTCATATTACGTGTCAAGGATCCCATTTCAGAAATATTCATCGCCATATCACTTTTCGTGTTTAGTGCTTCAATGTCTTTACCAATCCCTATAATCGAATTCGACACAAACGCTGATGAACCAATAAATAGTAAAATGATGATAGCTACAGTTAGGCCATATTTCCAACCAATTCTTATATTTCGGTGTTTTAACTTTCTAAGTCGAATTTTTTTCCCCATTTTTATCCCCCAAGTATATCAATCAATTAAAAAACTATTCAAATTTGATTGGTTGAATAGCTTGTTTATGTATTTATCCACTAAGAACATAATAATCGATGAATCGCCGAATTACAACAAATCTCGATTAAAACAGCATCTTTTTCCACTCAATTTCTAAAGACTTTATGTAAGTTGTTCATTCATTGACTTAGTTTTTGCTCACTAGTATGATGTTCTTAATATTTTAGTACTTGATAAGCTGCTTCCATTTCAGACTATATTCTATAGAATACTAGTAATTCCTAATTACGAAGGGGGAAACATCATGAGAAAAATCTTCATTAACGGAAAGTTTTACACATTTAATCCTAATAAACCACTTGTCCAAGCGGTGGTTGTAGAAAATGGGAGATTTATCGATATGGGAGCGCAGAACGACATGCTGATCCATTGGAAAAACAGTAATAGTGAAGTCATAGATTTATGTGGAAATACTGTAACACCGGGGTTAGTAGACAGTCACCTTCATTTATCACTGATTGCAGATAAATTCATGAATCTTGACTTAACTGGCGTCACCTCAAAAAATGAAATGCTACTAAAGATTCAAACCAAGGCAGATACTCTAAAACCTAATGAATGGTTATTAGGTAGTGGTTGGGATGAAAATCTCTTTACTGATGGACTTATCCCTACGATAGAAGAGCTTGATTATGTTACTCCTCACAATCCGCTTTTCTTAACTAGAATTTGTACCCATGCTGCTCTTGCTAACAGCAAAGCTTTCGAAAGAAGTGGGTATCATTCTTCTATGTCTATACCTGAAGGTGGGAGTGTAGTTTTAGATAAATATTCGAAACAACCAACTGGATTAATTTTAGAATCTGCTCAGGAGATCTTCAAGCAAAGGATCCCCCAAAAATCTTATGAGGAATTATTACAAGCCATGCGCACCGCCATACAATTCGCACTACAAAAAGGGTTAACTAGTGTTCACACGAATGATCCACTTTTTCTTGGTGGTTTACAGCAAACATATAACATCTTTGACTCACTATTAAACCAGGAAAAACTTGGACTACGTACAAATTTATTAATTAATCATGACTTTCTGGATGATATGAAAGAAGCTGGTATGTACACGGGCTACGGTAATGACACCTTACAAATTGGAGCGGTAAAGATTTTTGTTGATGGAGCGTTCGGACGAAGAACAGCGCTGCTTTCCGAAGCCTATCATGATGAGCCTACTAATTATGGTGAAGCAATGTTTGATCAAGAAGCACTTACCGATATCGTTAGGAGGGCACGTGAGTTATCCATGCCAATTGCCGTGCACACAATTGGAGACAAAGCGTTGGAAAATATCCTAGATGTTCTAGACTTGTTCCCAGCTGTTCCTTATCGTGACCGACTAATTCATGCACAGGTTTTACAGAAAGGATTGATTGAGCGATTGGCTAAGCCAAATAGAGTGGTCGATATTCAACCAAGATTTGTCGTTAGTGATTTCCCATGGGTTATGGAAAGACTCGGTCCAAATCGTATGGAACTCTCCTATGCATGGAAAACGTTAATGAATAATGGGGTAATTTGTACTGGTGGTTCCGATTCCCCTGTGGAACCAGTCGATCCACTACTAGGTATCCATGCTGCAGTTACTAGAAGAGCACCTGAAGAAACTCATGATGGCTGGAATCCCGATGAAAGATTATCTATGGTGGATGCTTTTCGTCTTTTCACTGAACTAACTGCGTATGCAACCAACGAGGAAACAATAAAAGGTACGATGACAAGAGGGAAATTAGCCGATATGACCGTCCTTTCTACTAATCCTTTTGAAATAAATGAACCTGATGTGCTTTTAGATACAGAGATTGAAATGACTATTATTGGTGGAGACATTAAATTTCAAAAATCAAAAACAACTACTTTATTTTAAATATTAATGCCAGTCAAGAATTCCTTGACTGGCACTTTTCTTTAGCCTTATCTCCACCTTAATGCCACAGTTAATTTACAGCAATCTGTATCCTGAACCTTCGAATTAAATTCTAACCGTAATCCATCTGGGTTAAACTGTACGTCCACATCAGAGGTGATACCTATGGATTTAATTAACCGTTCAACCTCATCCATATTAGATTCCTGTGCAGCAGCCATCACCTGCTTATCAAATTCTTTCGATTCTGCAAACTTATCTAAAACAATACTTGCTTCTTTCATTAATTTTCTTGTTTCATTAGCAGATTCAAATAAAAATCCTGGATTTACCTCTGGATACTGGCGATAGCTATACGCATATGGATATGGCGGATAATAGTACACGGGATAGTAGTAATACATCTATATTTTCCCTCCCTAGATTTTCCCATACAACACTATATGCAAGCTAAACCTATAAGGTAATTGTCTAGTTAATTTAATCATGTATAAAATTCCCATTGATAATTAATTAGGAACATCATATAATATTAGAACAAACGTTCCTATTAGGTGGTGAGATATACATGGATTATTCTACTTTTCCACGTCATGATGTGCTATGTATTGATATGCGGTCCTTTTACGCTAGTGTAGAGGCAGTTAAATTAGGGTTGGATCCGATGAAAACCATGCTAGCAGTTGTCGGGGATCCAAGTAGATCTGGAAGTATTGTCCTCGCTGCGTCGCCTGCTTTAAAAGAAAAGTACGGAATTAGCAATGTTAGCCGTTTTTTTGAATTGCCGAATGACCCAGCTATTCGTATTGTTCCAGCACACATGGCTGACTATCTTCAGGTTTCCGTTGAAATCACAAGACTCATTAATCAGTACGCCCCAAAAGAAGCTATCCACCAATATTCGGTTGATGAAGTATGGGTAACCCTGGATGGACTTGAAAAACTTTTCGGCGATCCTTTAAAAATCGCTAAAAAAATCAAGCAAGACATTCTCGATCACTTTGGAATTACCTGCTCCATTGGTATTGGTGATAATAAATTTTTAGCAAAGGTTGTCATGGATCTACATGCGAAAAAGGTTGGTATCGCGGAATGTCGATATGAGGATGTCGAGGAAAAGCTTTGGCCACACCCTGTTGAGAAAATTTGGGGAATTGGCAGTAGGATGAAACGAAATCTTAATCGTATGGGAATTGTTACCCTTGGTCAGCTTGCCAGATTTGACTTGGATCATCTTAAGAAAAGGTTTGGTGTGATGGGCGAACAGCTCTATTGGCATGCATGGGGAATTGATCTCAGTCCTGTATTCGGGGATTTTGTTAAGCAGGAACAAAAAGGTTTCGGCCACGGTATTGCTCTTTTACGAGACTACACAAAAGATGAGGTTGCTGTTTGTATCTTAGACCTTTGTGAAGAAGTTTGCCGTAGAGCACGCACAGCAGATAAAACTGGTAAGACCATCCATCTTGGAATTGCCTATTCAAAGGAAACTGGAGGTGGATTTTCACGCTCTAGATCCATTCCAATTCCTACTAATATTACAATGGATATGTACCATATTTGCATGCAGCTTTTCCAGGAATTTTATGATGGTCATAGTAATATACGTCATGTTTATGTAACGCTAGATAATCTGTATGATAAAGCAGAAACACAATTAAATTTATTTGAAGATCGTTCCAAGAAAAATGATATTGGATATGTCATGGATGCCATTCGCGATAAATATGGTACAACCGCCATTCTACGAGCTAGCAGTTTTACCGATGCAGGCGTTACGTTAGATCGCAGTAAAAAAATCGGTGGACATTACGCATAAAAGGCGAAACTTTTTCGCCTTTTAGTTATGCTGGCTACACTTCATCTACTTAGTAATGCCCCTATTGCACCTGCATGAGTGCCTTTGTCTAGAAAGATTGGCTCATAGGACATCATGTCTCGAAATCGCATGAAGATATCTTTTAATTCAGGGTTATTAGTCACCGTACCACCAACAAAAACAATTTGAGAGATTTGTTTTGTCGTAGCAACTTGGTTAGCTAATAAAAGAATAGTTTCTCCTATTAATTGCATCACACTAGCAAGGTGATCATTATTTGTAGCACCTTCATTCAAGTGCGCTTTTCCTAAATTAGCAGCAGTCAGATTCCCATGAATAGGAGGTTCCTCAGGAGCATAGATGTCCCGAACTAACAAGTCACTGTTCCGTGAATCACCCTCTGAAGCCATTCTAATAAAGGTTTGAAAATCTTTATGTCGGGTAATAAGATAACCTAAACCCATTAAGGTACCTCCTCCAATACCACTACCCAAAACACGTTCAAACGAATTGGCAGTAACATGAAAAATAGAAGTCCCCGTTCCAATATTAACGAGAATGAATTCCTCATTCACTACTCCATTTTCTTTTAATAAATACTTCGTTCCTGCTGTTACAGCCTGAAACTCATTAAAGAAATGACAGTTATTCTGAGTAAGACTTTTTAATGAACTTGCTTTTCCTCCAGTAACGAAAAGCTCAGCACTAGGAGACAAGAATGACAACCATTTAACAACTTCATCCAAATGTTGATTAGAGAAAGTTTTCGTATGTAATTTACCTTGCTCAATATATGCAAGTTTAACCAATGATCCTCCTGCATCAATACCAATATAGTCAACCATTATTCTTTCTCCTCCTCTCCCCTGAACTTTACCTTCAATTTACATGAATGAAAACAAAAAGAAAAGCGAAAAAATTAGAAATCGATCTACTTAAGGAAAGAATAATGGAAATAGGAATTTATGAGCATATTAACTATATCCAAGAAAGTAACTAATTAGGAAGGAATGTCTGCATGAATAGCAAACTGATTGATTGGCCTACTTTTATAGGGGCTTTAGTTGTTTTACTTGCGGTATCACTACCATTAATTTTCTATCCTGAGGCCGGATCAAATGTTATCAATACAATCAATGAATTTATTACCGGAAATTTCGGTATTCTTTTTCTAGCTCTCGGACTACTCGCATTTATCTTTATGCTTTATATTGCCTTTAGCAAATATGGAAAAATCAAATTAGGAAAACGCGGCACCGAAAAAGAATTTGGTACCTTTTCTTGGGCAGCAATGCTATTTTCTGCTGGGATTGGCTCTAGTATATTATACTGGGGAATGATTGAATGGGCCTACTACTATCAAGGTCCACCATTTGGTGTTGAACCAATGACAAAGGAAGCGATAGAACTCGCGATGACTTACGGGATATTTCACTGGGGACCAATTGCTTGGGCTATTTATACGCTCCCGGCATTGCCAATCGCATATTTTTATTATGTCAGAAAAAATCCAGTACTAAAGATTAGCGCAGCAACAAAACCGGTATTAGGTAAACTTGCCGATGGACCTCTTGGTATCATCATTGATATTCTATTTATTTTTGGACTTTTAGGTGGTGCTGGCACCACACTTGCATTAGGGACACCTATGATTGCAGAAGGAATACATGATTTTACAGGAATTCCCGTTACACTCCTTTTACAAGCTGGGGTTATGCTTTTGTGTACGATGATCTTTGCGATTAGCGCTTATTCTGGATTAAATAAAGGAATTAAAATACTAAGTGATATCAATCTCTGGCTAGCGATATTTATCCTGCTCTTTATTTTCATATTTGGACCCACTGTTTTTATTAGTGAAGCAACATTTTCTAGCTTAGGTATTCTAATGGATAACTTTTTCCATATGGCAACTTGGCTAGAGCCCTTAGCAGCTATTGACACGTACCCTGCAACAGGATTCCCAGAGTCATGGACCGTATTCTACTGGGCATGGTGGGTTGTATATGCTCCTTTTGTAGGGTTATTTGTTGCACGAATCTCCTATGGAAGAACCATCAAAGAGATGATTCTAGGAACGATGATTTATGGGACGCTAGGAAGTATTCTGTTCTTCGGCGTTTTAGGAAACTTTGGTTTATATTTACAGCTTTCCGGCTCTTTTGATGTTATAAGCTACATGAATGAATTCGGGGCACCCGCAGCTATCATTGCAATCCTGAATCAGTTACCGATTTCTGGATTTATCGTGATTGTGTTTACCATCTTGTCGATTGTCTTTTTATCTACCACCTTTGATTCTGCTTCTTACATTTTAGCAGCAGTCGTACAAAAACATGTCCCTGGTGGTGAAGCACTGCGTTGGAATCGTCTATTCTGGGCATTTACATTATTACTACTACCATTAGTTCTAATGTTTATCGGTGATTTAGAAGCCTTACAAACTGCAAGTATTGTAGCAGGATTTCCAGTTATGTTTATTATGCTTTTACTTGCGATATCTTTTGTAAAAGCAGCAGGGAGTGATTTACGCGCAATGAAAGAGTATCGTTCCCCAACCATTTATATAGACCGTAGAAATATCGAAAAGAAAGAGGATACAAATAATAAATAGAAGAGGAAGCGATTTGGCCGCTTCCTCTCTTTTCTTGATGTATTTTAATAACGAACAGATGCGTTCACATTAATTAAACCATGGTCAACTAAGCGACCAACGCCATTCATATATACAGCTGTGTTTTCAATAGCAGCTCGAACCTGCGCATTATTTCTTCCTTGACCAGTAAGTAATGCTGCTTGCCCTGCAACATATGGAGCAGCCATAGATGTTCCAGACATATAGACATAGCTATTTCCAGGATAAGTAGATGCAATATCAACACCTGGAGCCATTACATCTACCCAAGTACCCCAGTTTGAAAAGTTAGCCTTGCGATTTCTAGAATCAACTGCACCAACAGCAATAACATTCGTATAGGAAGCTGGTTCGAATGTTGTACGTACACCATCATTACCAGCAGCAGCTACCACAACCACACCACGATTCCAAGCATAGTTAACTGCGTTCTCTAATGTTTGCGTATCACAATTACAGCCAAGAGAAAGATTAATAACCTCAGCGCCAGCATCCGTTGCATAAATAATTCCATCCGCGATAGCCGCTAACGATCCACTTCCATTAGCATCTAGCACACGTACGGCTAATATTTTTGTATTAGGCGCCATACCAGCAATTCCTGTACCATTGTTTGTCTCAGCAGCAGCAATACCAGCTACATGAGTACCATGCCCATTTTGATCACTTGGAGTCCAGTCATTTTGTACGAAGTCATAACCTAAAACTACTTTTCCATCTAAATCAGGATGGTTATAGTCAACTCCTGTATCTAGAACTGCGATTTCTTGACTAGAGCTACCTCTAGTTACATCCCAAGCTAAATCTGCATCAGTATTAAACAGTCCATATTGGTAACTAGGGCTAAAATACGTATCATTTGGCGTCCACGTTGCGTTCAATACGTAGTTTGGCTCTGCATACTCAACATTGGGATTATTACTAAGTGCCTTAACAACTGCATCCACATTACCAACTTCTAGTACTAAAAATGGAGATTTAACTGCATCCACATCCGCTTTTACTTTAGCATTAGCATTTTTTACTGCGTTGTTTTTCTGTGAAGCAGAAACATTATCTTTAAACTTTACGATTACCTCACCTTTGACATAATCCGCTTTAGATACTGTTGTAGAACTACTTGCAACCTTTTCTAGCTTCCCCTCTTCTGCAGCTGCTCCCACAATTGGAAATAGTAATACTAATGCTGCAATGATAAAACCACCTAACCAATTCTTCTTCATAAAACTCCTCCTCTCGAATGTACGTTTAATTATACTTCGAGATAAGAGGTATCATAATGAGCACTTAACCCTAAATAAGTTGGGAAAGTAAGGTCTGTATATAGTAATAGTTGCGGGACTAAACAACCATATCCAATAGAAGAATCATTCTTTATTTAACTTTGACCGTTATTTTGTCTATACTATAAATACAATACAAGCGGTGGTGAAGAATTATTTAAATGGAATATACAAAAGAATATATTAAGTTGCTAAATACAAACATTTACTGTGAATACGCTATACAGGTTGATAAACCAACTATATTTCTAATCCATGGATTTGTTGCTTCGTCGTATACATTTAATCGACTAAAACCTTTACTAACAAAAGACTTTTCTGTAATCGCGATCGATTTACCTGGATTTGGAAAGAGTGAAAAGTCCACATCATTTACATATTCATTTGAAAACTATGCTAACCTCGTTCTTAAATGCTTAGACTATTTCGGGATAAAGAGGGCATATATCGCTGGCCATTCAATGGGAGGACAAATAGCACTATACACTGCAAAAAAAGAACCTAATAGAGTAGATAAACTAATTTTGTTCTGTAGCTCTGGATACTTACCTCGAGCAAAAAATTACCTTATTTATTCATCCTACCTCCCCTTCTTTCATTTCCTAGCAAAACGAAAGATTAATTCACAAAGCGTGGTGAGGAACTTAAAAAACGTATTCTATGACCACAAGTTAATTACAAATGATCAAATTGAGGAATACGGCAAACCACTCCAAGACAAGAATTTTGCCAAGTCATTGGTTAGGTTACTACGTCATCGTGAAGGTGATTTAAGAAGTGAACAATTAAAGGAGATCCAGACTCCTGCATTACTCCTCTGGGGTGAGGAAGATAAAGTTGTTCCACTAGTTATTGGCAAGAAGTTAGCTAAAGACTTACCGAATGCCAAGCTTTTTACTTTTGAAAAGGCAGGACATTTAGTAACAGAAGAAAAACCTCAAGAAATATTCTCGCAAATTCTTTCCTTTACAGAAAAGGCCTGAAGATTAAGTCCATACTTAATCTCTGGCCTTATTTTCTTATATTAGCCCACTACTTTTACTAGGTTTCGCATAATCTATAGTAAAATTTTTGAAATATGGAGTGAGCTATATGCCATCTAGAAGGAAGCTACCTAGCCGCTTCGATGTTGACATGACTCCTTTACACGACTTTATGAAACAAATGGATTCTTTTTTCAACCATTCCTTTAAACAAATGAATGAGCATTTCCACTTTAAACCCTTTTGGGTAGATGTAAAAGAGACTAACACCCACTTCATCATTGAAGCAGAACTACAAGGATATAAAAAGGAGCAAATTGAAATCGAGTTGGTTGGAAATCAAGTTCAAATAGGTGTACAGGATTATCAATTTATCGACCAAGAAGATACGAAAAATAACTTAAAGTTTAACAAACAAAGCATCGCTAAGAAAGAGCGCGTTATTACTTTACCATTCGACATACCAAAGAAAGACGTAAAAGCTTCGTTTAAAAATGACATACTCAAAATATCCGTTCGCAAACCCAAAATAGATCACTCGTATATCGATATTGAAGATTCCTAATACCACTTGGATTCGACATGCTCATAACGTCGAATCCCTTTGCTTTTACAAGAGGAGTGAACCAATTGGCAGTAATTCGAACAGATAAATGGCTAGAAAAATCATATTCTACTCCAGATAAATTGTTTCAGAAACTCACAAATTACTTTAATCATGACAATTCTACCGAGATTGCATCCCTACTTACTAGTCATGGGATGTATCAACGGCCCGAACCAAATGGGGAAAATATGATACAGGCACTTAGAAATAAAAAAATATGGGACATTGTCCAACAAGAAGAGAAAAACTTGAAACGAGAATGGGATGGAAGAAACATTCCCATCTTTATTTTTCCCTCAAACTCATACAATAGAAAGATTAGAGAGCATTACAACGGAAGAACTGGTCTAGCATTTCAAGACAAATTATTCCTTTTTGTATCTGAAGAAACAACAGAAGAAGAAATAAAAGCACTATTTACTCATGAATACAACCATTCATGTAGACTTACCCATGACAAGATTAAGGAAAAAAACTATACATTACTTGATATTGTAATATTAGAAGGTTTAGCAGAAAATGCAGTACGAGAAAGGTTTGGTACACGTCCCCTCGCCCCATGGACTACCTATTATTCAGACACTGAGTTGGAAAAGATGTGGAATGACCTAATACTTCCAAGTAAGGATTTACCAAAATCAAACAGGAAAGCAAGTAAACTTTTATATGGATCTAGCTTTTACCCAGACATGGTTGGATATAGTGTTGGTTATTATCTTGTCAAACAGTATATGAAGAAAACAAGTAAACGAAGTAAAGAACTTCTCTCTTTACCCGCTCAAGAAATAGCCTTTGACTAATTTATAGGCAATTATAACGATTCCCAGAAATCTAGGTATCTATCCCAATCAATAAACTTTAGCCTTCATATAGTATTAACAAACACTAATTAAATAGTGTTTAATTCCGGAGTTTTCAACTCCACTTGAAATCTTACAATGTACGTTAGGAGGGATGTAGAATGTCATTCGGATACGGCTGTGGTTATGGCGGCGGTTACGGCTACGGCGGAGGATATAACAATGGCTTTGCTTTAATTGTTGTGTTATTTATCCTTCTAATCATCGTAGGTGCTGCTTGGCTATAATATAAGAATAAAACTACGATATGACGGGGTTCCAGTCCCCGTCCGTAGTTAGCGTAATTGATAAGAAACTATATTTCTTCTAAGTTATCGGCCAAGAGGTGGGCCTTAATTTTAAAACTATAGTGAGCAAAAGTATCCCGTTTATAGGGATACTTTTTTTGTGTTGTAAAGAGGTTAATTGCTTCCTACTCCCCCACTTTTTCCCATCTAAACCACGTTGTTACAGACATTTCCACGAAAACGACAAATCTTCTTGAACATTTTGTGAAGTATTTCTCAATCCATTGTAATATTCTTCACAGCGTAATAAGATATGGTAGCGGTACTTTGTGAAAAAAAACACAAGTTTGTCCAATTTATGAACAACCCAGATTATGGTGAAGGGAGTAAAAGAAAATGAAACTTAAATTAGCATTTATTTCGTTTGCTATATTGATTACGACAATTTTAGCTGGTTGTGAACCTTTATTGGTATTAGACCCAAAAGGTCCTCAAGCTGAGACAACAGCTAATGTAATATGGCTATCCATATTTACAATGGCGGTAATCGTTATTGTAGTTATTTCAATGCTAGTATTCATCGTGTATAAATATCGAGCTAGCAAGCAAAAAGAGGATTATGAACCACCACATATTGAAGGAAATCCTATTGTAGAATCAATAATCATAGGGATCCCTGTTTTAATTGTTATATTCTTATCCATTGTTTCTGTGAAATCAACATACGAAGTGGAAAACATCCCAGAAGGTTACGAAAATCAAGAACCAATGGTAATTTACGCAGCTTCTTCTAACTGGAAATGGCATTTTAGCTATCCCGAGCAGGATATCGAAACATTAAACTATGTTATCTTGCCGACGAATCGCCCTATTGAATTCCGATTGTACTCATACGGTCCCATCACAAGCTTCTGGATTCCTCAGCTTGCAGGACAAAAGTATGCAATGGCAGATATGGTTACTAAAATTAATATGGTAGCAGAGGTTCCAGGAGATTATGCTGGCCGTAATGCTAACTTCAGTGGTAAAGGTTTTGCTGAAAATACGTTTACCGCAACAGCCTTATCACCTGATGAATTTGATAAATGGGTAGAAGAGATTCAATCTACTGCTAAGCCTCTAACAGAAGAAAAGTATGAAGAGTTATTAGAGCCTGGCCACCTAGGACAAATGACGTTTACAGGAACACATCTAGAGTTTAAACCTGCCCCTGAAGGTGAGAATGCTGGACACCATCATGGAGACGCAGATGAAGAAATTGAACGTAACGATCAAGAAGAAGGACTTGAAGACCATTCTAATCATTAATAAAACGAACGATACTACACAAATATTAAAATCTCGAGAGGAGTTAACATAATGGAATTTTTTGAACGGTTTGCCATCCCCCACCCTAGTCCATTAATTTATGCATCAATGGTTGCCATTGGCCTTACACTTATCGCCATTGTTATCGGAATAACATATTTTAATAAATGGGGTTATCTATGGCGCGAATGGTTAACTACTGTTGACCATAAACGAATCGGAATTATGTATATGATTTCAGCATTATTAATGCTTTTCCGAGGTGGCGCAGATGCAGTCATGATGCGTTTACAAACTGCTGTTCCAGATAATGCATTTTTAGATGCACAGCATTATAATGAGGTATTTACAACACATGGTGTTGTCATGATTTTCTTCATGGCGATGGCATTTGTAATTGGTTTAATGAACTTCGTTGTTCCACTACAAATCGGGGCACGAGATGTTGCATTTCCTCGCTTAAACGCAATTAGTTTTTGGCTATATTTTGCAGGAGCAATGTTATTTAATATCTCCTTTGTCATTGGAGGTTCTCCAGATGCAGGATGGACGAATTACTTCCCTCTAGCAGGAACTGATTTTAGTGAATCTGTTGGTGTAAACTACTATATGTGGTCTTTACAGATTTCTGGTATCGGTACTTTAATGACTGGTATTAACTTTATTGTAACGATTCTTAAAATGAGAGCACCTGGCATGAAATTAATGAAAATGCCGATGTTTACATGGTCTGCATTAATTACAAACGTTATTATCGTATTTGCTTTCCCTGTATTAACAATCGCTCTATTAATGGGTACTTTCGACCGACAGTTTGGTACACATTTCTTTGCATCAACTAATGGCGGAATGGATATGCTTTGGGCCAACCTATTTTGGGTTTGGGGACATCCTGAAGTTTACATCTTAATTCTTCCTGCCTTTGGTATTTATAGTGAGATTATCGCTACCTTCTCACAAAGAAACTTATATGGTTATAAATCAATGGTTGGATCGATGGTTATTATTTCATTCTTATCATTCCTTGTTTGGGTACACCACTTCTTCACCATGGGTCATGGTGCATTAGTAAATGGTATCTTTTCTATTACAACGATGGCAATTGCAGTACCAACAGGAATTAAGATTTTCAACTGGTTATTAACGATGTGGAAAGGAAAAATCCGTTTCACAGTACCAATGCTATATTCTCTAGGATTTATTCCTTTATTTACTATCGGTGGTGTAACTGGGGTTATGCTAGCAATAGCAAGTGCGGATTACCAATATCACAATACCATGTTCTTAGTAGCTCACTTCCACAATGTAATCATTCCAGGTGTTGTATTTGCAATGTTAGCTGGATTAACGTACTGGTGGCCTAAAATGTTCGGATTTATGCTAAATGAGCGCATTGGTAAATGGGGATTCTGGTTCCTATCCATCGGATTCGTCTTTGCTTTCTTCCCAATGTATATTACCGGTTTAGACGGCCAAGCAAGACGTATGTACACGTATTCTGAAGCAACTGGATTCGGTCCTTTAAATATGCTTTCCTTCTTTGGAGCAGGACTTATGGCGATTGCATTTGCACTTATTGTATACAACGTGTATTATAGCTTCCGTCATTCACCTAGAAATGTTGGTATGGATCCTTGGAATGCTCGTTCTCTTGAATGGGCTACTCAAAACCCAGTACCAGAGTATAACTTTGCTGTTACACCGGTAGTCAATTCTTCAGAAGCATTCTGGGACTCTAAGAAAAACGGACACCAATTGTTTAAAGATAAAATCACAAAAATCCATATGCCTAATAATAGTGGCATGCCAATTATCTTGGCTGGGTTCTTCTTTATCTTTGGTTTCTCTTTCGTCTTTAGTATTTGGATTGGTGTCATCGTCTCAGCTCTAGGAATACTTGGGACAATGGCTTATCGATCATTTGAAAATGATCATGGTCGTTATATTTCTGAAGAGGAAATAAAAGAAACAGAAAAAGAATACGGAGGTGCTAAATAATGAAAATTGATCACTCGCAGCCTCTTGAATATGGTACACATCAAAACCAAATGAATATCCTAGGCTTTTGGATATTCTTAGGCGCAGAAATTATGTTATTTGGTACACTTTTTGCATCTTACTTCACACTAGAAAACGGTGTTGGTAATGGTCCTAGTGGTGCCGAGATATTCGAAATAACACCAGTATTAATGGAAACTATCATTCTCTTAACTAGTAGCTTCACGATTGGTCTGGCAACCCATGCCATGCGTATTAACAATAAGAAAGCAACACTTGCGTTCTTAGCGATTACGCTAGTGTTAGGATTATCATTCTTAAGTGTCGAAGTTTACGAGTTTATTCACTATTATCATGTTGGTGCAACCCTGCAAACAAGTGGGTTCACTGCTATTCTTTTAACAACTCTAGGGACACATGGTGCCCACGTTACATTTGGTCTATTCTGGGGATTCTTTATCCTCCTACAGATTAAAAAACGTGGATTTACACCTGAAACAACAAATAAATCCTTTATCTTCTCACTATATTGGCATTTCCTAGATGTTGTCTGGATCTTTATCTTCAGCTTCATCTACTTGAAAGGAATGATGTAAACATGAAAGAATTATTTCCAGCGAAACAAGTGATAGGCTTTGTCTTCTCACTCATTCTTACAGCTGTGGCACTTACTGTTTACTTCCTTGATATGTCATTTGAAATGGGTATAACAATCTTGTTAGTTACAGCATTTATCCAAGCAGCACTTCAATTAGTATTCTTTATGCATGCTGGAGAATCAGAGGATAAAAAGGCTATTTACACAAACGTTTATTACGGAATAGCTATTGCACTAGTAACAGTATTTGGTACACTGTTAACTCTAATTTGGGGTTATATGTAAAAAGAAAGAAGCTCTGTCAAAGTAGACGGAGCTTCTTTTGTTATGATATTGTTTTTCGCTTATTTTTCTCAACAACTTCTTCTGTAGCAACTAAGAAAATCCCCATAATGAATATGAATACTCCACCCATTGCTACACCAATGCCAATTCCTGTTAATGCTGCGTAACCGTTTGCAAAATAGCCATATAAAAATGCTAGCATACCAACAATGACTAATGTGCCACAAAGAATACTAACTGCCCTTAATACTTTCGCAGAATTTACCATAAATAAATCCCCCTTCTTTCTTATATTATTCAACGCGTTCACAAATTTGTCAAACTTTTATCATTTAGTGTTTCGCCTCTTTTCATATGGTTTGTACATATTACTCACTCCTAATCATTAGTCGGCACGTATGCTATCGTGAGTAAAAATATTTTGAAAAGGAGTGAGAAGTATTATGCTAGGGTTTTCTATCATTCAAATGGTTAGAAGAAATGGAAAAAAACTTGACCAAACACTTCGAAAAGAGTTAATCCAGTTTTATCAACCATTTCGCTCTGTACCCTGTTTTCTACACAGGCCACTAGAGTCCATTCGTAAAAGGACTAAAAACTACCCAGTCATTATCGAGTTTGAACAAACGTCCTTTGAAGCTGGAATACAAGAAGTTCAAAGTGCAAAATGTAAGAATTTGAAAACGTTCCCCCTTGTCACTTGCTGTTCTGCCAAACTGTCTCTAGCAAATTTAGAAAAATTACTTGAAAGCTGTTCCTCGATTAAGAAAGTATATTACGACCGTGAAGTAACTGCTTTACTCGATACAGCAACTTCCTCTGTTCAATCAACTCTATTACACCAATCAGGATATACTGGAGTTGGTAAAACAATTGCGATTGTTGATACTGGCATTCACCCACATGAAGATTTAAGTGGTCGTATCACTGGGTTTGTTGATTTTGTTAATGGGCAAATAGATCCTTATGATGATAACGGGCATGGAACTCACTGTGCTGGTGATGCTGCAGGAAATGGATTATCCTCCAATGATCGAAATTATATAGGACCTGCTCCAGAGGCAGATTTAGTAGGCGTAAAAGTACTGGATAAAATGGGGTCTGGTACGCTATCAACTGTAATAGAAGGAATTCAATGGTGTGTGCAGAATAGGCATCAATATAACATTGATATCCTGTCCCTCTCGCTAGGCGCAGAAGCTATTGAATCCGCCAAAGAGGATCCAGTAGTTCAGGCAGTTGATAGAGCTTGGGAAAGCGGTATTGTAGTATGTGTGGCAGCTGGTAATTCAGGGCCTAAATATGAAACGATTGCAAGTCCAGGTATTAGTCCATTAGTAATAACTGTTGGTGCGGCTGATGATAATGAATCTACTAACCGTACAGACGATATCGTAGCAGAGTTTTCTAGTCGTGGACCTGCAATTGATGGAAATATAAAGCCAGACCTAATAACACCTGGGGTAAATATTACCTCTTTAAGAGCTCCTGGTTCTTTTCTTGATAAAACTAACAAAGCCGCTCGAGTTAGCACAAACTATATCTCCTTATCTGGTACCTCTATGGCAACACCAATATGTGCGGGCATTGTTGCACAACTACTTCAAAAAGAACCTCATCTAAACCCTAATCAAGTAAAACAAAGACTATTACAAGCATGCACGGATATTGGACAACCACCTAATGTACAAGGAAGCGGTTATCTAAACGCAGCAAATCTACTATAAATAGCATTCTACTATTTTCATTATCTCCAGGAATCTGTAAGTCTACAATACTTGCAGATTCCTGACTTTTTTAAAAATTGTTTGTAATTTTTGAAACCTAAGTTACAATAGATACGTATAATAGTTACTCGGAAATTTTGAATCTACAGATAGGATGATGCTTATGACATTATTTGGCGTTGATATCCAAACTATTTATCTAACTACATTGATCATTTCTGGCTGTCTAACCGTCCTTTTTATCTTTTTTGGTGATGTATTAGATGCTGCCAGCGAAGGAGTCCCCTTCTTAAACCCAACACTTATATTAGCCTTTCTAGTATTCCTTTCATCATCTGGTTATGTATTGGAATTAATAACACCCTTCTCAAGTGTAATCATACTCATTATTTCTATTGGATTCGCCCTAATAATGGATGTATTACTTAATTTCTTTGTATTAATTCCGCTAGCATCAGCTGAAGAATCACTTATACTAACCGAAGAATCGCTAAAAGGACGTGTAGGAAAGCTTATTATTTCTGTTCCTGAAAACGGGTTTGGAGAAATCGTTATTGATGGTAAGGGCGGCATGATCACTAGACCAGCAGCAAGTTATGAAAACAGCCCTATTCCTGAGGGAACCGAAGTACTGATTTTGGATATTAAAGACGGTGTTCTATACGTTATCCCGTATGATTTAGAATCCGAGATGTCTTGATCTAGTACGGATTATACCGTATTAAGTATATTTTAAGGGGGAAAATTAATGGGAGATTTATTAGGTGGAGTGACTATTCTTATTGCAATTGCTGTCTTTCTTGTAATTGCACTTATTGCTGTATTTATTAAAAAGTACCGTACAGCTGGACCAGATGAGGCATTAATTGTTACTGGTAGTTACTTAGGAAATGGTAAAACAGTACATACCGACGAATCAGGCAATAAAATTAAAATTATACGCGGTGGAGGAACATTTGTACTGCCTGTGTTCCAGCAAGGAGAGCAACTTAGCTTACTATCTAGTAAAATAGATGTAACGACTCCAGAAGTATATACAGAACAGGGTGTACCTGTTATGGCTGATGGTACTGCTATTATCAAAATTGGCGGTACTATTAATGAAATTGCAACTGCTGCCGAACAATTTTTAGGAAAGTCAAAGGAAGATCGAGAAAATGAAGCAAAGGAAGTTTTAGAAGGACATCTACGTTCT
Organism: Ornithinibacillus californiensis; assembly: GCF_001038485.1. Taxonomy (GTDB): domain Bacteria; phylum Bacillota; class Bacilli; order Bacillales; family Amphibacillaceae; genus Ornithinibacillus; species Ornithinibacillus californiensis. Next base: position 107,149 of record NZ_LDUE01000006.1, read on the forward strand.
ATCCTTGGATCAATGACTGTTGAAGAAATCTATAAAAACCGTGAAAAGTTTTCACAAGAGGTTCAACGTGTTGCATCTCAAGATTTAGCTAAAATGGGGTTAAACATTGTATCGTTTACCATTAAAGATGTTCGAGACAAAAATGGTTATCTAGAATCGTTAGGTAAGCCGAGAATAGCTCAAGTAAAACGCGATGCTGATATTGCAACAGCAGAAGCTGACAAAGAAACTCGAATTAAACAAGCAGAGGCGGCTAAAGAAGCTAAAAAAGCTGAATTAGAACGTGCAACCGAGATTGCAGAAGCAGAAAAAGAAAACCAACTAAAAACTGCTGAATATAGACGTGAACAAGATGTTGCAAAAGCACGCGCCGATCAAGCATATGACTTAGAAAATGCTCGTGCACAACAAGAAGTAACCGAACAAGAAATGCAAATTAAAATCATTGAACGTCAGAAACAAATTGAATTAGAAGAAAAAGAGATCTTACGTAGAGAAAGACAATACGACTCAGAAGTTAAGAAAAAGGCTGATGCTGATCGTTATGCAGTTGAGCAAGCGGCGATTGCTGAAAAAGCAAAACAAATTGCTGCTGCAGATGCAAATCAGTATAGAATTGAATCGCAAGCAAAAGCGGATGCAGAAAAAGTACGTGTAGATGGTCTTGCAAAAGCCGAAGCTCAACGTGCTCAAGGTGAATCTGAGGCAGAAGTAATTCGCCTTAAAGGTCTTGCGGAAGCTGAAGCGAAGCGAAAAATCGCTGAAGCCTTCGAGGAATACGGTCAAGCGGCCATTCTTGATATGGTCATTCGAATGCTTCCTGAGTATGCGAAAGAAATCGCTAGTCCACTAGGAAATATTGATAAGATCACAGTTGTTGATACTGGTGGAAATGGGAAAAATGGTGGCGGTGCTAACAAGGTAACTGGCTATGCTACTGATTTAATGGCATCCTTGCAAGAAACACTGAAAGCTTCATCAGGTATTGATGTAAAAGAGCTTCTTGGAGGTATAGCTGGTAGTAGTAAACTAGGTGCTTCAGATCGTGATGGATTATCTTTCGAGTTAGAAGAACCAAGTAATAATACAGCTAACGATACAGAAAAGAAGACTGAAGAAGAAGTTTCTCGATAACATTCAAAGCGCACCTTGTAGGGTGCGCTTTTTTAGTGGAATGACAGAGGATTGTTGCCTAATCACTCAATTAGGATATCAGCTCACTTCGCTAAAAGGAAAATTCTTATCTACTCTTGAATAAGATACTGGTGAAAGTTTAGTTATTAAATTGCTAACAAAAAAACCAAGAGACGAATGAATCATCTCTTGGTTTACTATTGCCTGGCAACGTCCTACTCTCACAGGGGCAATGCCCCAACTACCATCGGCGCTGAGAAGCTTAACTGCTGTGTTCGGTATGGGAACAGGTGTGACCTTCTCGCCATCATCACCAGA